>CAXSEC010000019.1:0-14667 GCA_964236325.1 uncultured Acidobacteriaceae bacterium | reverse complement strand
GGGGTTCGGGTGACGTTGATCGAGCGGCGACCTCGGCTGCTGGAGTTCGCCGATCAGGAGATTGTGGAGGCACTGAGCTACCATCTGCGTGACTCGCGGGTGACGATGCGACTCAATGAAGAGGTGGAGTCGGTCGAAGAGATGCCGGACGGTACGGTGGTCGCAAATCTTGAGTCGAAGAAGAAGGTTCAGGGTGATGCGCTGTTGTACGCCGTCGGCCGGCAGGGCAATGTGGATGAACTGAACCTGGGTGCGGTGGGCGTGGACTCGGACGGACGCGGGCGCATTCCGGTGGATAAGGACTTTCGCACAAAGTGTCCGTCGATCTTCGCGGTGGGTGATGTGATCGGCTTTCCGTCATTGGCATCGGTCTCGATGGAGCAGGGCCGGGTTGCGGCGGCGCGGGCGTTTGGGGATGAGACGATTCTGTCGAACCCAAGCTACTACCCGTACGGCATCTGGACGATTCCGGAGATCAGCTTTCTCGGCAAGACCGAGGAGCAGTTGACGGAGGAGGACGTTCCCTACGAGGTTGGCGTGGCGTATTACCGGGAGATTGCGCGCGGTCAGATTCGCGGCGATACCACAGGCCGGCTGAAGCTGATCTTCCATCGCCAGAACCATACGATCCTGGGGGTGCACATTATTGGCGAGGGAGCGAGTGAGCTGCTGCACATCGGCCAGGCGGTCATGGCACTCGGCGGAAAGCTGGATTATTTCGTGGATACGGTGTTCAACTATCCAACGCTCGCGGAATGTTATAAAGTGGCGGCTTTCAACGGCTTGAACCGGGTGAGCAAGTTCGAATAGCCCGCAAGCTGTCATCACGGGCTATTCACCGGTAGCTGAAAGCAGGTTTAGAACCATGGCAAAGACCATTGGCGTCATCCTTTCGGAAAGAATCTTGTGTGGCTTGGTGATCGATCACGAGCTGCAGGGCGCTCCGCTGGCGTACCCGGTGGACATGGACGAAGAAGGCGGTCTGGTGGAGCTGCACACCGACCTGCTGGTGGAGACGATCTGCGAACAGGTGCAGAAGGTCGCGGCGGGCGCGAAGGATATCGGCGCCATTGGTATTGCGCTACCGGGGCTGATTCGGAGCGGGGTGGTCGAAGAGTCGCCCAATCTTCCGCAGCTGAAGGGTGCTCGGATTGCGGAGCTGCTGCAGATCCAGCTGCGCAGCCATGGCATGCAGGCGCCGGTCACGGTGCTGAACGATGCGGACGGGGTGGCGGCCGGTCTGGCGGCGGCGCGCGGCAAGCTGGACAGCATCATCCGGGTGTGGACGCTTGGTATCGGGATTGGCTACGGGCGATACCCGTTTGCTCCCGGCGTGTGGGAGGGCGGCCACTCCGTCGTGACGCTGGACGACAAGGAGCGCTTCTGCGGGTGCGGTGGACGCGGCCATATGGAAGGCATTATGGGGCACCGGGCCATGCGACTACGCTTTCTGGACATGGAACCGGAGGAGGTCTTTGAGGCGGCGAACCTGACGCTGCCGAACGGTTCGCCGAGCGACCAGCGCTGCCTGGACTTCAAGCGGCTCTGGCACAAGGCGCTGGCGGCGGCGACAGCGACGTCAATTCACCAGGATGGTGCCGGCAAGTTTTTCCTGACCGGCTTCAACGCACGTTTTGTGGATCTGGCCATGCTGCGGGACTACCTGCAGCAGATGGTGAAGATGAGTCCGCTGCAGAGCTACTCGGTGGAGCTAGTGAAGGACGAGCCGCCGGCGCGGCTGGTAGGGACGGCCATTACGGCGGAGCGCGCGGCGGGTTTGCGGTAGTGGAGACTCAGCAGAGCCAGGTGATTGGCGGAGCAACAGCGTAACCAGGAGCGGATACCTCGGTGCGGCGGTCGGCCCTTGTCGCAGCGCAGCGGGCTCCGTTGATCTGTAGACTCAAGCCGCGGTTACTGAAGCGCGAGGCCGTGAATTGCGCAGATCGTTGATGGCAGAGGATGCGCCGGATCGCTTTCGCGCTCAGGATGTTTGCTTGTTTCACTTGAAGAGGTTTGCCGGCCTATGTCTCGTTGTGTTTCTGTGCTGCCGCGGTGTCCTTGCGGGGCGACCGCAGGGTCGTTCGCTCGAAGCCAGGGGTGAGATCACGCGGCGACTGGCGTATCGCTTCGACTTCAGTCACCCGGGAAGGGTGCATGTTTCGCTTGAGACCACGAGCCCACCGACGGGGATCGAGCTGCTCGATCTGCCGTCGACCTGGGCGGAGGCGACGGATCTTGAGCGGGCGATCCAGAACCTCAAGATTACTGGCAGCGAGGTTTCGCTGGTGCCGACTGGTCGGCCGTCGCGGCTGACGCTGCAAGCGAAGCCCGGGACGACCATGCGGCTGGACTACGATCTGGTGCAGGACTGGGACGGACCGTTTCGCGCCAGCCAGCGGCATCGCGTGCTGATCGAGCCGGGTCTGGTGGAGTTCAACGGGGAGACGGGCCTGGTCGCACCGAAGCTGGACGGCGCGGCACCGGTTGAAGTGACGTTCGACTTCGCGCATGTTCCTGCCGGACAGACGGTCGTGACCAGCTTCGGGACGGAGCTGCATGAACAGATGAGCGGGCCGTGGAGTGAGGCCGCAGACGCGATGTTTGCGATTGGCGAGTTCTCCACACGACGGATGACGGTGCTCGGTGGACCGGTGCTGCTGGCGGTCGCGGGGAGCTGGAGCTTTTCGGAGCAGGAGCTGGCTTCAGATGTGCAGCGGATCCTAGCGGCGGAGCGGACGTTCTGGAGGACGCCCGTGCCGGCCTGGTATGCCGTGGTGCTGGCGCCGTTCGCGATCGGCACCTCGGGTGGTGGCGGCACGGCGTTCACCCATGCCTTCAGCCTCTACCTGGCGCCTGGCGAGCACTTCGGGGTAGAGAGCGAATCTCTGTTCGCGCATGAGGCCTTTCATGCCTGGAATCCAACCGCTCTCGGAACGGTCACGGATGCGCCAAGGCTCGCCTGGTTCATCGAGGGCTTTACGACGTACTACCAGGACGTTCTGCTGGAGCGCAGCGGCCTGCTGGAACGGCAGGGATATCTGAAGCGCGTGAATGCGATCCTGCGGGATTATTCAACTCTGTCCACGAAGGAATCGCCTCAATGGCCGACAGGAGACTCTCTGGACGAGGATGAGACGCGGCATCGTGAGCCCTATGTGCGAGGCGCGGTGATCGCCTTCTGGCTCAATGCGGCGATCGTACGGCAGACTGCGGGCCGCGCGTCACTTGACGACGTGATGCGCGCGCTGCTGGAGGACCACGGGGCCCCGCTCACGGTGGAACGCATTCTGCAGACAGCCGGACGCTTTGTGGATACAGGCACGGTACGCAGGCTGCACAGCTTCGTCGCGGAGGACGCAGAGGTGCCGCTTGAAGACGCTCTGCCCCCGTGCACCCGGTTGGCGCCGCGGCTGGTGTGGACCTTTGCTCTCGGCGTGCCGATGGAGGAGCTTTCGACCGGAGCCCGGCTGCACGACGTCGATCCGGAGTCTGCGGCGTATCGCGCGGGGCTTCGCGATGGACAGACCCTGCTGGCCTGGTCGCTGTGGCATGGCGATCCGGATCATGAGGTGCTGCTCACGGTGCGCGCCGTTGCGCCAAGCCCGTTGCTGCTGCGGATCCGGTATCTCCCACGCGGGCGGCAGGTCACGATTTCGCAGGCTGAGTCGCTGCCAGACTGCGCAATGGATGGCACGGCGCGTTAGCTGGCTGATGGTTGAAGGATGCAGCGCGAATCAATCAACAGAGGGCTATTTCTGGCATTTGGGACAGAAGTGAGTGCCGCGGCCGCCAACTACGATCTTCTTGATAGGTGTCTCGCAGCTTTGGCACGGCTGACCCTCTCGCGCGTAGACACGGTGTTCCAGTTGGAAGAAGCCGGCGACACCCTCGGCGTCGACGTAGTCAGAGACAGAGGAGCCGCCCAGCGTAATGGCGCGGGTGAGGACGTCGACCAGGGCGAGGCGCAGGCGCTCGAGATCGGCCCGGGTGAGGCGAGCGGCCTGTCGCCGCGGCCGGATGCCGGCCCGGGCCAGGGCCTCATCCGCATAGATATTGCCGACGCCATGCAGCAGCGACTGATTGAGCAGGGCGGCTTTGATGGGGGTGCGGCGATGGCGAAAGAGAGCGGCGAAGTGAGCTGGGATGATGGTCAGGGGTTCGACCCCCGGGCCGACATAGGCTTCTTGCCGAACGGAGAGCCGGCCGAAGCGGCGCGGGTCGACGAAGCGGATCTCACGAGCATCGGCAAGGGTCAGGACGGCATGGGTATGGAGGGGCAGCGGGACGTTGGGGTGCGAGACGAGAAGGCGGCCGGTCATGCCGAGGTGCACCAGGAACTCGGCTGCATGGTGCATGCCTTCAGTCGGCCGGGATCTCTCAAGCGTCATCACGATGGTCTTACCGACGCGCCGGACACTACGGATGGTGGCGCCGGTAAGGGTCTCTTCGATCTCGCTTTCAGGGCTCTTGAAGGTCTGCGGCTTTCCGCTGGTCCAGACGCGATGAATCGTCTGGCCGTGGACGCGCTCATGGACGCCATTGGCGACGGTTTCAACCTCTGGTAGCTCCGGCAAACGACTCTCCTGCTGGTTCGATGCTGATCAAGGTTTCGGCCGCGGCGTAGTAGCAGGTGCCGGTGCCGCCGCCGTAGGTCTCTGCCTGGTTAGCCCACTCGACGGCGTCGTAGATCAGGTGGCGGCTGCCGTCCATGTCGGTGGTTGCGCTGAGAAGTTTGGCCACGACCTCGTGTTCGTCGTCGAAGTGCATGCGGACGCGGGTACCCACGAGATCCTGAACTGCGCGAAAGCTCGGAGCCATGGCAGGGCACCCTCCGGACCAGTATAAAATTGCGGATGGCACTCGGTATCGAGCCGCCGGCAGGGAAGACCTGCGGAGACATTAGACCTCGTGACGCAACGCAAATCAGCGGTAATTCTTGGCGCCCAGTGGGGCGATGAAGGCAAAGGCAAGATCGTCGATGTGCTCTCCGGCCACTTCGACGTGGTGGCGCGCTACGCTGGCGGCCACAACGCCGGGCATACGGTCATCATCTCGGGCAAAAAGTTCGTCCTGCAGCTGATTCCCTGCGGCGTTCTGCGGCCGGAGTGCAAGGCAGTGATCGGGAACGGGGTGGTGCTCGATCCGATGGCCTTTCTAAGCGAGGTCCGCAAACTGAAGGATGCGGGTCTGCCGATCCATGGCGGACCAGGAGGCCAGCTTTTCGTCTCAAACCGGGCCCAGGTCATTCTGCCGTACCACCGCATGATTGAACTGGCGGCGGAGAATGCTCCGGGACGGACGAAGATCGGAACGACGAGCCGCGGGATCGGACCGGCGTATGAAGACAAAATGCACCGCAACGGGCTGCGGGTGATCGATCTGCTGAATCCGTCGCTGCTGCGAACACACATTAACAACGCTTGCCATGAGAAGAACACGATCGCTCACGCGCTCTTTGGCACCGAGCCACTCGATCCCAAGCAGATGTACGAGGAATATGCGCGGGCGGCTGAGCAGCTGGCGCCCTTTGTGACGGACACGGCCGTCCTGTTGAATGAGGCGATCAGCTCCGGGAAGAAGGTCATGTTTGAAGGGGCGCAGGGGGCTCTGCTTGATATTGACCATGGAACCTATCCGTTTGTGACGAGCTCGTCGGCTACGGCGGGCGGGGCTGTTACCGGGACGGGTGTGGGGCCGACCAAGATCGGCACGGTGATCGGCGTGACCAAGGCGTACGTCACACGGGTAGGTGAGGGACCATTTCCGACCGAGATCATCAATGACTCCTCTGCCGATCTACTGCGGGCCCGCGGACAGGAGTACGGCGCGGTTACGGGCCGGCCGCGGCGTTGCGGATGGCTGGATCTGCCGCTGCTTCGCTACTCGAACATGATCAACTCCACCGAGTGGCTGGTTGTCACCAAGATGGATGTGATGGACGAGTGCGCGGAGATTCCGGTATGCACGCACTACAAAGTGAATGGCAAGGTCACCGACACAATCCCGGCAGACATGCGGGGGTTCGACAGCATCGAACCCGTGTATACAACGCTGAAGGGATGGAGCACCTCGACTGAGGGCATTACGGAGTTCGACAGGCTGCCGCTGAGGGCACAGGAGTATCTGCACTTCCTCGAGCAGGAGTCAGGAGCCAGGATCGGTATGGTCTCGACCGGACCTGATCGCAACCAGACCATGACGCTACAGCCATTTGCGGAGACCTTGTCCGCCTAAAGCTTGCCTCAGCGACCAGTGTGCTTCTTCATTTTTGAAGGTCCTATGATCAGCTTTACCGTTCGCCTTCGCTTTCATGAGAAAGACGTCCCCCGGATCCGCGAGATCCTGGAAGCGCTCGCGGCCGCATCGCGCGAGGAGCCGGGATGCGCGCTGTATGTCCCTCACTTTGTTGAAGGAGAGGCGGCGACCGTGCTGATCTACGAGCAGTATCAGGACGAAGCAGCTGCAGCGGCTCACCGTTCTACGGAACACTTTCGCGAGTTCGCCGTGGGCGGACTGTATCAGCTGATGCTTGACCGCGAGGTGGAGACTCTTTCGGCGGTGTGTTGATCGTGTACGTCGCTTTGCGGACGCGGTCAAAGCGGGTCATCCTGATCCCCCGGACGGGGCTTTGACGGCGTGGTCCAGCAAGGCTAGTATCCGGGTAAATGTATGCAGTTATTCGCGCTCATACCGGTGATCTCACGCTGTGGAAGATGCGGACTATTGGCGTTGCTTGGCCTCCTGCTGCTTCCGGCGCCGGCGCACGCGTGGCAGGCCAAGCGGGACGTGAAGCGGCAGATCGAGCAGCTGGAAGGTCAATGGCGCGTCGCACAGTTGGCTGGAGATGTTGCCACGATGGATCGCATGCTTTCGGATGATTATGTCGGAATCACGTTGACCGGGCAAGTCACGACAAAGGCGCAGCAGCTCGCGCGGTTGAGGGACAGGGTGTTCGTCCTGACGCGACTTGACATGCAGGATAGCAAGATCAAGCTAGTCGGTCAGGTGGCGATCGTCACGGTAAAGGCCAGAGTGGAAGGAACCACCGCGCTCAAGCCAATTGGTGGAGAGTACCGGTATACGCGGATCTATCACCAGTTAGCGAGCGGCGCCTGGAAGATTACCAACTTCGAGGCCACCCGCATTCCGAATAGGCGCTGCGTTCTAGTTGACGCCCACAATGGGCAAGCAAGCTGAAGAGCGTCCCGCGTGCTACGCCGAAAGTTTCTCGTGACTTTCCAGGGCGACAGACGAGTGGCTACGAACCTCTGCAACATTCAGCGCCAGCAGACGCCGCGACAAGGAACGCGTACCGCCAGTCAGCACGGCATCCTCGCCCTCACGCTCACTGATCTGCGCAAGCTTTTTTGAAAGAGCACTCTGCAGATGGCTCGCGACCGGTCGGGCGCCGGAAAAAAGGGAGACGGAAGGTGCGGTGTGCATCGAGGAGCTTGCCATGATTACCTCTGTATGTCTAGGGGAATGACACAGTCTGAGGAACCGACATTAGTGCCTTCTATGTGGATGTTTGCACTTACTCTGAAGTTGCTTGCGCGGCAATGACCGACCTCAGCTTATGCCAGGTCTCCGCAGGAGTCTCAGGCAGAACGCGGGTATCCGCCGTCGTCATCATGAAGCTGCCATCGCCGGACCAACGAGGAAGGATATGAAGGTGGAGGTGGCCGGCAACTCCGGCTCCGGCTGCTTCTCCAAGGTTCATGCCGAGGTTCAGGCCGTCTGGCAGGTAACAGCTTCGCAACCAGGTTTCGGCGTGTTGGGCAAGCTCCATCATCTCGCCCGCGACTTCAGGCGCGAGCGAAGCGAGGTTGGCTGTGTGAACGTACGGCAGGATAAGAAGGTGGCCGGAGGAGTAAGGGAAGGCATTTAGGCAAACAAAGCAATGAGGCCGCATAAGGAGGATTCCGGCCTCCCGCTCTGCGTCTTCGGCGACTGTGCCGGTCTCTTTCGCCCACTGCACGGCGCCCAGCATGTTACAGAAGACACAGGACGTATCCGGTCCAGGCCAGGCCGCAAGCCCTGCCGGAACACCCTTCCAGCCGCTTGCTTTGCCGGCGACGTACGATCCCCGCCACGGTGTGAAAAGCCTGTCCATGGGGTGAGTATAAGGGGCCACATACGAGAGATCCCTGAGAAGGACACTCACCAGTTGACGTATTGCCTTCTACGTCATACTCTTTCTAGTGAGCCCCTGCGTGTGGGATCCCAAGTGCAGCCGCTCCTCTGCTGGAAGTACTTCATCTCTGACGACAAGCCGACGAACTGAATGATTGAGACGACGCCCATCTTTGGGTTGCGGACGACCGTTCTACGACGAGCTGGCTGGCGAGTGAATCTTGGGTCCCGGAGCATGCATCAACCATGGTCGACCACCATCATCCTGATCAAACCGAGAGTAAACCCCTGAACACCGAACTCGAAACCCTCGCGCCTCAAGCGACAGAGCCAACCGCTCAGTCAAACGACTCCACCTCCAACCATGCGACATCGCCCGTAAACACGGAAGCTTCGGTCGAGCAGGGAGCAGCAACGTCTCAGCCCGAATCGATCGACTCTCTCAGTGCGGGAGCAGAAGACGAGGCTGATTACGACTCGGCTGACTTCGCCGCGGCTCTGGCCAGCTTTGATCGCGAACAGGCAGCGGAAAGTGCAGCTGCTCAGAATCTGACGCAGGAAGAAGCAGTCATCGTCGGAACTGTCGTCAAGCTCACGGACAAGCACGTCGTCGTGGACATAGGCCTCAAGTCCGAGGGCCTCATTCCGCTCGATCAGGTTCTGGATGTCAACGGCGTCTCCAAGTTCAATCCAGGAGACCAGGTTGAAGTGGTCGTTGAGCGTGAAGAGGCTGAAGGTGGATACCTCGTCAGCTATGAAAAAGCGCTGCGGCATAAGGTTTGGGACAAGCTTGAAGAGGCAGCGAACACCAAAACTCCGGTCAAGGGCATGGTTCTGAGCCGGGTCAAGGGCGGCCTCACGGTAGATATTGGTATCAAGGCGTTCCTTCCGGGTTCGCAAGTGGAGATTCGGCCCGTCCGCAATCTTGACGGCTACATCGGCACGGAGATCGAAGTTCGTGTCATCAAGCTGAACAAGAAACGCGGCAACGTCGTCATCAGCCGCAAAGAGCTGCTGGAAGAGGATCAGAACGCGAAGAAGGACGTTACGTTGGCTACCCTCGAAGAGGGATCCGTACTGACGGGCACGGTAAAAAATCTCACGGACTACGGTGCTTTCGTGGATATGGGTGGTCTTGATGGACTGCTTCACATCACCGACATGAGCTGGGGCCGGCTGACGCACCCGCGAGATCTCGTGAACGTTGCTGACGAGATCCAGGTGAAGGTGCTGAAATTCGACAAGGATAAGCAGCGCGTTTCGCTCGGCTTCAAGCAACTTACCCCGGATCCATGGCTGGATGCTACGGAGCGCTACCCAATCGGGGCGCAGGTTCGTGGCCGTATCCTATCAGTGACAGACTACGGAGCCTTCGTTGAGTTGGAGCAGGGGATCGAGGGTCTGGTTCACGTCTCGGAGATGACCTGGTCGAAGCGGATGAAGCATCCGTCGAAGATGGTCAAGCCCGGTGACGAAGTCGACACCATTATTCTCTCTGTAAACCCGAACGATCGTCGTATCTCCCTTGGAATGAAGCAGCTGCAGGATAATCCCTGGGAGCAGCTGGAAGACAAGTACCCCGTCGGGGCCATCATTGAAGGTCGGGTTCGTAACTTGACAGACTTCGGCGCCTTCATTGAGATCGAAGATGGCATCGATGGCTTAGTGCACGTCTCCAACCTGAGCTGGACGAAACGTATCAAGCATCCTTCTGAGGTTCTCAAGAAGGGTGAGAAGATTCGCGCCGTGGTCCTGGGCGTCGAGCCGGAGAATCGTCGTCTCTCTCTTGGAGTCAAGCAGCTCCAGCCCGATGTCTGGGAAACCTTCTTCGCACAGCATCGTGTAGGTGACGTGATCAAGGGTAAGGTCCTTCGGACGGCGCAGTTTGGGGCCTTCATTGAGATCGCTGAGGGCGTGGAAGGTCTTTGCCACGTGTCCGAGGCAGTGGACGAGCATCATCAGCCATTGCCCTTGAACGTTGGCGATGAGCATGACTTCAAGATCGTGAAGATGAATCCTGAAGAGAAGAAGGTGGGCCTGAGCATCAAGGCTGTTGGGGAAGAGGCCACTCGCACCGAGGTAGAGACCTACAAGGAACGTGAACGCAGCGGCAGCCGGTCAAACAGTCCGAGCAGCCCTTCATCGTCAGGCAGCAGCAGCAGTACTACGCTGGGTGATCTTATCAACTGGAAGCGATCCGAGCGCGAGTAGCAAGATCGTCAGGAAGCAGCAAGAAGGGCGGCCATCAGATGGCCGCCCTTTCATATCTCTATTTTGATCAAGCTGCCATGACAAAACCAGGCCCATCTGGTAAGAACAAGTGAATGACGGCGGATTTGCGAGAGGCCCTTCCATGGCAGAGCATCATGGCGGTACGTTAGTCGAAACCACAATGCTCCGATTCCAACTGACGAGACATTTTGGTCCTACTACGACTTACGCGATAAGGCTATTCAGGGTTACGCCACCCTCCAGCGGTTGGAATTCATTATCCCGCAAGGCCATCTTGGCTGAAGCGCGAGCCATGATCTCGAGCTCAGCCGGCGCAAAGACCTCCGGCGGAATCCCCGCGATCGCGACGAAGCCAGGCTCATCACCAAGAACCTCCGATATCTGATTCCAGCGCAGGAACGGAGAGGTTGTGGGCAGCACGATGATGCGGCGTTTTGGTTCAGGAAGCAAGAAGTAAGCTGACCAGACGCTTAGCGCTAAACATCCAGTCACACTGCAGATCACGTTCATGATCGAATCAAGGTGGGGGCTGTGGGAGATCCACGCCGCTTGTGAAAGGTTAGAGGCGGAGATGAGACCCAGCCCCAGGCTGACCCCAAAGATCCTGCTTCTGAAGGTCAATCCCATTGGGCGGATCGCAAAACACACAAAGAGAAGCAGGCAAAGTGTCAAGGCGCTTGATATCTGCTGCAACCGCGAGATGCATGAGAGAGTCAGGGTAATGCCCGACTGGTGGGGACCGGCACCAACGATGAGAGACAATGCGACCGAGATTGCCGCCGCCCAATGAAATACAAGCATCCCAAGTTTTCTCAGGCCAGGAAGTGGCGCCATCGCCAGTTGGAAGATGCTGAGAACCACAAAGACGGAGAGTACGGTTTCGAGAACGAAACTTCCCCAATAGGCGTAAAAGTACATCTTGTAGGCGACGTGACGCTCGATAATACGACTACTCCCCGTCATGAGAACCAAGAGGATCAAGTCGCCGATCAATCGGATACAGAGCAGCGTCGTGAAAGATCCGAATTGCCGCAGTTGCTTGGAATGGAACAGGCCGAAAATTGCTGCAGCACAGCAGATTGTCTCAAAGAAGCCGATGAGCTCGGTGGGTGTCGCGTTCATAGTCGCCGCCTTTTACTTAGACCACGAGACTAGATGAGCGAACACCCTTTCTCAAGAGAAAAATGAGCTGGGTAGTACCCGGGTACCCTATCGCATCCCGCAGGCAGACGGATCATTCGGCATGCAGCAAGGGGTCGGCATGGAGCTGGTCTTGCCGGTAAGTACCTTTGAATGGTTCATGTTGATCTGGGTGTACGCGGCAGAGCCAGTGAGGGTGAGGGCGAGGACGAAGGCGCGGACGATGATCTTCATTTCAGGTATGCTCCTTTAGTTGTAGACTGCTTTTGAGATTTCGCTGGACAACTCAGCTGCAACAAACATAAGATTTAGACTGCGATAAGTCCAATGATTTGAATGACTTATACTTACTATACCGTGGTCACGTTACTAAGGTACCTAATGAAGGCTAGAAGCTTGCGCTCGTTTGTGCGAGGCAGCTCTACTTACCAGCCTTGGCGCACAGGCAAAAGCCCCTCCGAGGAGGGGCTCTTTGCAGGTCTCACCTGCGGTAGGGCAAGTGCGGCGAGTGCTAGCCCTTAGCGGCTGCTGCCTCGAACGTTGGCACCGGCATGGGCTTCTTCACGACCGGCTCGGCTTTCTTCGACGGAGCCAGAATGGCATGCAATGTTGTTCCTTCCATGCGGGGCATGAACTCCACCGTGCCGGCCTCTCCAATGTCCAGAATTAGGCGGTTGATGATCTTGTATCCAAGATCCCGGTGCGCCATCTGTCTTCCCTTGAAGCGCAGCGACGCTTTGACTTTGTCGCCATCACCGAGAAAGCGGACTGCCTGGTTCTTCTTGGTCTGGTAATCGTGCTCATCTACAGTCACAGAGAATTTAACTTCTTTAATCGTGATGACCTTCTGCTTCTTACGGGCAGCCCGGTCGCTCTTATCCTTCTCGTAGAGGAACTTGCCATAATCCTGAATCTTGCAGACTGGTGGTACCGCATTCGGCGAGATTTCAACCAGGTCCAAAGAGCGTTCCCGAGCCATCTTCAAGGCTTCAAAAGGAACCATCACGCCTAGTTGCTCGCCGTTCTCGTCGATGACACGCACTTCGCGTGCACGAATCCGTTCGTTGGTGCGTATGAAAGACTTCGCCGTGCGCTTATCAATAGGTGGAATAGTCTGCCTCCACAGCGCTCGATCTGAGACGCCATGCGTTGATTGTCGATGGTTTGCGGTAACTTCGTCTGGTCAACCGCAACGTGGAGTATAGCACTCCCTACCTTGCTCGGACTGCTATGCTGCTGAAGATGGCCTGCCAGTCCCTTTTAGAGGGCTGTCGCAGTTTGGAGAAAAGACTCGGATGAAACGGCGTATTTTGCTAGTAGATGATGAAGTGACGGTGTTGCTAACTCTGAAAGCTGTCTTAGAGATTAGTGGGTTTGATGTTCATACCGCTGCTTCCGCACGTGAAGGTAGATCAAAGATTCGGCAGAACGAATATCAAATGGTGATCACGGATATGCGGATGGAGAGTGACGCAGCCGGTGCTGAGGTCATCCGTGCCGCTCGGACCGCGCCGTATCATCCTGCTGTCGCGCTACTTACGGCCTTTCCGGTCGAAGACGAGGGATGGGAGGATGGAGCTCCGGACAAGGTGCTGGTTAAAGCGACGCAGACGAAGGTGCTGTTGCAGCAGATTGACAAGCTATTTGCCCAGCACGCCGCGAAGCTTTCGCGACTTGCGGTGCAAACTGCTGGAAGCAAAGAGGTTGCGGGCGCGGTAGAAGGTGCTTCGAGCGATGTGCCGGCTGTGCGGAAGCGAGCAATGCCGGGACAGAAGGACGCCCCTGCCGGGCGGTAAGCCCCTCTTTTAGAGGGGCTTAGGCTTGTGGGAAGGACTGGCGGATTGTGCCGCGGAGGGCGTTGTTGAGGTCAAGAGCCTTCGCGACACCCTCGTCAAGCATGCGCAGCCAATCCGACGCTGGCTCAGTAAGTCCTACGGTGCCAAGCAGATACGAGGTTTGAACGATGATCTCGAGGGCGTTCGAGAGGTCGTGGGAGAGCTTGCGCATCTGCTTTCCAGGGTCGCTAGAGGATGCTTCGGCTGGCTTGCTAACTTGCTCATCTTGCAGGGGTTGCTGGTCGTCCATTGCCTTTGGCCTCGGGGACTTCGTGGCTGCAGCCCTATGATAATGGGAAAACCAGGGTTTGACAGCCGTTAGAGGGGATGAGAAACTAGGATTTCACGTTGCCAAGCCCTTTGTTTTGAAGGGATTCGTGGGATGTGCCGAAATGGCGGAATTGGCAGACGCGCGTGGTTCAGGTCCACGTACTCGCAAGGGTGTGGAGGTTCGAGTCCTCTTTTCGGCACCAAGTAAGTAGAATGGAATGTGAGAGATGGGCCGCATGAGGATGCGGCCTTTGCTGCGTTTGGCGAGACTGCGATTCTGCAGAGGTTGAGGGCATTTTGGGGCTGTTTGGTTGAGGTAAGGGCCGCTTTTGTGTGGGTTTGGTGTGGGTCTTCCGAGTGGCGCTCTGCCGGCGGGCTTCTGAGCGGCTAGTTGGGGAAGTGGAAGACGACGCCGACGCCGGCCGACTGGAGGAGGTGGGAGCCGGGGGAGTTGGAGACGCCGGAGATGGCACCGATGCCGAGCTCGACGATGCGAATGTCCATGGCAGGGAGAACCTTGAGGTCGAGGCCGGCGAAGCCCTGGTAGGCGAAGCCGTGGTCGATAACGATGCGCCCGTTCTGAAGTGGCAGAGCTCCGTTGAAGCTGACGTTGGGGGTCTGGCCGCCATCGGTGCGGGCGAGGCCGAAGGAGCCCTGGACGTAGGGGGCGAGGAGGCGGTATTTGGTGGGGAAGGTGGCGCGCAGGCCGCCCATGGCGGTGTAGAGGCGGCCGCCGGAGCCGGTAGAGGTAGGGTCTGCGCCGTGGGAGGAGGCGGCGATGGAGCCGCGGACGTCGATGCCGAGGCGGACACGGCCGAGATCGCGGAAGTCGTAGTAGACGCCGCCGACGCCGCCGATGGGGGAGAAGGAGCCGTCGGTGTGGGTGACGACGGTGTTGGCGGTGCCGTTGCCGACGGTCGAATAGGTGAGGCTGCCGAGGTTCTGGGCGGTGACCATGCCGTAGACGGCTCCCTGGGCGTGGGCGAGGGGAGCGACGGCGAAGGGAGCGACGGCGAGGAGCGCGGACTTTCGGAGATTCATGCTGCGGTTAGTTTAG
>CAXSEC010000018.1:0-34453 GCA_964236325.1 uncultured Acidobacteriaceae bacterium | reverse complement strand
ACTTGATCGGATTACCGAGCCCGACACAATGCATCCTGACGACAGAATCGAGTTGATCGCCATGCCCGTGCGCCCCGGCTCGCCAAATACGAATTTGGCTGGCGGATACTGGTACGGCCGCGTCCGCATCGGCCAGCTCTTGTCATACAGGTTGAACACCGGCGTCACCCCCGCCACGTCCATGTTCGCCTCGTAGTAGGCCTCGAGCGTCCCCACGTCGCGCCAGTACAGCGCGGTCTGCTTGTTCTCGTCAACAAAGTTGAACGCCTGCACCTTATACCGGCCCAGCAGGTTAGGCAGAATGTTGTGCCCAAAGTCATGCTTGGACTCCACGTCCTCCGCGTCTTTCACCAGCTCTGGCAGCAGCACATCCGTGTTGAAGATATAGATCCCCATCGAGGCATCCACCTTCTCCGGATCGAACGGCGACCGCGTCTTCGTCTCCTTCGGCTTCTCTTCAAAGCCCGTCACCTCGCCGTTCCGCGCCACCTCCACCACGCCAAAGCTCGAAACCTCATCCGGCCGGATCGGCAGCGTCGCAAGCGTCACATCCGCCCCTGAGTCGCAGTGCTGCTCCATCATCAGGCCGTAGTTCATCTTGTAAATGTGGTCGCCTGAAAGAATAATCACGTACTTCGGCTCTTCCGATCCGATCGAATAAATGTTCTGGTACACCGCATCTGCCGTGCCCGTATACCAGTTCTTGTTCACCCGCTGCATCGGCGGCAAAATCTCGATGAACTCCCCCAGCTCATTCGCCACCACCGATCCCCACCCCTCACGAATATGGCGGTTCAGGCTCAAAGCCTTGTACTGCGTCAGGATGTACACCTTCCGCAGATCAGAGTTAATGCAGTTCGACAACGTAATATCGATAATCCGATACTGTCCCGCAAACGGAACTGCAGGCTTTGCCCTGTCCCGCGTCAGCGGAAAGAGCCGTTCCCCGGCACCACCCGCAAGCAGAACGCCAAGTGTGTTTCTCATCGGTCCGCAATCCTCATCGTCCTGTTAGTCTGCATCGGCACCAAACCGAAACGTATGAACGCGGGGCGAACATCGCCGTTCAGCTCCCGCAAGACACAGACTCGATCAAACGAGCCTTTTTTCTATGGGCAGCCTCAGCTAGGATCGGCCGGTGGAACGTCTTCGTCATTCACCGTAATCCGCAACGACCTCAGAAAGTGTAGATCGCTGTTCGTAAAGCCGTCCGTCTCCACCTCTTCCGGCTCCGTCGCTGCGTCCGGCTCCACCTCGTTCAGACCGATCGTCGCCTCCAGCATCAGCAGCACGTCGAACCCCTGTTCACGAATATTCTTGACCACCCCAGCAATATCCTCGGACTCTGCAACCGTCTCGTGGATCGCCTCGCCTAGCTTCTGGATCAGCTTCTTCACATTCTGATTCAATGCCACCTCCGCCCTGCCTAAGTGATGGACTCAATCGATCGCGCATCAGAAGTCCGCACGGTACCTTGCACCTTCAGGAACCCTTGAGAACGGCACTGCGGGTCGGCTGTCATGCTGCTCTCACCATACGCCGGGCGCTCCGCCATCAGCAAAACTTTCGCCGCTACGACTTACACCCTGGATTTCTCCCGTCGAGCTCGTCCAACCGCCCCGGAGATGCATCGAGACCCTCCTCACGGAAATCACGTCCGCGCTACACCACCGTGTGATAATCCGCCCAGGCCGCTTCCAGCTTGTGCGCCATCTCCTCCACCGGCTCGCGCCGCTTCTTGCCAAACATCAGAAATCCTGCCGCCGCCGCACATACACCGCCTGCCAGAAACAATATCTTCTTCATCGGCACCTCCCACCTTTTGTTGAGTGGCTTTCTCTCCTAGCCTCAGATGCGCCTTGGCCGCCACACGACACCCGTGGTTCTGCCCTGCCTGCCTGCCCGCCCAAGCACCTTCGCACGAACGTACGCAGCAGGAAAAATGTCCGCCCCACCTCTTCTGCATTACACCTTGGTCCGCACCGCTGCCGATCGACGTCGCAGTCTCAAAAGAAATGCCTTAAACTATCCCCCTATGGACACCGTGCGATTCGGCCGTATCCTCGGCCAGGGCGCCCGCCAGGCCGCCAAAACGCTCGTCTCCGCCGTGGATGCCGCCACCGCGCCCAACCCCGGCCAATCCGCGGCCACCGCTCGCTCCAACACCCCCACCCCGCCGCCATCCCCTCGCCCGCAAACGCCCATCATCCTTCCTCCCGCCACCCTCCGCAGCAAAGCCAACACCGCTGCCGCCGCCACCCGCGGCCTCGGCGAAGGCACCCGGCGCTTCGGCCGCGCCGTCTGGGCCCCCGCCGTCCGGCTCTCCGGCGTTCTCTGGCTTGAGCTCACCGGCGTCTTCTTCGCCCTCTTCGCCCTGGTCGCCGCCATCGCCGCCTGGCGCCTCCGCCCCGCGCTCCACGCCGCCGCCGCATCTGATGACCATACCCGCCTCCTCTTCGCCGCCGGCATGGTCCTGGTCTTCGGCTACTTCTCCCTCTCGAGCTTCCTCAAAGCCAACCGCCGCAGCCGTCGTCCCTGACTCCCCAAACCCTCGATCTCCCGCACCGCCCCTCACTCATGACCCTCGCCACCCTCCGTCTCGCCGTCCTGCTGCTGCTGTCATCGCTTCCCCTGGCCGCACAGCCACCCTCCACGCAGATCCCCGCCATCCACGCAGATACCCTCGCCGGCGAGCACGTCCGCCTCCCCGCCGATCTCGCTGGCAAGTCCGCCATCCTCGTCCTCGGCTTCGGCAAAGACGCCCGCGCCCAGGTCCGCGACTGGGGCAAACGCCTCGCCACCGACTACTTCACCTCACCCACCGTCCTCTACTACGAACTGCCCGTCGTCGCCGGCGTCCCCCGCCTCCTGCGCGGCCTCGTCATGAAGCAGATCGCCACCGAGGTCTCCGATCGCGGCAAACACCACTTCCTCCCCATCACCGACAACGAATCCACCTGGCGCGCCCTCGCCCACGTCACCGACCCCAACCAGGCCTACCTCCTCGTCGTCGACAGCACCGGCAGCGTCCGCTGGACCACCGCCGGCCCCCTCACCGACGCCGCCTACACCGCCCTCCAATCCCACCTGCCACCCCCCTCGAAGTAGCCCTACACCGCGCGACCCGGCCCCAAAGCGCAATGCTTCACACCACAGCTCCGCGTGGCGCTAAAGCAGCAAATTTAGTTGTCATTCCGAGGCGCAGCCGAGCATCCCCGCATTTCGCTCTTAACGACGGAGCGAAGCGACGCACTCACCGCAAAACCCTGCTCCCCGCTCTGCTACCGTTAACCCAGCCGTGACCTATACCGGCGAACGCCTCCTAAGGATCCGCATGCCCGAGCTCGCCACCGCCCTCCGCAAGACCGCCCTCAACGCCACCCATCGCAGCCACCGCGCCAAAATGGTCGACTTCGGCGGCTGGGACATGCCCGTCGAGTACACCGGCATCACCGCCGAACACCTCGCCGTCCGCAACGCTGTCGGCCTCTTCGACGTCTCCCACATGGGCGACATTCAGCTCCGCGGACCCGGCTCCCTCGCCGCCATCAACCAGCTCTCCATGAACGACGCCTCGAAACTCCAGGTCGGCCAGGCCCACTACTCCGCCATGCTCACCCCCCAGGGCACCTTCGTCGACGACATCATCGTCCACAAGCTCTCCGATAGCGACTACCTCATCGTCATCAACGCCGGCACCCGCGAAAAAGACATCCAGTGGGTCCGCCAGACCATCGGCGCCATGCCCTCCGTCCACATCAACGACTTCTCGGACATGTATACCCAGCTCGCCATCCAGGGCCCCCGCGCCCAGGAAACCCTCCAGAAACTCACCGACACCGATCTCTCTCAAATCAAGAACTACTGGTTCACCTGGGGCAAGGTCGCCGGCTGCTACAACGTCCTGATCGCCCGCACCGGCTACACCGGCGAAGACGGCTTCGAGATCTACATCCCGTCCGACGAACCCACCAGCGCCCGCGTCTGGAACGAGCTCCTCGAGGCCGGCCGCGAGTTCGGCATCCTGCCCTGCGGCCTCGGCGCCCGCAACACCCTCCGCCTCGAAGCCGCCATGGCCCTCTACGGCCACGAAATATCCGACTCGATCAACGTCTTCGAAGCCAACCTCGGCCGCTACGCCAAGCTCGACAAGCCCAGCTTCCTGGGCAAGCCCGCCCTCGACGCCATCACCACTGCGGGTGGCCCCACCCGCAAACTCGTCGGCCTCGAGATGATCGACCGCGGCATCGCCCGCGACGGCTACCCCGTCACCACCCTCGACGGCCAGCCCCTCGGCCACGTCACCAGCGGCTCCCCTGCCCCGTTCCTCAAGAAAAACATCGCCCTCGCCTACGTCCCCCTCACCCACACCGACCTCGGCACCGAGCTAGCCGTCACCATCCGCAACCAGCCCGTCCGCGCCCAGGTCGTCCCCCTCCCCTTCTACAAACGCCCCAAGAAAACCACCCCCACCATCTAGCGTCTGTAAGGGTGCTGCTGTCGCTGCAACTTTAGTTGTCATTCCGAGGCGAAGCCGAAGAACCCCCGCATCTCCGCGCGGACCCTGAGTGCAGCCGAACGGGGACGCGTTAAACACCCCAGCACCAAACCCGCAGGATTGACCAAGGAACCTCCCTCCACAACACCAAACCCAACCCCGCCACCCATACTGAACCAATGAGGACAGCCACCCAACCCTGGAACCGCATCGACGGCATCGACGTCCTGCGCGGCCTCTCGATCCTCTTTGTGCTCCTGAACCACGTCAACATGCGGCTGCTCTTCGCCAGAGTCCCGTACACGGAGAATCTCCCCGCCCAACTCACCTACACCCTCGTCTGGAACGGCCAGTTCGCCGTCCAAATGTTCTTCGTCATCTCCGGATACCTCATCACCTCCACCAGCATCCGCCGCTGGCACACCCCCGCCGCCCTCCAGATCCGCAGCTTCTACCTCCTCCGCTTCGCCCGTATCGCCCCGCTCCTGCTTCTTCTTCTCCTCCTCCTGAGCGGCCTCCATCTCGCCCACGTCCCCGGCTACATCGTCTCCGCGAAAACCGGCGGCCTCCCCCGAGCCCTCCTCGCCGCCCTCACCTTCCACATCGGCTTCCTCGAAGCCACCCGCGACTACCTTCCCGCCAACTGGGACATCCTCTGGTCGCTTTCCGTCGAAGAAATGTTCTACCTCGTCTTCCCGCTCGCCGCCCGACTCTTCCGCAAACCCGCCTACCTCGTCCCGCTTCTCGCCGCCTTCATCCTGCTCGGCCCCTTCGCCCGCATGAAGGCCTTCAATCCCAACCCCGTCTGGCGCGAGTACTCCTACCTCGGCGGCATGGACGCCATCGCCCTCGGCTGCCTCACCGCCATCCTCCTCTCCGGCAAACACCTCTCCCGCACCTCAATCCGCCTCTGCGCCACCGCCGGCTCCGCCCTCCTGATCTTCAGCCTCGCCTTCTCGATCACCGCCTACAAGCTCGGCCTCGGCCGCAACGGCCTCAACTTCACCCTGCTCGCCATCGGCGTCTGCCTGGTCATCGCCGCCGCCGCGCAATCCGCCTGGCAAGCCCCACGCCTCCTCGCCCCGCTCCTCATCCTCGGCCAGCGCAGCTACGAGATCTATCTCACCCACATCTTCGCCGTCCTCGCCCTCTTCGCCGCCTTCGTCCACCTCGGCAAGCCCCTGCGCCTCGTCCCCGTCCTCTTTCTTTTAACCCTCCTCTGCGCCGGCCTCCTCGGCTGGCTCATCGCCGTCCTCTTCGCCGAACCCATGAACCGCCTCCTCCGCCACCGCGCCGGCCTCGACCCCTCCTCCCTCGCAGCCCCCACTCCTGAAGTCGACTAGGCCAATGGATCTCAGCGAACCGCAAGCCTCCATCTCGCGTAACCCTCTCCACCAGCGATCCTACAAAGGGAGCATCCGCCCTCGGCGTCTCCTTCGCTCGTCCGAAAGGATCCCCGCACCATGAGACCATCGCTCGCCTGCCTCGGCCTTTTACTCGCTCTCTCCGCCGTAACCCTCCCCGCGCAGCAACCCGCGCCGCCCGCCGCCCGCATCTCCACCCTCGCCGACCGCTACGTCGCCCTCACCCTCGCCTTCGATCCCACCCAGGCCCTGTCCGCCGGCCTTCCCTCTCCCGACAACAGCCGCTTCGCCGACCGCTCCCCCTCTGCCCTCGCCGCCTACGACACCGCCGAGCAATCCATCCTCACCGATCTCAACGCCGTTCCCGCCGCCAACCTCCCCATCACCGCCCGCGTCATCGCCGCCAACCTCCGCGAGCAGCTCGAGTCCGACCTCCAGCTCCGCGTCTGCCGCACCGAGCTCTGGAACGTCAACCACTTCAACGGCTGGCAGAGCAACCTCGCCCAGACCGCCGAGCAGCAACCCATCACCACCCCCGACGACCGCGCCCAGGCCCTCCGCCGCTGGAGCTCCCTCCCCCAGTTCCTCGACACCGAGATCGCCAACCTCCGCCGCGGCCTCGCCACCGGCTACTCCGCCCCGCAGTCCGTCACTCGCCGCGTCATCGCGCAGATGGACGGCATGCTCGCCGCGCCCCCCGAAAAGTCCCCCTTCTTCTCCCCCGCCGCCCGCGCCCTTAACGCCCCATCGCCAGACCCCGCCTTCCAGGCCGCCTTCACCCGCGTCATCACCGACCAGATCAATCCCGCCCTCCGCCGCTACCGCGACTTCCTCGCCACCGAATACCTCCCCCACGCCCGCGAAGGCATCGCCATCGCTGACCTCCCCAACGGCCCCGCCTGCTACCAGGCCTTCCTCCGCCAGAACACCACCCTCGCCCGCACCCCGCAGCAGGTCTTCGACCTCGGCCAGCAGACCGTCGCCGCCAACCTCGCCGACGTCCAGCGCCTCGGCCAGCAGCACTTCGGCACCTCCGACATTCCCACCCTCATCACCCGCATCAAGAGCCGCCCCGAAGTCCACTTCCACTCCGCCGACGATCTCCTCCAGTTCTCCCGCGCCCACCTCGCCCAGGCCCGCGCCGCCACCGCCGCCCACCTCATCGACCAGATGCCCACCCAGACCGCCGTCGTCGAACCCGATCGCCCCTTCGAAGAGCAGGCCGGCGTCTCCTCCCACTTCGAGCCCGAGCCCGACCCCACCAGGCCCGCCACCTACCGCATCCAGCTCAGCCCCTGGCCAACCGAAACCCGCGGCCAGGCCACCATCGCCCTCATCCACGAGGTCTGGCCCGGCCACCACCTCCAGATCGCCCTCGCCCGCCAGCTCCAGCCCCAGATCCCCCTCTTCAAACTCACCGGCAACTCTGCCTACTCGGAAGGCTGGGCCCGCTACGCCGAAGCCATGGCCGAGGACATCGGCCTCTACGCCGACACCCCCGACGCCCTCATCTTTCGCCGCCTCTGGCCCGCCCGCGGCATGGTCGTCGATCCCGGCCTACACGCCCTCCACTGGTCCCGCCAGCAGGCCATCGACTACATCGTCCGCGCCGGCCGCGACACCCCGGCAGCCGCCGCTGACATCATCGACCGCATCGCCGTCATGCCCGGCCAGCTCGCCTCCTACGACTCCGGTGGCCTCGAAATCAAAGCCCTCCGCCGCGAAGCCGAAGCCCGCCTCGGCCCCCGCTTCAACCTCCCCGCCTTCAACCGCGCCATCCTCGAAGAAGGCGTCGTCCCCCTCACCGAACTCCGCCAACATGTCCAAAGCTGGATTACCACCCAGGTCACCACCCGCTGATATGATCAGCGGCAGCGTTGCCACGGGAGGCGCCATGACAAGCTGGGCCATTCGCGATTCCGAAACACACCTCGACCACCTGGTCGAGGAAGCGCAAACCGCCGGTCCTCAGCTCCTCTCCGAGGCCGGAACGCCGCGTGCCGTGATCCTCTCCTTCGACGAGTACAGCCTGCTCAGCAAACGGGAGCCGACCCTGCTGGAACTGCTTCTCTCCGGCCCGAAACTAGACGATGACGATCCCTTCTTCGAAGCGCTCAAGCGTGATCCGCTCGATAGCGGGCGCGATATCGAGCTGTGATCGGCACAGTCGGCTTTCTCCTCGATACGAACGTCATCTCAGAGCCTTCTAAACGGCGGCCCAGCAGCTCGGTCGTTACCTTCATCGACAGCACTCCGGCAAAGATGTTGTATCTTAGCGTCCTTACCTTCGGAGAACTGCGCAAAGGGGCCGCTCGCAAGGAGCCGCACGCAAGGAGCCGCACGCAGCGGACCTCATACGGCTTATTGATGCGGTTGAGAGACGGTTTGCTCAGCGGACCTTGCCTGTAACCCGGGAGATCGCTGGTCTCTGGGGACAACTTTCAGCGCGACGCACTCGTCCCGTGATCGACACACTCCTCGCCGCCACCGCCCTCGCCCATAACCTCACCCTCGTCACCCGCAACATCCGCGACTTCTCCGACACTGGCGTCCTCCTCCTCAACCCCTGGGTCGAGTAGCCCGCCCACGGCCGCCACCTTTTAGCTTCTTCTTGTCTGCAAACTGGGCACCCTCCGGTCATCCGGACCCAAAGGCGCGTCCGGAGTGGAGGAACCTGCTTCTCGAAGCCACACTTATCACCAGCCTCACGCCGCGCCCGCACCCGGCGCTCGGAAGGTAACAAACGTATCGTCTGACGATTCCCCTCCCATGGCGGTATCCTTCTCCTGCCTTCAGGAGACCCGCACCTTGAATCGCAGATCCTTCCTCGCAACCTCTCTCTCCGCCACCGGTGCAGCCCTCGTCGCCCCCGGAGCTCTCAGCGCCACCCCTCCAGCACCCGCCTCCACCGGCGCCCACTTCCCGCCCGACTTCCTCTGGGGCATGGCCACCGCCTCCTACCAGGTCGAAGGCGCCTGGAACGAAGACGGCAAAGGCGAGTCCATCTGGGATCGCTTCTCGCACACCGTCGGCAAGGTCAAGGGCGAGGCCACCGGCGACATCGCCTGCGACCAGTACCACCGCTACCCCGAAGACATCGCCATGATGCAGCGGCTCAACCAGAAGAGCTACCGCTTCTCGATCGCCTGGCCCCGCATCCAGCCCACCGGCACCGGCGCCCTCAATCAGAAAGGCCTCGACCACTACAGCCGCCTCGTCGACACCCTCCTCGCCGCCAGCATCCGTCCCTTCTGCACCGTCTACCACTGGGATCTCCCGCAGGCCCTCGAAGATCGAGGCGGCTGGCCCAACCGCGATCTCGCCGGCTACTTCGCCGACTATGCCGGCATCCTCGCCAAACACCTCGGCGACCGCATCACCGTCTGGGCCCCCTTCAACATGCCCTGGTCGTTTACCTACCTGGGTTACGGCGTCGGCGTCTTCCCTCCCGGCCGCGCCAGCTACCCCGACTTCCTCAAAGCCGCGCACACCGTCGCCCTCGCCCAAAGCCAGGCCCTCCGCGCCATCAAAGCCGCATCTCCCAAAGCCACCGTCGGCAGCGCCTACGGCATGGCCCCTGCCTACCCCAAGACCAGCTCGCCCGCCGATCGCGCCGCCGCCGATCGCTACCACGCAATGAACAACATCTTCTTCCTCGAAGCCGCCATGACCGGCCAGTACCCCAAAGCCTTCGTCGGCGAGACGCCACTCAAAGCTATGGGCTTTCAGACCGGCGACGAGCAGATCCTCAAGGCCCCACTCGACTGGGTCGGCTTCCACTACTACACCCGCCGCTTCGTCTCAGACGCCGGTGCCGCACCGCACGCCGGCAGCGGCGGCAGCTTCGGCACCGAGATCGAAGACACCGCCGGCGGCCGCGATCCCTATACCCAGTTCAGCGCCACCATGCCCACCGAAGGTCCGCTCACCGACGCCGGCCTCGAGATCTGGCCGCAGGGTATCTACGACCTCGTCACCCGCATCTCGCGCGAGTACAACCATCCCATTATCGAGATCACCGAGAGCGGCTGCAGCTACCTCGACGCCCCCGACGACCGCGACAGCGGCCATGTCCCAGACGACCGCCGCATCCGCTTCTTCCGCAACGAGCTCGCCCAGCTCGCCCGCGCCATCGCCGACGGCGCTCGCGTCCGCTCCTTCCACGCCTGGAGCCTGCTCGACAACTTTGAGTGGGCCGACGGCTACGCCGAACGCTATGGCCTCACCTTCGTCGACCTCCGCACCCAGAAGCGCACCCCAAAAAACTCCGCCCTCTGGTATGCCAAAGTCGCCGCCGCCAACCAACTCGACTCCTAAGCCCTCGCCGCGGTCGAGCCACCATGAACGCGTCATCTCGACCGAAGCTCCCACCTCCAAAGAAGCCGTCATCTCGACCGAAGCACAGCGAAGTGGAGAGACCCCCGCATTTCGTTCTTAACCACGGAGCGGAGCGACGCGTGCGCTAACCCACCCTGAACGGCCGTCATCTCGACCGAAGCGTAGCGAAGTGGAGAGACCCCTGTGTTTCTGGCCTCAGCAAGCCACTACACCCCCATATGCCCATCCTCCGGCCCCAAGAGCAACCGCCAGCTCCCCACGCGGCCCCGTCATCCTCTACAATTTTCTAGGAGACCTCTCATGCCCTACCCCGAAACCTACAAGTACACCAAGGAACACGAATGGATCGAGGTCGCAGGCGAGACCGGCACCATCGGCATCACCGACTACGCCCAAAGCTCGCTCGGCGACATCGTCTTCGTCGACATGCCCAAGCTCGGTGAAGAGATCCAGGCCGGCAGCACCTTCGGCTCGGTGGAGTCCGTCAAGGCCGTCAGCGACCTCTACGCGCCCGTCACCGGCACCGTCTCCGCCGTCAACGAAGACCTCGTCAGCGCCCCCGAAAAGATCAACACCGACGCCAACACCACCTGGCTCATCAAGATCGACCTCACCGACCCGCTTGAGGCCAACTCGCTCCTTTCCGCCGCCGACTACGAAACCTTCATCGCCGAAGAAACCGGCCACTAGACGCCGCCCGTAGCACCCGCGACCGGCTGCCCTCTTGCGTCAGCCATCCATTTTTGGTTGTCATTCTGAGCGCAGCGAAGAATCCCCGCATTTTGCCCTTGCCGTTCTTGTTGTCATCCCGCAGGGATCTGCTTCTCCACCGGGAACAATCGGCCACCGGAACCACACCGCCGTCCCGAACTGCCAACACATGCCGTCATCTCGACCGACCCTGAGCGAGCCGCAGGCGAGTCGAACGGGAGTGGAGAGACCCCCGTATTTTCTGATGGTCTCAAATGTACCGTCAGGAACGGCTGTGACACCCTATGATCCCGCAATAGACTAGGAGAGGGCGAAACGTTTCCCGTCTTCGTCCGCTCTTACGCCACGCTCTAGAGGCTCACCACATGCGCTATCTGCCAAAGTCCCCTCAAGACCGCATCGACATGCTCGCCGACATCGGCGTCTCCTCGATCGACGACCTCTTCGCCACCATCCCCGCCGAGTACCAGCTCAAACGCGACCTCAACATCCCGCGTCAGCACGGCGAGAGCGAAATCGTCGACGCCTTCAAGGACTTCGCCGGCCGCAACGCCACCGGCTACGCCAGCTTTCTCGGCGCCGGCGTCTATCGCCACTACAAGCCCGTGCTCATCGACACCGTCGTCTCCCGCGGCGAGTTCCTCACCTCCTACACCCCCTACCAGCCCGAGATCGCCCAGGGCACCCTCCAGGCCATGTTCGAGTTCCAGACCATGATCTGCGAGCTCACCGGCATGGAGATCGCCAACGCCTCGA
This sequence comes from uncultured Acidobacteriaceae bacterium, assembly GCA_964236325.1. Lineage (GTDB taxonomy): Bacteria > Acidobacteriota > Terriglobia > Terriglobales > Acidobacteriaceae > Edaphobacter. The sequence goes on along the minus strand of CAXSEC010000018.1, from coordinate 22,786 downwards.
TGTACGACGGCTCAACTGGCGCCGCCGAAGCCATCATGATGGCCGTCCGCGTCACCGGCCGCAATAGTGCGGTAATCGCCCGAACGGTTCACCCCGAATACCGCGAGGTCATCGCCACCTACGCGCAACATCAGCAGATTCCCACCAAAGAGGTGCCTTACCTGCGCGAAACCGGGCGAATTGACCCCGTTGCCCTCGCGGATTCCATCACCTCCGATACCGCCTGCGTCCTCATCCAGTCCCCCAACTTCTTCGGCACCATCGAAGACGTCGCCGCCCTCGCCGAAGTCGCTCATTCGAAAGGCGCTCTGCTCATCGTCTCGATCGCCGAAGCCATCTCGCTCGGCGTCGTCAAGCCCCCCGCCGAGGCCGATATCGTCTCCCTCGAAGCCCAATCCTTCGGCGTCGCCCTCTCCTTCGGCGGCCCCTACTGCGGCGTCATCGCCTGCAAAGAGAAGTTCCTCCGCCAGATGCCCGGCCGCTTAGTTGGTGAGACCAAAGACGTTAGCGGCAAGCGCGGCTTCGTCCTCACCCTCTCCACCCGCGAGCAACACATCCGCCGCGAGAAAGCTACCTCCAACATCTGCACCAACCAGGCCCTCGTCGCCCTCATGGTCACCGTCTTCCTCACCGTTTACGGCAAGGAAGGCCTCCGCGAGCTTGGCGAGCATAACCTCGCCAAGGCCAACTTCGCCTCCCGCTCCTTTACAGCCGACGGCGGCGCCCAACAGCTATTCACTAAGTCCCCTTTCTTCAACGAGTTCGTCCTCGATCTACCCGAGTCCGCCGCAGACACCAACGCCGCCCTGCTTGAGGAAAAGATCATCGGCGGCCTCCCGCTCGCCAAGTGGTATCCCGAGCTGGGCCCCAACGCCAGCCTCTGGTGCGCCACCGAACTCACCACCCGCGCCCAGATCGACGCCACCACCGACGCCCTGAGCCACGCCGCCGTCCCCGCCGGAGCCACCCGCTAATGGACGTCAGCACCCTCGAAGGCCAGGAACTCACCGCCGTAGAGTTCGTCGAGGACTACCTCCGCCTCCGCTTCGACGGCCCCCTCGTCACCTTCTACGAGTGGCCCAGCGTCCTTCTGCCCGACTTCTCCGTCTCCCACGGCGAGCCCGAGTACCGCAACGCCCTCTGCGCCCAGATCGGCGAAGAGGTCGAAACCGCCGAGCTCGAAGAAGGCAGCGCCCTCACCATCAAGCTCGTCAACGAGGTCGTCTTCGGCCTCTCCCTCCGCGAAGAAGACCTCTCCGGCCCCGACGCCGGCGCCTTCTCCGAAACCGGCTCTCCCACCGACGAGCTCGAGTTCTAAGACCCGTACCACCGCACCCCAAGGAGCACCCGAATGGCGCAACCCGTGATGGAAGCCGAAGCCACCAGCATCAAGGCACCTGACAAGTTCATAGGCACCCCCAAGAAAGCCACCACCCACACCAACCAGAACGAAGATCTCATTTTCGAAAAATCCTCGCCCGGCAAAAAGGCCTACCGCATGCCGGAGCTCGACGTGCCCGCCGTCTCGGCCGCCGAGATCCTCGGCGACGTCGCCCGCAAAGACCTCGGCATCATGCCCGAGCTCTCCGAAATCGAGCTCGTCCGCCACTTCACCCGCATGTCCACCTGGAACTACGCCATCGACCTCGGCGCGTATCCGCTCGGCTCCTGCACCATGAAGTACAACGGCCGCATCAACGAGCTCGTCGCCCGCTTCGAGGGCCTCGCCGAGGCCCACCCCTACCAGCCCGAGAGCCTCTCGCAGGGCGTCCTCTCCATCATGAGCACCCTGTCCGACGCCCTTATCGAGATCACCGGCATGGACGCCATCACCCTCCAACCCGCCGCCGGCGCCCACGGCGAGTTCACCGGCATCCTGCTCGTCCGCGCCTACCATGAGTCCAAGGGCAACGCCCGCAAGAAGATCATCATCCCGGACTCCGCCCACGGCACCAATCCTGCGACGGCAGCGGTCTGCGGCTACCAGGTCGCCAACCTCAAGTCCAATCCCCAGGGCATGGTCGACGTCGCCGAACTCGAGAAGATGGTCGACGAAGACACCGCCGCCCTCATGCTCACCAACCCCTCCACCATCGGCGTCTTTGAATCCGAGATCCACAAGATCGCCGACATCCTCCACGCCAAGGGCGCCCTGCTCTACATGGACGGGGCCAACATGAACGCCCTCGTCGGCAAGACCCGCCCGGGCGACTTCGGCGTCGACGTCATGCACCTCAACCTGCATAAGACCTTCTCCACCCCGCACGGAGGCGGCGGCCCAGGCTCCGGCCCCGTCGCCTGCAAAGCCATCCTCGAGCCCTTCCTGCCCGCGCCCATCCTCGCCAAGAAGCAGGACGGCATCCTCACCCTCGACTACGACCGTCCCCAGACCGTCGGCCGCGTCCGCATGTTCTACGGCAACTTCGGCATGTTCGTCCGCGCTCTCGCCTACATCCTAGCCAACGGCCCCGATGGCCTCCGCCAGACCACCGAAGACGCCGTCCTCAACGCCAACTACCTGCGTGCCAAACTCTCCGGCACCTTTGATCTCCCCTACAAGACCCCGTCCCTCCACGAAGTCGTCTTCTCTGACAAACTACAGGCCAAGAACGGCGTCAAAACCGGCGACATGGGCAAACGCATGATCGACTACGGCTTCCACGCCTACACCACCAGCTTCCCGTTAATCGTCCCTGGCGCCATGATGATCGAGCCCACCGAGTCGGAATCCCGCGAAGAGCTCGACCTCCTCGTCGACGCCCTCAAGCAGATCGCCCGCGAAGCCGCCGAGAACCCCGATCTCGTCAAAACCGCCCCCCATACCACCCGCCTCCAACGCCTCGACGAGACCGGAGCCGCCCGCAAACCCATCCTCCGCTGGAAGGCCCCCGTAGCTAGCACCCAACTAACCCCAGACACCGCTGCCAAGGAGTGGTAAGCACGCGTGCGGTATCAAAGCCTCGCATAGACGGTCTTACCCGAATGTAGGCGGGTACGGAGTTATAGCCACCTTCACGGCCTCTACGGCTCGAAGTTCAGCGAGTCACCGAGAGCGGCACGCCAATGGAATGCACCTGCCCAGTCTGCGTTGCCGCAGCGGCAACCCGCACGGTCTGCGTGGTCACCGTCGTCCCGCCTGTCTTTGATCCACACCCGGCGATCCCCATCACCGACACGCAGCAGATCAGCACCGTCAGCAAGCCAGGCAGTCCAGAGCGGCGCCGCAGGTACAGCAGCGAAGGTAGAAGTATTCCTGCGAGTACCTCTGCCAGAGGTGAAGACGGGACCATACGCGTCGCAGCCACCTGCGCCGAAGAGAAGGTCATCACCGCCGTTCCCGTACCGCCAGCCGAAAGAGTCACAACGGCCGGTGCAATCGTAGCCGTCACCCCCGTCGGCAGCGAACTCACCGCGAACGCCACGCCCTCGGCAAAGCTGCCAACGCTCGTCAACGTCAGCTGCGCCGTCGACGTCCCACCTGGCAGGAGCGATCCAGCGGGTGTCCCGCTGGCGATAGTGAAGTCGTATGGCAGGATTGACTCGCTGGAGGCTACTGATTCCGATCCTCCATTACTTCCGTCGCCGCCATAGACCGCCACAAGCGAGTGACCCCCTGCAGAGAGCGCCGTCGTGGCCAACACTGCCGTACCTCCCGTAAGAGGCGCCGTCGCCAGTAAGGTCGAGCCATCCAGCAGCTGCACTGTCCCCGTCGGCACCTTCAAGAGTCCCGCCACACCCGCCGTCAGCGTCACAGTGTGAGCCTGATAGCCGGGGCTGGGAGTCACCGACAGCGTGGTCGTTGAGGGCGGCGGCGTCACCACCTCTGTCACACGCCCAGAGGCGCTCGCAAGCAGATCGGTGCTTCCCGAAAAGCTTGCCGTCAGGGCATAACCCCCCGGTGGAGTCGCCACAGCGATCGCCTCCGATACTGTAGCTACGGTACTCGCAGCACTGCCCTGCGCAAAGCGGATCGGCAGGCTCATCACCCCACCCGGCAGGCCCGAGATCATCACGAATCCTGTGTTGATGTCACTGAACGCCGGCGCGCCTGCATCGACTCCCGGCGTCACCGCCGCCGTCAGCTGCAGACCCGCTCCATACGCGGCCGGGTTCGGCGTCACCTGCAGTATCGTGACGGTTGGCGAAGCTTGTACGCCAAGGCTCAGCGAGGCTTGCGCCGACGCGTGCGTCGCATCTCCACTGTAGGTCACGCTGAGCATGTGCGTGGCGCCGTTCGAGAACGTCGTCGTCAGCGTCGCTGGCGGCGTTCCTGAAAGAACTCCGCCGCCGATCGCTGTACTTCCGTCGAGCACCGTGTAGCTTCCCGAAGGTGCAGCCGCGGTGAGACCTGCGGCATTCCCTACCGAGATCGTAAGCTTATCCGGAAGACCGAACCGGGCCGGGTTTGTCGCCGCTCCGATCGTGATCGTCACCGGAGTTTTATTCACCGTGTGCGTCGCGTGCGAGATCAGCGACCCATACACCGCATCTCCCGGCCACGTCGCCGTAATGCGATGCACGCCCGGCGAAAGCATCGTCGTCAGCGCCAAGGTCGCGGCGTTGCTCGTAATCGACGCCACCCCGGCCTGCACTCTGTCCACGAAGAAGGTCACCTGCCCTGAAAGCTGCTGCTCGCTTCCACTCGCGGGCGGCCCAAAGCTGGCTGTCAGGTTCACGCTCTGCCCGATCACTGATGGCTCCGGACTCGCAACGAGCGTGTGCGTCACCACCGGCCCCGGCTGGTTCAGCAGAATATTGAAGGTTCGTCCGGAGGTGGCAAAAAGCACATCCGGAAAGCCATCTCGATTGAAGTCGGCGATCGCCGGCGCCGACAGCGGATCACCGGCTTCGTAGTCTGTCTCCATATCAAACGTCCGGCCCGCCCTGCCATGAATCGTGGCTGCCGTAGCAGCTCCACCGATCAAGGGGTCCCCTCCAAACACCAGATCGTCCCGACCGTCGCCATCCAGATCAGCAACCCCCATCGAGTAACTGCCCTGATTCAAGGTTGCCGCCGCGGTCACGGGTGCCGAGAAGGTTCCATCCCCGTTTCCGTAGTAAACATACACCGTCGTGTTATCAACCAGGGCCGCCACGTCCAGCGTGTCGTCCCCGTCGAAGTCGCCTGCGGCCAGCATCACCTTCTGTCCCATGGTGATCGGCAACACAATGCCCGCTCCTGCTGCGTTAAAGGAGCCATCGCCCTTTCCCGCAAGAAAGTACAGATGCTGCTCCGCCAGAATCACGTCCGGCTGCCCATCGTTGTTAAAGTCTCCTGCCACCAGCGGCGCACTGGCGGAATACTCCTGCGGAACAGGCGAACTGATGGCCGCTCCCGAAAAGACGCCGTTCGCGTCCGCGAGTTGCACCTGCAGGTTCCCTCCGCTGATCGTGCTCAGCAGCAGATCATCCCTGCCATCCTGGTTGACATCCAGCACCGTTCCATTAGAGAGCGCATACCCTAGCGCCACCACCGGCGCGTCAAAGCTGCCGTCCCCATGTCCCAGCAGCAAAAATGTCTGCGGAAGCGTCAGGGTTCCCGGAGGCGTAACGCTCGTAGCCAGCAGGTCCTGCTTGCCATCGCCATTGAAGTCGCCATGCGCGAGAAACGCCGCGCCAAACGCGGCGAACGAGGCCCCTCCTTGGGGCAACGCGGTCGGCGCCGAGAAGGTCCCGTCCCCTTTGCCGGTCTGCAACACGAGCGAGTCGCCGTCCACACTCGGAACCTGCAGAGCTGCAGTTCCTTCCGTCGCCACATCCGGTATGCCATCCCCGTTGAAGTCCGCCACCGTCGCAGCCGCGATCGTATGACCCGTCTGGATCGAAGGCCTCGTACTAAACGTGCCGTCCTTCTTCCCGTAATCAATCAGAACGCTCTTCACTCCTGCTTCCACAAAGTCCGGCACTCCATCGCCGTTCATGTCCAGGACAGAGTTGCTGTACTGAAGCGGGATGTTGACCACGCTCGCGGGGTATTCAACCGCAGCCGCAAATGCCAGCGGCCCTGTACCCAGAAGAACCATCAGTCCATCAGGCGTCAGACCCACCAGGTCGGCAATACCGTCCCCGTTTATGTCCGCGAACGAAAGCGGCGCAACAGAGGACGGCAAGGACCCCGTTACGGAAAGGGTCAACGGCGTCCCGAAACTGCCGTCGCTGTTGCCGTGCAGAATGGAAATCCCCTGTGACAAACTGCCACAAACCGCATCCAGATGTCCGTCTCCGTCAACATCCTTGAACAGGCAGGATCCATTCTCCCCGTACAGGGTCTCCTTACTGAACGTCCCATCACCATTCCCCAACGCGACATAGGGCCCGGTGCTGTAGAGCAGATCCGCCTTCCCGTCGCCGTTCACGTCCGCCACAATCCCTGAGCTAGTGGCGCCTGGAACGCTCTTTGCTACAAAGCTGCCGCTGCCGTCACCTAGCAGGAGGTAGCTTCCATCGGTATCACTAATTACCAGGTCGGCGTAGCCATCTCCATTCAGGTCTCCCTGCGCCGGGATATAAAACGAATACAGATCGTATTGCGTCGTGAACGATCGTGTCACCGGACTGCCGAAGCTGCCATCCCCATTGCCGAACATCGTGACTGTCGCAAGAGCAGACTGTGGGTAAGTCCTAAAGTTCGGGCAGACCACGTCCACCTTGCCATCACCATTCACGTCCGTCGCAACACAGCGAAACGTCGTATTTGCCGGCAGCGCGATTGGTGTCATCGGCGCGTAGCTGCCATCTGCCTTCGCCACCAGCACGTTCAGCGACAGCTGCGGCACCGCCGCCGGGGCCGGTTGCGTGACAAACACCAGATCTGGCAGGCCGTCGCCGTTCACGTCCACCACAATCAGTCCCTGCGGATCCGCACTGGTCGGAATATGTCGAGGGTTCTGGAACGTCTCCGCTTGCAGACAAAGCACGGAGACAAGAAAGAGAAGACAGCCGGGGAACGTGCGGCGCAAGGAAGGACTCCAGATATCACAAGGGGGGTGAGTGCCAGCTAGAGCATATAGCACCCGCCTCACACGTGCTTCGCGCCCTTGCAACGTTTTGGGGTGACCTCATCACGCCCGAAAAGCGGACCCACACTGAAGCTCAACAGGTGTCCGCCGCGAGCGACGGCCTGTTCCTGAACCTTGAGCTGTTGATCGTCGATAACGATCCACACCCGCCTCCGTCGCGAACCCGCCCGCCCGGGGAAGTTCTTTACCGTGCTTTGACCTTTCGGATTGACGTCACCTCCGCCCGAAGAATTGTGAGCCCTTTCAGGCTGGCGCGCCACCTTGCCCCCTCCGCTACACTCTTTACGATCTCTCCTTCGCGCTATAACCCTGCACCCGGCCACCCTCCACATATGCATTCCAAGGAAGGATCGAAAGTTCGACGACTATATGGTCCGAACTTAACCCGCATCGATTGAAGATTCTAAGCAAAAGTGCCGGGGGTACAGGTACCCTACTGCGCCGTCACAGTCACGTACTCATCTACCTTCTCCCATTTCACATGCAGCTCGGTCGTCTTGCCGTGCGTGTGCTCGAACGAGATCGTCATCATCTCCTGCGGCGAGGCCAGCGCGTTCTGGGTCATCGCCGTCCGCCCCAGATCCTGGCTCTGGTCGTACTCCGTGCCCCACTGTCCCGTCTGCTTGTTCACGATCAGCATCCATGCGTCCTGCTCGCTTGGCATCGTGTAGATCGTGTAGGTTCCCGCAGGCAGGCTCAGGTTGCCAAGCTTCAGGTTCGTTGCGGTAATGAGCGTCGTCGCCGGGTTCGCTCCTGTCCGCCAAACTTTGCCATACGGCACCAGATCGCCCATGATCTTCCGCCCACGCATGGAAGGCGAGTTATAGTTCACCGTCAACATCTTCCCGTCCAGCATCACGCTCGCTTTCGCCGCCGGGCTCGGCAGCTTCTTTCCACCGGCCGGCGTCGTCATTGGCGTTGCAGCCATCCCCTGCGCCATCGCCGTCGGCATGCCGCTCATCCCACAACAACCTGCGGCCACTATCGCCGCCACTCCTCGAATCGCTCCAAGCCGCATCACTTACCTCATCTTCCTTATCTCCCGGAGGCTGCCGCTGGTGCCATTGCAGTCCTCTCGGCCCCTTCATGCTCCACCCCGTGTGGAGCGATGTCAAACGAGCGCTGCACTCGCAGGCCGGTACTCGGCTGGACCTAAGCATGCTAGGCTTAAATCTGGACGCGCCCGTAGCTCAGCTGGATAGAGCAACAGCCTCCGAAGCTGTAGGTCAGACGTTCGAATCGTCTCGGGCGCACCATCCCTTCATTGCTCCCCTAACACCTCGGTGCCACTCCCGCCGCAAGAGACAAGCCATGCCCTTCCCTACCAAGATCTGCGCCGTCTGCTCTGAAGAGTTCGAACTGAAACCCGACAAGCCCGGCTTTGCGAATCGCTGTCCCGAGTGCAGCGAGCCCGAGTCCACCGGCCCGGACAGCAAGACGTCCATGGACGCCGACGAACGCCGTAACCTCGCAGAAGCCAATGAGGCGCGCCGCCAATCCATGCGAAACCTCTTGTACCGCAAAGACAGCTGATCCCAACACCTACGCGAAGACTCGCATCGCGAACAAGGTCATGCACCGCCTCGACGCAGCTCCTTCGACTTCACGACAATCAGGTATTCATAGAGGGATTGAAGCGTGGCGTACGTCACCCCTGACGCCCCGTCCAGCACCGCGCCGCGCACAAACATCATGTACAGCCACTTGACGATCGGCCTTCCCGGCAGTTTGTAGAACAGCGCCTTTTGATGAAGCCGCCGCTCATGGAAGTCTCGTCCCATGAGCGCCGTCTTGAGCGATGGGTTGCGCAACCCTTGCCGCCGCACGATAAGCTCCGCTTCCATGGTCGAGTAGACGTTGTGCTTCTGGACCCAGTGAGCGATCCCCTTGGAGAAGGGAAAGTGATCCATCGGTTCGGACAGGTTGCCGACAATGCCCTGCACCTCGATGACCTCGTTGATGGCGCGCGTGTAGTGTGCCTGGGCGGGCCGAACCAGCCGTATGTAGAACGGAGAGATCTGTGCACGCTTCAGCCACGTGCCAAAGAGGTAGTCCCGGCGACGAATACTGAAGCCTGAGAGCGCGTCCGCGCCTGTGGCCACCGCTCGCTGCATCTCGCGCGCAAGCGCCTCCGGTATCCGTTCGTCCGCGTCCAGCAGCAGCACCCATGGGTAGCGGAACGGGACCTCCTGCAATGCGGCATTTCTATGCGCGGCGTAGTTGTCGAAGACACGCTCCTGAACGGCAGCCCCGGCGGCCCGGGCGATCTCCCGCGTCTGATCAGAACTGCAGGAATCGAACACATGCACATCGTCAGACCACGCAACCGAGGCGAGGCATCCTGGCAGATCCTTCTCCTCATTCTTCGTCAGGATCAGAACGGAGATCATGGGTTGCATACCTCCGGCACCACCGACTAGCTGCTCTGTCCAAGCGCCTTCTGCGCGTCTTTTCCGACCGGCGAGTCTGGCGAGAGGGAGATCGCTTTCTTGAGATGGGTGGTCGCACTCGCCTGGTCAGATAGCTTCTGATAGGTCATGCCGAGGTGATACTGGATGGCGGCGTCGTCGGGCGCAGCCTTCTCCGCCTCTTCCAGAAGATCCCGGGCTGAGGTGTACGTTCCCTTGGCATAGTAGACCCAGGCCAGGGTGTCAGCCGTGCTCGGCGCATTCGGCATCTCCCGCCGGGCCATCTGCGCATAGTTGAGCGCGACGTCCGTGTTCTGGCCACCTTCAACCATCAGATAGGCCAGGTTATTGGCCGCGATCGGCTGCTCAGGCTGGATGGTCAAGGCCTGTTTATACGAGGCGATCGCTGCATCATTGTCGCCTCGGCTTTGCTGCAGCGATCCGAGTACAGCGTAGCCTTGCGCATCAGACGGGCGAACTTTGAGGTAGTTCTGCCAGGCGTCGATTGCCTGCTGCGCTTGCCCATGGGCGATCGCAGCGCGCGAGTAGGCCATGACTGCACCTCCGTTGCCAGGCGACAACTGCACCGCCTTCTGTGCGGAGGCAAGGGCTCCATCGCGGTCGCCCACTTGCATCTGGACCTCAGAGAGCTCCACGTACATCTGACCATTCTCCGGAGATCGCGCGACCTGCGCCTGCAAGCGACTGAGCGCCTTCTGTGGCTGCTTCTCCATGAGGTCGGCCGAAACCAGCAGACCCACCGCTCGATCGGAGTTCGGGTTGGCGGCAAGCGCCTGTTCGAGCAGCGGTCGCGCCTCGCTGATCTTCTTTTGGGAGAGCTTCAAACCGCCAAGCTCCAGGGCCGCGGCCCAGTTCTTCGGGTCCAGCTTCATGGCCTCACGTAGATCCGTCTCCGCCTGATCCGGTTGGGTCGAGGACTCCGCCATGCCCCGCCAGAGGTAGCCAATCGCATTGGATGGATTAGCCTTGATGGCGCTCTCTCCAACGTCCCGCAGCAGACTCGGATCCTTCTTGGCCAGAGCGACCTGCGCCATACCATCCCGAGCCTCCACATTGGCGGGACTTAGTTTGGTTGCGTCGCTGAAGCTCTGTTGGGCGAGGGAGAAGTCACTCTTGCGAAGAGCAGCGCGGCCTAACCAAAGCTTCAGGCTCACATTCTCAGGGTTATTCTTTGAGGATTTCTGCAGGGAAGCCACGGCTTCGTTCACTTTTCCGTCATTCAGCAGCATGATGCCGTTCAGAGTTCCCACGTCAGGATTGGAGCCATCACTCTTCATCAGGTCCGCAACGATGGAGCGTGCCTTTTCATTGTTCTTCGTCGCCAGGAGAAAGCGGGCGTACACCAGACGAAGCTCCACACTCTTCGGGTGCTTGGCAACAAGATCAGCATAGGCCTGCACCCCTTTATCCAGCTGATTGGTACGCAGGTAGAAGTTCTGCAGCAGCTCAGCGCCACCCGGTGTGGCAGAGAGGTCGTCCGTAGCCTGCCGCAACGTGGATTCAACGTTCTGCGTGTCATTCTGTCGCAGGTAAAACTCAGCAAGGGCACCGCGAGCCAGCAGGCTCTTCGGATCACCCGTAACTGCGGCCTTGTACTGATCAAGCGCTGCGCCCTTATCCCCTTTTCTGTCCAGCTCTGCAGCGAGTGCCAGATGCGCCAGCGCGTTCTTGCCATCGAGTGCGATAGCCTGTCTTAGTTGATCCTCGGACGACGCCCCAAGAGCGGGATCGCCACTCTGAAGCAGACCAAGGGCCGCATGAAACTGCGCGCGTTTGGGCTCAATGGCGAGTGCCTGCTGAATCTGAGCGATGGCCTCCGCCCGATCTTTCTTCCCGGCAGCGATACTCGAAAGCAGAGCATGCGCATCGGCACTCTGCGCATTTAGGGAAAGAACATCGTTGGCCTGTTCGGCAGCCCGGTCGTACTGCTTTCCGGCAAGCAGCAGATTGCCAAGATCGAGGCGAGCCTTCTGGTTCCCAGGTTGGAGGGCGACGGCACGCGTCAGTTCAGAGTAGCCCGGCATCACCGATCCCATCTTGAGATAGGTATCGCCCAGCTGGTAGTGCGCTTCCGCGAAGTTGCGATCCACCTTCAGGGCGTTGGAAAACTGGATGGCCGCCTCTTTATACTTGCCGTCTGCAGCGTAGCGCTTTCCGCTCTCAAGATACTTCTGTTTCTGCTTGTTCGGATCGCGATGGCAGCCAGCTGTCAGCAGGACGACCATTGCAAGTGTTCCAAAGGCCGCTCTTCGACCGAGTTCGATCATCTGCCTCTTCATGGTGCCATCCTCTCCAGCATCGTCCTGATGCTGTACGCACCTCACCGATCTTCGGTGATGGTTCGCGCCGGGTCTTTAGTTTGGGATAAAGCGTTGCAGTTCGGGCGCCATGATGCTCGTAAAGGCGACCGCTCGCCTTCGTGCGCTGTCGATTGGCTCGTTTGGAGAAATTGGGGTAATCACGCGAACCAGGGCGCCATCCGTTCGGTTCATCCGCATGGCATCCGCAATCAGGTAGAACTTCGACGCGTACTCGTTGGCTACACTTCGCCCGTGAGCCTGGTACCAGTAGAGAACGAACTGCTTTTGCTCTCCGTTCGTGATCACGTACTCGCCAACACGGAAGTTCTGCGAGTTATTTGCTTTGAGGTCCGTGTAGCTGGAGGATTCAAAGGTCCAGCCCGCACCCGGCAGGCAATGCTGCGGCGAATGAATCGTCTGCCCGGTTCTTTGTGTAGGGAAGTAACCAATGAACAGGCCGACGACAGGAGCGCCGCTGTGAGGATCAGTATAGATACGGTTGAGGAAGTCGCCTTTCCCGAGGATGTCCAGCACGGCTTGATCCATGGGGAGATCTGTACCTTGCCAGGGCCCTACCTGCTCGGGCATTTGACTTACCGGCTCGCTGGCGGGCACTTTATCCACGTCAGGCCGCGCATACAGAACTCCGGTGGTGGTCACCAGGATGGCCATAACGATCCAGAAACGAAGTCTGTTCATGCGGCGGCTCTCACGGGCCACGCCAGGCGAAGGATACGGTGCAGGACGTACAGACACGTCAAGGAGATCACGAACATGACCCATCCTGAGAACTCGTGAAAGAAGCCCTCTGCCTTCGATGGATCCCAATATTGAACGCACAGTCCTGTACCAACAATCCGCAACGCGTTGGCGCAGACGGCGATGGGGATACTCGCGAGAGCCATGATCCAGCGCCGCGTAGATGTCTGTTCAAGAAAGTACCCGTAGAAGACAGCCAGCGTGAACAGGCTCATTAAGGAGCGTATGCCGCTGCATGCCTCAGCTACTTCCAGCTTCATGACCGGCAGCTGGATCACATTTCCTTCGCGGAAGACGGGAACTCCAAGGAGCGGCAACAAAGCGCTTGCGGCTCTTGATGCGAGAAGTTGAAGCGGAAAGGTGATTTGATTGAAGACAATCTCGGGAAATGGAATCGCAAGCATGAGTACCGCGAGCGGAAAAGCGATCTCCCGCAGGATCTCTCGTCCGCAAAGTGTCCACACCAGGCCGGAGATAATCAGGATGAACGAGATCCGCGAGAGGAAGAGCTCGGCTCCGTAGACGCCGAAAAACAGGGTAAGTACGCCCAGCAGCACGAGGGCGACTCCGGCCCAGGACGGGCTGACCCGCATCTGGCGAAGCTTGAACCGCTTGTCCCACAGCAGGAATAGGGCAAAGAACGGAACCAGGAAGCCGTGCGAGTAGTCCGGGATGTCGTACCAATCGGAGACGAGCTTAACTGCAATCCTCCAATACATGGAGGCGAGAAGCAGAGAGATGAGGCCGCCGCCAAGCAAAACCGGACGGCTCCTGAGCCAGTCGCCCAAAACGGGCGCCGAGAGCAGCGAAGGCGAACTCACTGCCTCGTGCAGCGGCAAGTTAGCTGTCGGCACGGATGCGTGCTCGCGATCTCCTGAAACAGGGTAAGCTACTGCCCGCACGTCAGGCGTCATTGCTTCCTTACCTCTCCTGCATCCTCTGACACCTGAGTCTGGAATCACCTGCCATGCCGGCCCTGAGACGCCAGTTTGTCGCGATGGGCCCTTTGATGACGAAGTATACTCCGCGCCACAAGCAGTGTATTTCCCTTGGGCATGCACTTTGCAAACGAAAGTTGTAAGGGTTCGATCAGGTGTCGTCGCGGCGCTGCCCTATACTGAGCATCTGCTGCTTCCCGGATATACGAAGGCAGACAGCGATTTCAAGCGACCGGCCCGGTTTGGCCATGTCATTGCAAATGCTTGAATAAGGAATCGGCATGAAAGCGCAACAACCGAACGCAACCGCACTCGTCCCCGCTCCATCATTTTCGGAGCGCACTCGCGGAATGAGGCTGCTCCAATCCCACCTTCATCAGCCTCTATCTATTGTTCTCCTGGTGGCGAGTGCTGTAATGTGCTTCGCCCAGGCCGGAACGGTTGTAGATCCGGCGTCGACTGCGGCGCAAGGTCAAAGCTCGCCAGCCGCTGGAGCCTCTATTCCCGCACCCTTGGCCCCGCCCTCGGCTTCGCAGACTAAGTCGTACGCTCCGGCTCCCTTACAAGCTTCAGCAAACAGCACCCTCGACAGCGCACACTATGTAATAGGAGCTGATGACAATCTCCAGATCACTGTTTGGAGAGAACCCTCCCTCTCGGGGGTGCTTCCTGTGCGCCCTGATGGTATGATCTCGCTCGTTCTGATCGGCGATCTAAAGGCCGCCGGAAAAACGCCAACTCAATTGAGCGATGACATCGCCCAACGACTCAAGAAGTACATTCAGGATCCCAGCGTCACGGTGGCTGTAACCGCGGTAAATAGCCAGCGAATCTTTATGGTTGGCGAGATCGGCCATGTCGGCCCCGTGTCGATGAGTCCGGGCATGACGCCCCTGCAGGCAATCTCCTCCGCGGGTGGTCCAAGTCCATACGCAAATCTGAAGCGTATCTATATATTGCGGGGACTCGGCGCCAAGCAGCAGAAGATACCCTTCAACTATAAGCAGGCCCTGAAGGGCGATAACCGGCAGGACATCACCTTGCAACCGGGTGACACGATCGTCGTTCCATGAGGCTGTTGATGAAGCGGAGTGTTCTTGCACTGATTTTTGCGACCGGCGCGACCCTCCACGCACACGCTCAGGCCACTGCGACTGCGTCTGCACCGGTTCCAACATCAGGCCTCAATCTGGGAGTTGTCGATGGCACGTTTCATTACGGAGTCACGGCGTCTGAGTCGTTTGAAACTGGCTACTCGAGCAACCAGGGCGTTGCCGCGCAGACCACCCTCTCGGGATCTCTCATCTACGCCACGAAGAGTCTGAAAACTCCGTTCAACGCCATCTATACCGGTGGCGTCTTGTTCTCCAATCAGCAAGGCTACGGCATAAACACCTTCCAGAGCCTGGCGCTAAGCCAGGGCTATATGACCAAGAATTGGACCTTTGGTGTTGATGATGTTGTGAGCTATCTTCCGCAATCACCCACGGTGGGGTTATCCGGTGTGCCTGGTGCCGGGGATGTCGGGCTTCCGCCAGTCATCGGGATTGATTCGCCAGCCCAAAATATCCTGACCTACAACTCAAACCGAGTGAGCAACACAGCTACCGGAAATGCTTCCAGACGTCTGTCGGCCCGCGATTCCCTGGCCGGTGGCGTCAGCTATGGGATTTTGCACTACTTCGATAACGATTTGCTCAACACGCAGCAGATCTCAGGCAATCTCAGCTTGAACCACCAGATTGACCAGCGAACCAGTGTCGGTATTAACGCGAACTACTCCGTCTTCTCCTTTAACAATTACATTGTGGGATCGCAGGTAGGCGGCGGCGGCGCTTCGTTCACTACCCGTGCCATCGGAGCCCAGGCGCAGCACCAGTTCACCCGCGCCCTGTCGGGTAGTGTGAGTGGCGGGCCGCAGTGGGTCAACTCTTCCGCGAAGCTCGGGATCCCTTCCAGCCTGGGTCTGTTCGTCAACGCAAACCTCACCTACACGAGACGATTCGGAACATTCAATGCTTCGTACAGCCGCGGGGCGAACGGAGGGTCAGGCGTTCTTCCTGGCGCCTTCTCGGATACCATCACGGGATCGGCGTCCAGAGCCTACGGCCACAACTGGGCTCTCTCCGGAAACGTTGGCTACGCAAGAACCTCAGGCTTGGGAACAAGCACAGACACAACCCTGATCGTGCTTCCGGGGGTAGGGTCTTACGGCAGCTTTGACTCGACCTTTGTCGGGGGCCAGGTCACTCGAAGACTCAGCAAGGCATTTTCTGCATTCGCCAGCTACACCGCTTTTGACCAGACCTACGGGAATGTAACGAACGTTCCAGGCGCTATCAGCGGCCTCATTCAGTCCTTCACAATCGGAGCTTCATGGTATCCCAGGTCTACCAATCTGGGGCAGTTCTAAGGAATCATCATGCTGGGTCATCGCACGTTATCTCCGGAAGACTATTTCGCGATTCTCAAGAGGCGCTGGTGGATCCTTGCCATCCCGGCGCTCATCCTGCCCATTCTTGCCTATGCCGCAAGCTATCTGGTGTCGCCGCAGTACACCTCGCAGACGCTGGTTCTGGTGGAGCAACAGAAGGTTCCTGAGTCCTTGGTGAAGCCAGTCATTGCTGAGGACATCACGGCCCGCCTCGCTTCCATGCGGGAGCAGATTCTTAGTCGATCCCGTCTTCAGCCGATCCTGGAACGATTCAACCTGTTCGCAACCGACCATATGAACATGGACGATCGTCTTGCCTTGATGCAGAAGAACATCGACATCAAGCCCATCCAGTCGGAAATGGCACACGGGCTGCCCGGATTCTTCATCTCTTTCAAGGCAAACGACGCACGAACCGCCCAGGCTGTCTGTGAAGAGATTACCTCAATGTTCGTAAGTGAGAATCTCCGCGCCCGTGCGGATCAGACACAAGGAACAACCGACTTTCTCAGGCAACAACTGGATCAGGCGAAGCGCAGTCTCGATGATCAGGATGCGAAACTGGCGAAGTTCCAGCAGCAGTATGTGGGCAAGCTGCCCGGCCAGGAAGAAGGCAACCTGAACATGCTGAACAGTCTGAATACCCAGCTGAGTGCCTCGACGCAACAGATTGAGCGGATGCAACAGGACAGGACGCTGATGGAAGCCATGTTGTCTCAGCAGCAGCATGAGACCGCGACACCGGAAGCGCAGCGTCTTGCCCCACAAACCCAGCAGACCGAACTGCAGGCGTTGATGAGTCAGGAAGCAGATCTGACGGCGCGTTATACCGACGACTATCCCGACGTAGTTGCCATTCGTCGAAAGATCAAGGACCTAAAGCACCAGATGGCGCAGGCACCCGCACCCTCTACGGGCGGATCTCCGGTGATCGCTCATAACGACTCGCCCGAGACCCAAAAGCTGCAACTACAAATGAAGGCCATGGATATGGCCATCGCACAGCGCAGGCGAGACCAGGCAGGAATCCAGGGGCAGGTCAATCTCTATCAGGAACGCATCTCCGCAAGCCCGCTGGTTCAGGAGCAATACAAGAATCTGACGCGAGACTATCAACAGGCCCAGGCGTTCTATGACGACTTGCTGAAGAAAATGAATGAAAGCCGCATGGCATCGGACCTCGAACATCGGCAACAGGGAGAACAGTTCCGTGTCATGGACGCCGCAAATCTTCCCGATGCTCCAACCTCGCCCAAGCGACCGGTCTTTGCGGCGGGAGGCTTGGTCTTTGGGCTCGCTCTCGGCTTGGGAATTATCGCGCTACTTGAGTATCGAAACACCACCCTGCGCACGGAGAGAGACATCTGGGCCTTTACCAAGCTGCCGACCCTCGCGACCATTTCGCTCCTCGAAGAAAGCAATCCCACAGCGTTCAACCGATTCAACCCGAAAAAAGGACTGTTCAGCCGCCGCAAGTCGAGCAACTCGGAGGCAGACAGCCCGCTCATTCGTGCTGGGAGCTAAAGCTCATGTACAACAACTTCTTCAAGCTGAAAGTCAGTCCCTTCGGAACCAGTCCGGATCCGCGCTTTCTGTACATGATGCCGCATACCCGGGAGGCTCTCGCCTGTCTAGAGTATGGAATCTCTGCGCGCAAGGGGTTCACCGTATTAACCGGCGAAGTTGGAACAGGAAAGACCACCCTGCTTCGTCGTGCGCTTGGTTCCTTTCACAATCGAAAGGTCTCCACCGCCTTCGTCTTCAATCCTCGACTCGAAGTCTTGGACTTCCTGGAGTTCGTCCTGAGTGACTTCGGCATTGTGCCGTCCGCACGCACGAAGTCAGGTATGTTGTTGCAGTTAAACCGCTGGCTGATCGAGCGCTATCGCATGGAAGAAACCTGCGTTGTTGTCGTCGATGAGGCGCAGAATCTTTCCTGGGATCTCCTTGAGGAGATTCGGCTGCTGACCAATCTGGAAACGTCCTCGGAGAAGCTGCTCCAGATCGTCCTATCAGGGCAGCCCGAGCTTGAAGAAAAGCTGCGTCATCCTAGTGTCCGTCAACTACGACAACGAGTTGCGCTCTGGTGCCGGACCCAGGCTTTGACTGCTCAGCAAACGCAGGCCTACATCGCAGAACGTCTGCGGATCGCTGGGGCAAGCTACCCGATCTTCTCCCCGGAAGCGCTTGAACTCGTGCATCGTTACAGCCGCGGTATACCGCGAATTATCAATCTACTGTGTGAGCATTCTTTGATCTCGGCCTACGTCGAGCAGATGCAGCACGTCAGCCCGGAGATGATCGAGGCCGTGGCGACCGAATTGGAGTTGGAGACGCAGCCTTTTCTGATCTCTTCCGCTGCGGTCGGAGCCAACGCTTCCAACGGCCGTCTGCCCGCAACAGAAACGCAGAACTTTACAACGGCGCTGGGCTCTGAAGGCACCGGGAGGCGAGATCGATGAGCCGAATCTATGAGGCACTCCAAAAGGCAGAAGCGGAACGCGGTGCCGAAGGGTCCTGGCACGCAATAGACCACCGTGGGTTCGATCTAGACCTTAATCGTCGGGATGAGGGTGCGCCCGCGTCGACTAACGGCGAGGATCACAGAGCGCCGGTTGGGCTGGCTGATCGTGTGCCTGGAGTAGAAAACTACGACCACGCGCCGATGCTGGAACACGAAGGCTTCTCACCATCGCCTGACCCCTCGGAGCTGCCGTCGCGTTCTCGCGGCTTTGATCTGAATGCCGTAGCGCAACGAGCTTGGACGCCAGCGTTTGACCGCCTTCCAGCGCTCCTCGACCGAGGGCCTGCCGTCGAGCAGTTTCGCAGCCTCCGGTCGCGCATCTATGAGCTTCGGGATAAGCGGCCGCTCAAGACCATCCTCATTACAAGTGGTCTGCCTCAAGAGGGCAAGAGTTTCGTCTCGACAAACCTGGCTGTTTCTCTTGCCCGTAATAAGAACGCACGGGTTCTTCTTATCGACGGCGACATGCGGCGGTACACCGTGCACCAGGTGCTTGGCTGCGACGCAGATCCCGGCCTCGCAGACTACCTTGCCAATCGGAGGTCTTTGACGCAGGTCATGCAGCGGAACAATACGACCTTGTCCAAGGGAGTGACGATCGGAAGTGCAGTCACCCTTCCGCCACTCGCCGTCATCTCTGGAGGCAACGGTGGGGACAAGGCAGCTGACCTGTCCAGTAACCAGCACTTCGAAGAGTTAATCCACATGGTCTCGCCGCTCTTCGACTGGATCATTGTTGATTCCTCCCCGGTGCTTCCGGTTTCGGATGCGGTCAACCTGTCCCGCTTCTGCGACGGAGTCCTATTGGTAGCGCGCAGCGGCATCACGGAGTATGAGAACGCGCAGCGCACGCTGGCTGAACTCAAGAATGCTCACCTGCTAGGCTTCGTCCTCAATGGCGCTTCGGCTCCGACCCATCGAGGGGAATACTACGGATATGCGGCAACCTCCGTCACCAAAGAGACTGAGTAAAGCGCCTTCATGATCAGGCTGTTTAACGTCTATTACCCCACGCGGACGATCGTCCTCCTGGTTACGGAAGCCCTCATCGTTAGCGGATCATTTCTGCTTGCCACGGCGTTCGTTCTGGGTCCGGACACCTACATTGCCCTGAACTATGAGTACGGTGCCCTCAAAATCGCGACACTGACGGCGCTCACTCTGCTCTTTTCGTACTACTTCGACCTGTATGAGCCCTCCCGGATCTCAGAGCGATGGGAGATTTACTTTCGCCTCCTGCTGGTCCTGGGTTTCTTGTCCTTTCTCTTGTCAGCCGTAACCTGGATCTTCCCCGAAGCAGACATTGCACATTCCGTAATCCTGCTCGGCCTCGCGTTCCTGACAGCCGCTCTCGTCGTCTGGCGTATGACGTACGAATGGATCATCGCCAAGCCCATCTTCAGAGAGCATGTTTATGTCCTTGGAGGCGGGGAACGGGCCAGGTTCATTGTCGATCTCATCTCATCAAGAAAAGACATCGGCATGCACATCGTGGGTTGGGAGGCTAATACTCCTGAGGGTCCGACCACCCGAGAGCATTTCGCGGTCGCCATTGAAGACTCCCGCCTATCTGGCATCAAGATCAGTCGGGTCATCGTGGCCATGCAGGACAGGCGAGGAGCACTGCCGGTTCGTGAACTACTGAGACTCCGTTTCGACGGTGTAGTGATTGAGGATGCCTGCGATGTTCTTGAACGACTCTCAGGCAAGATGCCTTTGGATGGTCTCCGACCCTCGAACTTCATCTACAGCGAAGGATTTCGGATCAAGCCCTCCCAGCAGATCATGCGCCGTGTAGTCTCGACCCTGGCCGCCACCGTTGGTCTGCTTCTGTTTGCGCCGTTCCTTCCTTTTGTTATGCTCGGCGTCCGCCTCTCCTCCCCCGGACCCATCTTCTTCCGGCAGACAAGAGTTGGCCTCGGAGGCCGCAACTTCAAAGTCGTAAAGTTCCGCACCATGCGAACAGATGCAGAAGCATCTGGAGCCAAGTGGGCCAGCAAGAATGATCCTCGAGTGACTCGGATCGGGGGCTTCATGCGAAAAACCCGAATCGATGAGGTGCCGCAACTTTGGAATGTTCTTCGCGGAGACATGGGGTTTGTCGGGCCTCGGCCCGAGCGCCCGGAGTTTGTCCCGTGGCTCTCAGAGCAGATTCCATACTTCGATCTTCGTCACATGATTCGCCCAGGTCTGACTGGGTGGGCTCAGGTTCGATATGGCTACGGGGCAACGCTCGCCGAAGCGCGCGAAAAGCTTGAGTATGATCTCTACTACATCAAGCACATGTCGCTTGGGCTTGATCTGCTCATCATGTTCGAAACCGTAAAGACCATACTCCGCCGCAGAGGCGCTCAGTAGCCCGCTTTCGTCATCAATGAGGTCGCCGTCGCTCGGGCCCACTCCTACTAAATTGCGCGAATGATCTTCAGGATGCTTGTCCGACTGCAGCCTGGCCCACGGCGCGTTGTCTCTCGGCAAGGTACCAGGCAACGGTTTGCTCTAAACCATTCCGAAAGTCCGCCTGCGGCTCATATCCGAGCTCCTGCCGAATCCGGTCAATGCTCGCGAGCGAGTGCTGAACATCTCCAATGCGGGGCGTTCCGTAGACTGGCTTTCCCCTAAAGTCAAGGATCTCAGCAAGGTGGCCGTAAAGATCATTCAAGGTGTGGCTATGGCCGGTCCCCACGTTGAAGACTCGTCCTGTCGCGCATTCACGAGGTGCGGTACACGCGAGAAGGTTCGCCTTCACAGCGTTTGCAATGAAGGTAAAGTCACGGCTTACGGATCCATCTCCGTTAATTGTCGGGATCTCTCCCTCCATCATCTTGTATACAAACTGTGCGATGACGCCAGAGTACGGCGAGTCCGCTGCCTGTCGAGGCCCAAAGATATTGAAGTAGCGAAGGCAGATTCCTTCCATGCCGTAGACCTTGCAGAACGCTTGAATATAGTACTCACCTGTCAGTTTTTGAACGGCATACGGCGAAAGCGGAGCCGGACTCATCTCCTCATGCTTGGGTTGTGTCGGTTGGTCCCCGTAAGCAGAGGAAGACGCGGCATACACAACACGCTTCACATTCGCATCTCGTGCCGCCAGGAGCACGTTCAGGGTTCCATTTACGTTCGAGTCGTGCGACGCCTGCGGATCCTTCACAGACCTGGGGACTGACGCCAGTGCCGCCTGGTGGATCACGAAATCCACTCCCTCGCAGACCATCTTGACTGCTTTCAGGTCCTGGATGTCGCCGAGATGGAAGTCGACAGAGTTGCGAATCGCGGCCAGGTTCTCCATCCGGCCTGTTGAAAGATTATCAATGCCGCATACCTCGTCGCCTTGAGCGACCAGGGCATGCGCTATCGACGATCCGATGAAACCCGCGATTCCTGTAATGAAATACCGTGCCACGTTGCCTCCAGCCGATCTCCCCGGCAAGCCTTCTTCCATGTCTCAGACAGCCCGGCGTTGAGTACCCGCGCCATCATGTACCTACTCCTGAATACAACGAAGGGCCGCCACCTACCATGCAACTTTCGAGTCTCTGGCGGTAAGGACGCTTTGCCTTTGCTCTATAGAGAGTAGCGCTTCAGGGCAGGACAAGATGCCACCTTCGTGGGACGCATCCTCCTGCAGCAAGTCCCGGTCCGGTGCAATAATAACGAACATGTTGATGAGCACCCCCGACATTCTCCCCGAACTTGCCGCAAAGCGCCTGGAGCGCCTGAAGAGCCGAACGGCCACAATCGGCATCATCGGTCTCGGCTACGTCGGTCTGCCGCTCTCCCTGCTGCTTGCCGAAGCGGGCTTCAAAGTGACGGGGTTCGACATTGACGATCGGAAGGTGACCGATCTCGAGTCTGGTCGCTCCTACATCTTCCGCATCCCAGCAGAGGAAATCAAGAGTGCAAGGGAGCATGGATTCCGGGCGACGACGGAATTTTCCCACCTTGTCGATCAGGACGCGATCATTCTGTGTGTTCCCACCCCGCTGACGGGCCATCGTGAACCCGATCTTAGTTACATCGAGAAGACGGCTCACTCGATTGCTCCCTGGATTCAGCCGGGTCAACTGGTCGTGCTGGAGAGTACGACCTATCCGGGGACAACCGAAGATGTTCTGATCCCCATCCTCGAAGCGAACAATAAGCTCGGGCTCAAAGTTCAAACGAGCGGCGACCAGCAAGCAAGCAACGTCTTTTATGTAGCCTTCTCGCCCGAGCGTGAGGATCCAGGGAACACAGACGTGGCGCGTCGTGATATTCCGAAGGTAGTTGGCGGTCATGAACCTATAGCGACCGAGCTGGCCGCAACACTCTACGAAGGAATATTCACCAGAGCCATCCGTGTCTCTACAACGCGTGTTGCCGAGATGACCAAGCTGCTGG
>CAXSEC010000017.1:0-35786 GCA_964236325.1 uncultured Acidobacteriaceae bacterium | reverse complement strand
AAGGCGGTGGCGGAGCGCTCGTGGACGGTGGTGCCGGCGAAGACTTTGAGGGCGGAGAGGTTGGCGCGCAGGGTGGCGATGGCGGCGGGATCGCGTTCGACGAGGTGGACGTGGGCGGCACCGCGGCTGTGGGCCTCGATGCCGACGGCGCCGGTGCCAGCGTACAGATCGGCGAAGCGGGAGCCGGCGAGGGTGGGGCCGAGGACGTTGAAGAGGGTCTCGCGGAGGCGGTCTGAGGTGGGGCGGGTAGCGGAGCCCTGGGGGGCGAGGAGGAGCCGGGAGCGGAGGGTGCCGGCGATGACGCGCATGGGGTGATGGTAACGGAATGCAGGGACAGGAAACAGGCTTAGGGGTTAGGGGAACAGAGCTGTGATCGGAGTGGCAAGTAAGGTGGATTCGCTTGGCTTTGATGACGGGCGAAGGAGGGACGCGTCGCTGCGCTCCGTCGTTGAGTGCCAAATGCGGGGATTCCTCCCCGTTCGACTTCGCTCAGGGTCGGAATGACAACTAAAAATGCGTGCGGACGTTGGTTCTAGAGCGTCGGCTTCAGTTGGGATGACAGGCCGGCTGCGGCGCATACAATTACAGGGATGCAGGCATGGAGCTTCAGCCTTGGACGATGGATGGGGGTGGAGGTTCGGCTGCATGCCTACTTTCTGCTGCTGCTGGCGCTGACGATGGGGGTTGCGCCAAGCGCGGGCGCCGATGGTACGCGGGGATTTGGGCTGTGGCTGATGCTGCTGATTGCGGTCCTGGTGCGCGAGATGGCGCGAGCGATGGCGGCGGCGTGGATGGGCTTGGAGATGCAGGGCCTGTTGCTGCTGCCGACCGGAGGTCTGATGACGTTTGGCGATGGGGCGGAGATGACGCCGGCGATGGAGCGGCGCATGGCGATGGTGGGGCCGGTAGCGAACGTGGTGGCGGCGGTGGTGCTGGCGGGGTTGATGCTGGCAGTGGCGCCGGGTATTGAGCTGGGGGCGCAGCCGTGGATCAGCGTCGGACATCTGCTGCGGGCGCTGGTGTGGGGGAATGTGCTGCTGGGTGTGCTGCATGTGCTGCCCGCCGTGCCGCTTGATGCCGGGCGCGTGATGCGGGTGGTGCTGGCGGAGCGGCGCGGGACGGCGGTTGCGGCGCGGGCGATGAGCGGTCTGAGCCGGATCCTGGCGCTGCTGCTGGTGTTTGGCGGGCTGGCGGGGCGGCAGGCGTGGATGACGGTGGCGGGCGGATTTCTACTGCTGGCCGGATCGCTGGATCGTCAGACGGTGTTGGTTGAGAACGAGATTGACACGATCCGGATGCGCGATGTGATGCTGGAGGACTACAACACGCTTTCGGGCGCGGATACGCTCGAAGAGGCGTTGGACCGGGCGCTGCATGCGACGCAGGATGTGTTTCCGGTGGTGCGCAGTGGGAGCGTGGTGGGGGCGATCTCGCGGCAGGGGATCGTGGAGGCGCTCGAGAGCGGCGGCAACGGGTATGTGCAGGGCATGATGACGCGGGCGCTGACGACGGCGGGGCCGGATGATCCGGTGATGACGACGCTGCGGCGGATGGCGGGGCAGGGCGGGGCGCAGCTGGTTCCGGTGGTGAAAGGCGATCGGGTGGTGGGGATTGTGACGCCGCAGAACCTTTCGCACGCGACGCGACTGTTGGCTCGGCAGCGCCGGCTGAAGAAGCTGGCGGAACGGTAGGCGGCGACGTGGACGAGCCGGCGGGAGTCACGGCGGAGACGAAGCTGACGGCGGAGATGGCTGCAGGGCGGGAGCGCGGGCGGTTGGCGGCGGGACTGTACCTGGTGGCGACGCCGATCGGCAATCTGGAGGACATGACGCTGCGCGGGCTAAGAGTGCTGCGGGAGGCGGACCGGATTGCGTGCGAGGATACGCGGCAGACGCAGAAGCTGCTGAACCATTTCGGCATCAAGACGCCGACGGTGAGTTACCACGCGCATAACGAGGCGGAGCGGGCGGCTTCGCTGCTCGAAGAGCTAAAGGCGGGTGGGCGGGTGGCGGTGGTGAGCGATGCCGGGACGCCGGGGATTGCGGATCCGGGCGGGGTGTTGGCGCGGGAGGCGATTGCGGCGGGGGTGCCGGTGTTTCCGGTGCCGGGGGCGAATGCGGCGGTGGCGGCGCTGATTGCGAGCGGGCTCCCTGCGGAGCGATTTCGCTTTCATGGCTTTCTGCCGTCGAAGGCGGGCGAGCGGCGGACGGTGCTCGAGGGGTTGGCGGCTTCTAGTGTAACAACGGCCGGAGATTCGACAACGGAGGTTTTCTACGAGACGCCGCACCGGATTGTGGAGGCTCTAGGCGATGTGGCGGCGGTGTTTGGGCCGGAGATGCAAGTGGTGGTGGCGCGCGAGCTGACGAAGCTGCATGAAGAGTTTCTGCGCGGGACGGTGGCGGCGGTGCGGGCCGAGCTGGCGGCGCGGGAGAGTGTACGGGGGGAGATGGTGCTGCTGCTGTCACCGACGGCGGATACTGCGCGGGTGGCAGAGGATGCCGTCGTCAGTGTGGGGGCGGCGGTGCGGGGGCTGCTTGCCGGCGGGTTGAGCGAGAAGGAGGCGCTGAAGCAGGTGGCGCGGGATCGCGGGCTGGGCAAGAGCGAGGTGTATCGGGAGTGGCAGCGGAAGCGGGGGCGGTGACGGCCGGCTCCCGCTGCCAGGTATAACCCGCCCGCGGCACCTCACGGGCGGACGACTGGGAGGTGCCGCTAGTTCTTGACGGTCATGGCTTCGGAGTCGACGACCTTCTTGCCGGTGACACCCTGAAGAGCGGCAAGAATGCCGCGGTATTCATTCTTGTCGCATTGCATGGCGAAGCCGCCCTTCGAGTCGCCGTCCGCCCAGGTGAGACCGACGAAATGCTTTTTCGACTTGGTGAGCGCCATCAGACCTCCCACACCAAAGGAGACGACGGCCAGGCCGATCGCGGCGCCGATTCGCCGGTGCACATCCTGGCCGTAGGTGATCTCCGTGATCGATGCCGCCGGGATGCTGACGATCTTGCCGTTGTCTCGCTCGAGATGGATGATCTGCGGATCGATGATGAGAACGGCATTGTTGCCGGACTTGATGTTCTGCAGGGAGCCACCGTCATAGGTGATCTTGTAAGCATTGGCATCCGCGGCAAATGCGCTGACTGGTATGAAGAAGCTGAGAAGGAGTACAAGAAGTCGCTGCATTTTCTCTCCGAAAGTGATCTAGCGACGGTATACCGTGCCGCTTTCGGAGGTGACATGCCTCACTTGTGGAGCAGTGTGGACGGAGGTGCTATGGGCCTGGAGTCCGGTTCGTGCCGTGAACCTCACTAACTTTCGTTCTGTGATGCATAGACGGGAGATGACAGCAACGACGAGATACAGGGGTCTCTCCACTTCGCGAGACGATGGAACTGTCTCGCTTCGGTCGAGATGACGGCGTATTTAGGAGGTCTTTAAGGTTCTCAGGCTGATGCCTCGGGTTAGTTGGAGGCGCGGCCTTTGACGCGGTCGTAGGTGTAGACGTCCGAGACGGCGCCGAGCGACTCGTTATATAGGGTGAGGGCGCCGGCGGCTTCGTTCAGTTCTTCCTGGAAGTGATGGATGGCGCGAAGGTGGTCGGCGGTGGCGGGGATCTCGAGTCGGGCGGTCTTGATGAACTTCTGGTAGCCGCGGTCGAGGACGCGGCCGATCTCTCCGTTGAGGACGACGCCCGGGCGCGCGAGGATCTGCACGGTGCCATCGGGGGCGGGGGCGATCTCGGCGGCGACGCCGTATTTTGAGACGGTAACGGCCTTGGCGTTGCGCTTTGCACCCTCAGGTGCGGGGGCGACATCAAACTTCTGCGTGCCGAGCGTGGAGAGAACGTCGTCAAAGGTGCGGGAGATCTGCTTCTTGGCCATAGGGTTCGCTTCGGGGTTCGGCTTAGTGGTTCTAGTGGTTCTATAGACTCGCAGTTAACTGTCGCATAGAGCGGGGCTGTGCTCAACCGGGCGCACGGCGATGAGCGACGAAGAGGGTTTCAGAGGCGGGACGCGATGAGCATGGCGGCGACGAATATGGCGACGATGGTGGCACAAAAGACGCTGGGCGAGGGGCTGCTGGAGCGGATCGGCAACACGCCGCTGCTGCGGCTGGACCGGATCACGGAGCATCTGCCGGGCATCCAGATTCTGGGCAAGGCGGAGTGGGCGAACCCGGGCGGGTCGGTGAAGGATCGGGCGGCGTCAGCGATTGTGCTCGATGCAGAGCGGCGCGGGCTGCTGGTGTTTGGGGAGCGGCAGGGTAAGGGATTGCTGGACGCGACGAGCGGCAATACGGGGATCGCGTACGCCATGCTGGGCGCGGCGCTGGGGTTTCCGGTAACGCTGTGCATGCCGTCGAATGTGTCGCCGGAGCGGAAGAAGTATCTGGCGGCGTATGGGGCGCGGATAGAGTGGACAAATCCGGGTGAGGGGTCGGACGGGGCGATCCGGCGGGCGCGGGCGCTGGCGGCCGAGAATCCTGATCGCTACTTCTATGCCGATCAGTACGGCAACGAGAACAACTGGAAGGCGCATTATCACGGCACCGCGAACGAGATCTGGAGGCAGACCGAGGGGCAGATCACGCACTTTGTCGCCGGACTGGGGACGAGCGGGACGTTCATGGGGACGACGCGGCGGTTGCGGGAGTTGAACCCGGCGGTGCGGTGCATTTCGATGCAGCCGGACTCTCCGTTCAACGGGCTCGAGGGTTTGAAGCACATGGAGACGGCGATCGTGCCGAGGATCTACGACGCGCAGCTCGCGGATGAAAACATCGAGGCCTCGACCGAAGCCGCGTACCGGATGGCGAAGCGGCTGGCGCGCGAGTCCGGGATGCTGGTGGGGGTTTCGGCGGCAGCGGCGGTGGCCACCTCGCTTGCGGTAGGCGAACGCGAGGCGGCGGCGGGGCGCGAGGCAGTGATCGTGACGATTCTGTGCGACGCGGCGGAGAAGTACATGAGCGAGCGGTTCTGGACGGAGGGCGACTAGGTGCTGCGACTGCGGTTTGCCGAGTACGAAGCGCTGCGGGCGCATGGCGAAGAGACGTACCCGCACGAGTGCTGCGGAATCATGCTGGGCAAGGGCGATGCGGACGGCAATGAGGTTCGGCAGCTGATTCGTGCAGGCAACACGCGGACGGACTCAGCGCACAACCGCTATCACATTGCGCCCGAGGAACTGATTCGCGCACAGCGTGAGGGACGCAAGGCGGGCCTGGATATTGTCGGGTTTTATCACTCGCATCCGGATCATCCGGCGCAGTGGTCGCAGACGGACTTTGCCGAGGCGCATTGGCTTGGCTGCTCGTATGTGATTACGGCGATTGAGCAGGGGCGGGCGAAGGTGACGAACTCATTTTTGCTGAAGGGCACGAGCGAGGAAGAAAAAGAGTTTTCGGATGAGGCGCTGGAGATTGATGTAACGGGCGTGGAAGACGCCGTGGCGCACGATGCTGCGAGAATGAGCACAGATGTGCATGAGGGAGAGAAGGCATGAAGGTCCATATCCCGACACCGTTGCGGGCGTACACGAAGGGCAAGGAGACGGTCGAGGTGAGTGCTTCCTCGGTGCAGGGCGCGCTCGATGCGTTGGTCTATAACGCGCCTGAGCTGAAGAAGCACCTGTTCACGGACGACAACAAGCTGCGCTCGTTCGTGAATGTCTACTTGAACGATGACGATATTCGGTACCTGCCGCAGCGGGAAGACACGGCGACGACCGAGGTGGATGAGTTGACGATTATCCCGTCGATTGCAGGTGGATGCGGCTGTCCGGCGGCCTGCTCCTGTACCTGCGCGACGTGTGTTGCCGGGTGTTGTTGCTGTCACTAGTTCCCTTCCCCTTTCAGTCCTGCGACGTTCAGAGTGATTTGTAACTGATTTGGTCTGCTGCCAACGAGGCCGGGCTCATCCGTGATGATGAGCGAGGAGATGTGGTATGGCAACTGCAACGGCACTACCTGAAGTGAGCACCGAGCTTCCGAAGCTGACCAACGAAGAGATAGCGCGGTACTCGCGGCATCTGATCCTGCCCGAGGTGGGCATGGAGGGCCAGCAGAAGCTGAAGGCAGCTAAGGTGCTGTGCGTCGGTACGGGCGGGCTGGGCGCACCGCTGGCGCTGTATCTGGCGGCGGCGGGCGTGGGGACGATTGGGCTGGTGGACTTCGACGTGGTCGATGAATCGAACCTGCAGCGGCAGATCATTCACTCGCAGGCGACGGTGGGCAGGCTGAAGGTTGATTCGGCCGAGATCATGCTGCAGGGCTTGAACAAGAACACGACGATCGTGAAGCACAACACGATGCTGACGAGCGCGAACGCGATGGAGATCTTCAAGGACTACGACGTCATCGCGGACGGCACGGACAACTTCCAGACGCGCTATCTGGTGAACGATGCCTGCGTGCTGCTGGGCAAGCCGAATGCGTACGGCTCGATCTTCCGCTTTGAGGGCCAGGCGAGCGTGTTTGGGCTGCCGGACGGACCGTGCTATCGCTGCCTGTATCCGGAGCCGCCGCCGCCAGGACTGGTGCCGAGCTGCGCCGAGGGTGGTGTGCTGGGCATTCTGCCAGGGCTGGTGGGCGTGATTCAAGCGACGGAGACGATCAAGCTGATCCTAGGCATTGGCGAGCCGCTTGTCGGGCGTCTCCTGCTTGTCGACGCGCTAGGCATGAGCTTCCGTACGCTGAAGCTGCGCAAGAATCCGGAGTGCCCGGTGTGCGGGCCGAACCCGACGGTGACGGCGTTGATTGACTACGATCAGTTCTGCGGCATCGCGAAGCCGGCCGCTGTGGGACCACTTGAAGTGAGCTCGCATGGCGCGCTTGATGCAGGCGCCAATGTGGTTGACGGCATTGCGCAGATCTCGGTGGAGCAGCTAAAGCAGCGGCAGGATGCGGGCGACAAGCCGTTTGTGCTCGATGTGCGGGAGCCGCACGAGTACGCGATCGTGAACCTGGGGGCGCCGCTGATTCCGGTGGGGCAGATTGGATCGCGGCTGAACGAGATCCCGGTCGGCAAGGACGAGGAGATCGTGGTGCACTGCAAGTCCGGTGGTCGATCGCAGAAGGCGGCGCAGGAGCTGAAGGCGGCGGGATTCACGCAGGTGAAGAACCTGGCCGGCGGGATTACGGCGTGGGCGGAGCGGATTGATCCGAGTATGCCAAAGTACTAGGTTTTAGAAAAACTAGATCGGTTACACATGCAACAAGGCAGGAGACGCTTCGCGGCTTCCCTGCCTTTTTATTGTGGCTGAAGTTTGCGAGCCTGCCTGGTG
This sequence comes from uncultured Acidobacteriaceae bacterium, assembly GCA_964236325.1. GTDB lineage: Bacteria > Acidobacteriota > Terriglobia > Terriglobales > Acidobacteriaceae > Edaphobacter. The sequence continues at coordinate 28,509 of CAXSEC010000017.1, read as the reverse complement.
AGTGCGGATTCGAGGGGCTTCAGCGTGCCGTCGTTGGGCGGGGTGTGCAGACCGAGGATCTGCGTGATGAGATCGTAGACGTCGACGTTCTCGAAGGTCTTCAGGCGCTTGTTGTGATTGAAGTCCGGCCCATCGGCGACGAAGAGGGCCTTCATCTCGGGCATGGTGTGGGCGTCAAAGCCGTGGCCGCCGTGCACCTGGATTGGCTCCGGCAGCTTGCTGGCGGGGACGAGCAGCGTGTAGGGGCCGGTTGGGACCACCACGGGATCGCCTTCGCGCGGGTTCGCGTCGAAACGCAGCTCAGGCGGCATGGCGGCCCGCCGATAGACCTTGAATTTAGGGCTGGGATGCGCGAGAAAGTCGCGGTAGATTCGCTCGGCCTCCGCATCGTTCTTCGGGTTGATCAGTGAGCCCTGGGTGCGGACCCCGTCGAGATTGGCGAAGTCCGAGAGGATGACGGCGGGCGGCTGGAGCGGGATCATGCCGTGGTCAGCGAGCACGATGAGATCGACTGGCAGACCGGTGGCGTGGAGTTTGGTTTCGAGCTCGCCGATGAGGTCGTCGACGTGGTGGACGGCATCGCGCATCTCCGGCGAGTCGGGGCCGTGGGCGTGGCCGGCGTGGTCGGTGTTGGCGTAGTAAAGCGTGATGAAGTGCGGGCGATCGGCGGCGGGAAGGTTGAGCCAGGCGATGACCTGATCGATGCGGAGATGGTCATCGAGCCCGTCGTTGTAGTGCAGGTAGAAGCTGGGTCGCTTGCCGGCGATCTCGGCCTCGGAGCCGGGCCAGAAGAGGCAGGCGGCGCGCATGCCCTGCTGCTCGGCGAGCGACCAGAGCGGGGTGCCCCCATACCAGGTGCCATCGGCGTTGGTTTCAGGGCGGGTGTAGGCGTAGACGGCGTCGCGCGCGGGATCGTAGAAGCTGTTGCCGACGATGCCGTGGTGCTCCGGGTAGAGGCCGGTGACGATCGAGTAGTGGTTGGGAAAGGTGAGCGAGGGAAAGCTGGGCAGCATGCCATCGCGGGCACTGACACCGGCGTGGGCGATGGCATCAAGATGCGGCGTGCCGAACTTCTTCGGGTAGTCGTAGCGGAAGCCGTCGAGCGAGACCAGGACGACGTAGTGCCTGGCCTGCTGAGCCGCGGTGTTGGGCGGGTTGGGGACGCTGATGACGGGCGTTGGATTTGTAACCGATCCGGTTTGCGTCGACGTGGGAGTCTGTGCGGCGAGAGCGAGCGGGAGAGCGAGCGATAGAACGAGAGGGACGACGCGCGAAGCAAGCACAGGAAGCTCCAGGAAGACTTGGCCGGTTGACGGAGGGCATTTGGCCAAAGACGCAGGCGGCGGATCAATCTTCGGCTTTGTCATCGACGGTGAGGATCTGCAGGGCAAGTGGCGGCTGGAGCATGCACTCGAAGTTGCCCATCGCCGTGAGCGCGCGATTGATGGTGGAGGTGAGGCAGGGCTCGGTGGTGACGACGAACGGCAGGCGGTGTTTGGGGTAGCCGGGCCGCTGCAGGATGGAGTCGATGTTGGCGCCGACGGTGGCGAGCGCGCCGGCGATGGCCGAGACGATGCCGGGCTTGTCGTCCACGATGAAGCGGAGGAAGTGCGGCGCGAGAAACTCGCCGATGACGCGGCGCGGCGCGGTTTCGAGCGAGACGGTGCAGGAGCCGTGGGCGACGGCGAGCAGGTCACTGACGATGGCGACCGCGGTGGGATTGCCGCCCGCACCGTGGCCGGAGAAGACGACGTCGCCGCCAAACTCGCCGGTGGTGACGACCATGTTCTGGGTGCCGTGGGACCAGGCGATCGGCGAGCTGTGCGGGACGAGCATGGGCGCGACGCGGGCGTGCACGGCGTCTCCACCGAGCTGCACGCGGGAGACCTGGCGGATGGTGCAGCCGAGCTCGCGGGCGTACTGGAAGTCGACGGCATCGAGCAGCGAGATCGATTGCGTTGGCACGTCGTCGGGATTGAGCTCGGCATGGAGCGCAACGCGCGCGAGGATGCAGAGCTTGGCGCGGGCGTCGAAGCCGTCGACGTCAGCTGCGGGATCGGCCTCGGCATAGCCGGCGGCCTGCGCCTGAGCGAGGACTTCGGCGTAGTTGGCGCCCTGCTCCATGTGGCTGAGGATGAAGTTGCAGGTGCCGTTGAGGACACCGCTGAGACGCGTGAGGCGATCTCCCTGCAGCCCCTGCAGGACGGCGGGCAGCACGGGCACGCCGCCGGCGACGGCCGCGTTGTAGAGCAGCTGTACGCGATGATCGGCGGCGATGGCCGCGAGCGATGCGCCGCGATAGGCGATGAGCTGTTTGTTCGCAGTGATGACGGATTTGCCGGAGCGCAGCGCGTGGCTGAGCCAGCTCTCGATCGGGTCAAGGCCGCCGATGGTCTCGATGATGATGTCGACATCAGGGCCGTCGAGCACGGCTGCTGGATCGTCGTGCCAGAGCGTGGTCGACGGCACGTGCAGCGCGGCTTCGGAGCCTTGCTTGCGAGCGACGTTGCGATTGACGATGTGGGTCAGCTCGATGCCAGCGAACTGCTGGGCGGCGAGGACGCGCGCAACGGCACTGCCGACGGTGCCAAAGCCGAGCAGAGCGACGCGGGTGGCTGGTTCACGAAGCGGTGGGGTCATCTGGGTGGCATCAGGCATGGATTCGGTCATAGCCTTGTGGCCTCGTAAGGGCGCGGCGCGGGGGCTTGCTAATACTCTAGTTTGTTCGGGCTTGCCTGCCATGCGGCAAAGCTCTCCAGGGCTTCGTTGCCGAGCAGACGCGTGGCAGGGAGGGAGCGCTCGGCGGGCGGCAGCGCGAGCTGCTGGTAGATGGTTGCGTCGTCGAAGCCGGATTGCGCGGCGTCGGCCGAGGTGTTGCCGAAGAAGACGGCGTCAAGGCGCGACCAGTAGGCGGCGGCGAGGCACATCGGGCAGGGCTCGCAGGAGCTGTAGAGCTCGCAGCCGGAGAGCAGGGGCGAGCCCAGCTCGGCGGCGGCGCGGCGGATGGCGGTGACTTCGGCATGCGCGGTTGGATCGTTGCTGGCGGTGACCAGGTTGACGCCGGTGGCGACAACCTCTCCGGCGCGCACGATGACGGCGCCGAAGGGACCGCCGCGGCCGGAGAGGACGTTGGCGGTGGCGAGGTCGATGGCCTGTCGCATGAAGGCTGGATCCGGCGTGTGGGGCGGCGATGACATGGGCGACTCGAGCGGCATAGTAGAGGGTTCCATGCTACATGGCGGCGATGGTTTTCCTGTGACGGCGCGGTCTGCCTGAGCGACGACTCGCGCGTACCGTTGCGTGGCAAAGTCATAGCGGCAGGGGCTGTGGAGTCGGTTAGCATCTTCGATGAGACCCTATGGCGATCGAATCGATCAATCCTGCAACCGGCAAGCTGCTGCGATCGTTTGCCGCGTTGGGGGACGCGGCGATGCGCGAGAAGATCGAGGTAGCGGCGCAGTCGTTTCGAACCTACCGCAGCATGCCTGTCGAGCATCGTGCGTTGTGCATGCGAAAGCTGGCGACGCTGCTGGAGCAGGACGCGGCCGAGTTGGCGCTGCTGATCAGCGAGGAGATGGGCAAGCCGATCGAGCAGGCGCGGCAGGAGGTGGCGAAGTGCGCGCTGGTGTGCCGGTACTACGCGGAGCAGGCGCCGCGCCTGCTGGCGCCGGAGCCGGTGGTGACCGAGGCCAGCCACAGCTACGTGCGATGGGAGCCGATGGGCGTGATCCTTGCTGTAATGCCCTGGAACTTTCCTCTGTGGCAGGTGTTTCGCTTCCTGGCGCCGGCGCTGATGGCTGGCAACGTAGGGCTGCTGAAGCATGCGGCGAATGTGCCGCAGTGCTCGCTGGCGATCGAGGCGCTGGCGCGGCGAGCGGGCTTTCCGCGCGGAAGCTTCCAATCGCTTCTGCTGGAGACGCATCAGGTGGAGGCCGTGCTGGGCGACGACCGAGTGGCCGCTGTGACGGTGACCGGTGGCGAGGCGGCAGGACGCGCCATTGCGGCGCAGGCAGGATGGCTGATCAAGAAGTCCGTGCTGGAGCTTGGGGGCAGCGATCCGTTTCTGGTGATGTCATCGGCCGATCTCGATCTCGCAGTCGAGATGGGGGTCAAGGCGCGCTGCATCAACAGTGGGCAATCGTGCATCGCAGCGAAGCGCTTCATCGTGATGAAGGATGTGTATGACCGGTTCGTGCCGCAATTTGTAACCGCCATGGAACGGATGCGGGTCGGGGATCCGCGGACCTGGAGACACAGATTGGACCTATTGCGACGCGGCGTCTGCTGGGTGATCTGGAGGCGCAGGTGAAGTCCGCACGGGTCGCGGGCGCGCGGGTGCTGACGGGTGGGCGGCCGCTGCTGCGGGAGGGAAACTTCTTTGAGCCGACGGTGCTTGAAGGTGTGCCGCGGAGGTGTCCTGTCTACCGCGAAGAGATCTTTGGGCCGGTGGCGATGGTGTTTCGCGTGGACTCGATCGAGGATGCGATCGAGCTGGCGAACGACACGCCGTTTGGTCTGGCGGCCTCTGCCTGGACACGCGATCCAGCGGAGCAGCAGCGCTTTCTGGCCGATCTCGAGTGCGGGTCTGTCTTCCTGAATGCGATGGTCACGAGTGATCCGCGTCTGCCATTTGGCGGCGTCAAGCGATCAGGCTACGGACGGGAGCTCTCGGCGGCGGGGCTACGCGAGTTTATGACGGCCAAAACGGTTGTGGTCGGGGCGCCGCTGCAGCGGCCGCCTGTCCGGCAGAGGGTGCGTGGTTAGAAGGTGAAGTTGGCCTGCAGGGTGACCTGTCGCACGGCGTTCGAGGTGCTAAAGGGTCTGCCGGCGAGTGTGGTGAAGCGGCCGAACTGCTCCGCCGAGCTGACCACGCTGTTGGGGGTGCCGTAGGGAACCTGGTTGAAGATGTTGGAGCCCTGCGCGCCGAGGCTGAGGTTGTAGCGCCTGCCGGTGTTGCTGGCGCCAAAGCCGCCGCCCGGGCCGCCACCGCCGGGACCACCGCCCGGGCCGCCAGGACCGCCGCCGCGGCCGCCACGACCACCACCGCCCTGGCCGTTTGCACCACCAGCAGCGCCCGCGGCGGGCTTGGTCTTCGGGCCGAAGCCGATCGTCTTTGCAACACGTAGGTTAATGGTCGAGTTGGCCGGACCAACGCAGTAGTTGATGGGTACCTGGATGAGGGTGCCGGCGGCGTTCTGAGTGAGGCTGTAGTCGGCGGCGCTGCGGCAGTTGCCGTGATTGCCGTTGACGAAGTAGGGCCGGTCGTTGAACTGGCCGTCGAAGTTGCGATCGGTTCCCGTGGTGATGTTGTAGAAGGTGCCCGACTGCGCGAGCAGGAAGGGGCTAAGCGAGATGTGCCAGGGCACCTGATAGCTGCCGCCGACTACGGCGAAGTTGCGATGGACGAAGGACGCGTTGCCGTAGTCGATGCGGCGATTGTCAACGTCGGTCGCGAAGGTCGTCGAGCTGCCGGTGTTTGCGTTGGCAAAGTTGAGGGAGTAGAAGCCGAAGAGCTGTAGCTTCTTCATGCGGATGTTGCTGTTCACGAGCAGCTGCTGCTCTTCGTAGTAGCCACCCGAGAGGTACTGGTTGTTATAGCTGGTGGCGCTCGGACTTCCCTGATCGTTGGTGATGGCGCGGCTCAGGTACTGGTGAATGCCCTTGGCCGTAATGTAGTTGACCGAGACCGTGCCGGCGCGCCCCAGCTGCTGATCCATCCCGAAGGCGGCCTGCTGGTTGTAGGAGCTGCGCAGGTTCGGAGCGAGCGTATAGATTGTGCTGCCCAGGACGTTGCTGCTGGCGCCGCCTCCGCAGCCGGCAAGCGCGCCGGGCTGGCAGGTGGCGGGATTGGGGCTCTGGACGAGGTTCTGCGATTGATTGAGCCCGTTGTACTGGATCGAGGTCAGCACATCCGACTGCTGGAAGCGATCGTAGAAGATGCCGTAGCCGGCGCGCAGCACGGTGACGGGCGGCTTGCCGTGGTGCGGAACGCCGTAGGAGAGAGCAAAGCGCGGAGCCAGATCATGATTGCTGTGGATGACGTTCTGCGCCTCGTAGCGCAGGCCATAGCTGATGGTCAGGTTGGGTCGCGCCTTCCAGTCATCTTCGGCGTAGATGCCGACGTCGGTGAGGCGGTTTGCGATGGTCGGGTTGGTGATGATCGTCTGGCGAAACTGCTGCGACGTTCCGGTGATGTAGTTGGCCAGCGAGGTGTAGGTGAAGGTGCCGTTCGAGCCGGCGTTCGAGGTCAGGCTCTCCTGCGTCGTGCGGAGCCGTCCACCCAAGCGCATGAAGTGTTTGGCCAGCTGCACCGAGGTATAGTTCTGCGCCTCAATATGAGTGGAGGTGCTCTGCTGCAGGCCCAGGCTGGAGCCGCCGCCGGTCACAATGCCCTGCACCGAGACCGTTGGATCCGTGCTGTTCGGGGTCTGCAGCGAGTGATCGCGCTCGTACTCAAAGCGGGTCTCGTTGATGACATGTGAGCTGATCAGCTGGGTGTCGCTCAGCTGAACCGTGTTCTCCGTGGCATCCGTGCTGTAGCCGACGCTCTGAAGGCTGGTATTGCCGACACCGGCGTTCTGTTGGCCATTCACGTAGTACTGGTAGCGCGCGGTGAGGGTGTTCTTTTCGCCCAGAGCGAGGTCCACACGCGGAGTGAAGTCGCTGCGGGTCTGGGGATTGAAGACGGCCCTTGCCGTTGAGGGATAGGAGCCCGTGATCTGGCAGGGGCTGCTGGCGGGTTCGAGCGGCGCGCACAGGACGGTGGGGTTTGCAGGATCGGCGTAGAAGTTCGTCGGGTTGACGATGTTGTTGGACTGGATGGTGCGGTTCGAGCCGCCCACCGAGAAGGACGAGAAGCGGTTGATGGGACCCGTAATGCTGCCGATCATGAACAGCGTGTGATACGGCGGCTGCACGTTGGCGCTGCCTAGAAACGGGTTCGAGGTATTGAAGTGGTTGTCGCCGCCCTGGATGCTGTAGTTACCGTGAAACTTGTCGGTTCCGGGCTTGGTGAAGACCTCGACCCGGCCGTAGCCGATCTTGTCGAACTGTGCCGAGAAGGGATTCTGGTTGATGCGGATTTCCCGGATGGAAGACTTCGGCGGCAGCTGCCCGCCGGTGAAGCCATCGACGTAGATCTGGCCGCCGCTAGGGCCGGAGGCTGGCCCCGCGAGCGCCGAGAGTTCGGATGAGAGCTCATCGGGATCATCGGAGAGCGCGTCAAGGTCCTTATCCTTGATGATCGTCGCGCTTGCGTTGGCGTCGGAGTCCGTGCTGAGCTGGTTGGACTGGGCGTCGACCTGAACCTGCTGCGACTGCTCCTGGATCGCCATCTTGACGTCCAGCGTGAGCTGCTGGTTCGGGGTGATGCGAACCCCCTGCTTGACGTAGCTGGAGAAGCCTTTCATGGTGACGGTCACGGCATAGAGGCCGGCTGGAACGCCGTTGAGCGTGTAGCCGCCATCCGCCTGTGAGGTGGTGAGCAGCGCCTGGCCGGTGGCCGGCGTGAAGGTGACCGTAGCGCCGGGGATGACGGCATCATCCGGATCGGCAACCGTGCCATGGATGACAGCGCCGCTCTGTCCCCATGCAAGCGCACCGCTGATGATGCACAGAAGAAAGAGACCTACCCTCAGCGATGCTCGAACGTGCATTTCTGCTCCTGAAAAGAAGTTTATTGCGAGCCTCCGGTCTCCGCCCCGCCGCCCACGCTCCAGGGCGAGAGCGTCATCTCCGCGCCGCCTTCGGGCGCTGCGGCGAGGATGGCCTGCACCCCGCCGAGGATGGTCACGGCGGTAACCGCGCCAGCGTTGCCCTCTGCGCCGACCGCCATCACGGTGTCGCCGACCTTCAAATCTGATAGCGGAAGAAGGGGGAGACGGGAGACCACCTGCGAAAGATCGCCGCCGCCGGTCCGCGGTGAGGCGGCGTCGGCGGTCTCGGACGAAGTTGCTGGAGCGGCTGTACGGGTGGGCGCTGCATGTGCCGCCGCGCCGGCCCGGGCGCGTGCGGCGAAGCGATCTGCGACCTCCGGCGGAAGCTCGTGGATGGCCGTTCCCGCGGTGACCGAAAGGATCGTGGACTTGTGTGTCTTGCTGTCCCTCAGCGTGAGCTGACCGGCCGCCGTGTCAACTGCCTGGATGATGCCGGAGAGATGCTGGAAGGAGCCGCTGATGATCTCGTCTGCCTTGATGGAGCCGTCGGCAGCTCGTTCTCCGCGCACCCGCAGCTGATCACCGACGTGCAGCGTTGCCAGAGTACTTCTGGTCGCATCCTCAAACCGGGCCGAGGTTGGAGCGTAGCGGCGAAGGATGGTCGAGGGGCCGGTCGCAATGAGAATGGTGCGCACGCCTGACTTGATCGTTACCTGGCCGCTCGCCGGATCGACCGCGCTGACGAGACCGCCCGTCCCGTGCTGCCAGCCGGCCTGCTCTGCCGCGCGCTGCTTGGCGATATCGCCAGACTTCATCAGCACCAGGCGCCGCGCCGTGATGCTCGACGGTGTGTCTCCCGCCGCGCCGAGCACAAGCACCCGATCCCCGACCGCCAGATCGGTGATCGACGCCGGCTGCGCCGTCTTCAGGTCGGTGCTGCCAACAGCCAGCTGTACTACCTTTGTCTCCGCCGCCAAGACGACCGAGATCGTCTCACCCTTGTCGCTGGTGACTTGCAGCGAAGCTGGCGCGATGGCCTGGATGGTCCCGATCTGCCGCGCAGTCGCGGGTGCCGGCGTTGTGGAGGCGGCTGCCTGAGCCGCGGCGGCACGAGGCGAAATGCCAGGCAGTAGACCAAGCGCCAGTACGGCAGCACCCCACGTTCGATACCTAAATCCGAAACCAGACCGGTTCGCTCTCATGGAATCCTTCCGCCTCCCCAGCACTCCCTCGTCTGCGGTATGACCGCCAGACTTTAGCAGGCCGCTGTCGGTTGAATGATGTGCCTAGGTCGAAGACGAAGAGCTTAGGGAAAAGTCTCACCCACTGCATCGTCATGCGTCAGTTAGAACCGCGAGCACAAACTCTTTGGCAAGGCCTCGCTGAACTGGACACCGACCGCAACCCTCTGCCCATGAGAGGTTGCGGTCGGTTCAGGACAGCTCTGCGATCATCGTCCGTGCAGGATGGCCACGCTGTCTGGTGGCAGAGCGATCTCGCTGTCCGTGACCTTGATAGCCGGATTGGACGCCAGTTCGAGCGGCAGCTTGTCACGGTTGGGAAGCGTCACGGCCGCATCTCCGAGGTTCAACGCAACCAGCACATGGCCGCGCCGCATGGTCAACCAGCGCTTCTCCTCGTCGAACTTGACCTGCACTCGCTGCAGCTGCCCATCGTTAAGCGAGATCGAGTTGCGCCGCAGATGGATCAGCTTGCGCGTCCAATCCAGCATCTCCTGGTGCTTGCCGGTGTAGACCTCGCCCCAGTTCAACCGCGATCGCTCAAAGGTCTCCCGCTTTTCCGGGTCAGGAATCTGATCGTCGTTCCATCCGAAGCCGGAGAACTCGCGCTTGCGCCCTTCAGAGACGGCCTTTGCCATCGCCTCATCGTCGTGGTGCGCAAAGTATTGGAAGGGGGTCGATGCGGCGTACTCTTCGCCCTGAAAGAGCATCGGGATGAAGGGCGCCGTGAGCACCAGCGCCATCGCGACCTTGCTCTTCTCCATGCCGATAAGATGCTCGATCCGATCGCCGATGGCGCGGTTGCCGATCTGATCATGATTCTGGATGTAGCCGAGAAAGTGATGTGCGGAGAGATCGCCGACACGACGGCCATGCGTGCGCTGGCGGAAGGCGGAGTACACCCCGTCGTAGACAAAGACCTCCTTGATCGATTTCGCCAGCGCCTCCATGCTGCCGAAGTCATCGTAGTAGCCGTGACCGGACTCGCCCGGATGCAGCACCGTAAAGAGCGAGTGATGGAAGTCGTCGCTCCACTGCGCATCCATGCCCATGCCGCCGGCCTCGCGCGGCTTGATGATATGCGGGTCATTCAGATCGCTTTCGGCAATCAGACTCAGGCGACGGCCGAGCACCGAGGAAAGAATATCCGTCTCCCCCGAGAGCTGTTCCATGAAGTGAACGGCAGAGCGATCCATGTACTCGTGCACCGCATCCAGCCGAAGTCCATCCACGTGGTAGTCGCGCATCCACATCAGCGCATTGTCGATGAAGTAGCGCCGCGCCTGATCGCTGCCGGCCTCCTCAAAGTTGACGGCCGCACCCCACGGGGTACGATGGCGATCTGTCAGGTACGGGCCGAACTTCGGCGTGTAGTTGCCGACCGGCCCGAAGTGGTTGTAAACAACGTCGAGCAGCACGGCGAGCCCGGTCTGGTGGCAGGCATCAACAAAGCGCTTGAAGGCGGCGGGTCCACCATAGTTGTGCGCCGCGGCAAACAGGCCCACGCCATCGTAGCCCCAGCCAAAGTCGCCTGGGAAGGCGGCGATCGGCATGATCTCGACGTGCGTAATGCCCAGCGTGACCAGGTAGCGCAGATGATCAATCGCCGAGTCAAACGTGCCGCCATCGCTGAAGGTGCCGATGTGCATCTCGTAGATGATGGCCCCGGTAAGTGGTGGCCCTTGCCAGAGCGGGTCGTGCCAGACAAAGGCGTCCTGATCGTAGAGGCGTGACGGGCCGTGAACACCGTGTCCCATGTCGAGCGCGCGCGGGTCCGGGTAGGCGGTCGCATCATCGTCGATGAGGTAGGCGTAGTCGTCGCCGCACTCGCCTTCGGCCATCACACTCCACCAGCCATCGTCGCCGGGTCCCTGCATGGCGCAGCGCAGTTCGCCTGCAGCTTCTCCCTTGGCCTGGTCCTCGCCTTTGCCGTAGAGCACCAGGGTCATCTTCTTTGCGGCGGGTGCCCAGATCCGAAACTCATGCATGTGTTGATCCTTCCTTGACCAGAAGCGCTACGGGAAACCTGGCGAACAGATCGTCCAGTCGCACATTGCCTCCGTGATGACCCTCACCGGAGAGCCGGTTGATCCAGGTCCCCTCCGGAAGAGTGATAGATGTATCGGCCCAGCTATTTCCCAGCAGCAGGGAGTGCCGTGGAACCACGGTGATGACAGCGTCGCCGCGTTGATAGGCGATGACGTGCTCACGCTTGCGGCCGCGCGGCAGCAGCGGAGTATAGGCAGCGTCGCCACGGAACCACTGTGGTTGCTCGCGCCGCAGCGTCAGCGATTGATGGAGCGTCCACAGCTTGGTCATGCCTTCATCGGCGCGACGCACGATCTCCTCAACGGTCAGCGACTTCAGCTCTGTCAGCAGGCGCCGGCGCAGATCGTAGTCGACCGGTCGACGATTGTCCGGGTCAACCAGGCTGAAGTCCCACAGCTCCGAGCCCTGATAGAGATCGGGAACCCCCGGCGCGGTCTGCTTCAGCAGGGTCTGCGCCAGCGAGTTGATGCGCCCCGCAGAACGGATGCTGCCGACAAACTCTTCAACCTCGGCGCAGAAGTCGGTAGACGCCAGCGTTCCGTCGATGAAGGCATTCAGACCGTCCTCAAACTCCTTGTTGACCGCCGTCCAGGAGGTCTGCTGCTTGGCCTCCTTGGTCGCCTTTTCCATGTAGGCGCGCATGCGTGTGCTGTCGATCGGCCACGCACCAATTACCGTCTGGTAGAAGAAGTACTCCGTGTTGCGGTCGATCCCGGCGGCGAGCTTTGCGTTCATGCGCGACCAGCGCCGCAGGACCCTGCGAAACTCGCGTGGAACCTCAGTCAGCACGGCGAGCCGCGCCCGCACATCATCCGCCCGCTTGGTATCGTGCGTCGAAAGCGTGGTCATCGTCAGCGGATGCTGCGCCTGCATCTGCGTGTTGTAGGCGTGAAAGTCGTCAACTGAAAGACCGTCGCGGCCCGGATCGCCACCCACCTCGCAGGCAGCAATCAGGCGGTTATAGCAGTAGAAGGCCGTGTCCTCAACGCCCTTCGCCATCACCGGACTGGTGAACTGCTGGAAGCGCAGCACGAACTCCGTTTCCTTCTTGCCGCGGACCTCCATCGTGAGCACGTTCTCAAGAAACTCGAAGAGCGAGGCATCAATGTCGGGGCGGTTATCACGCGCGCACGTCACCGCCCGGCGGATGATATCGCGGTCTTCGTCGTTGATTTCCTCGCGATCCGGCTGCACATAGGTTCGATAGATGGCGAAGCACGCGGCAATGGCGACGATGGCGCGCTGGATCTCCGCGCGGGAGAAGTCGCGCTGGTTCCGGTTCTGCTCGCAGATCTCAACGAACACGCTGGTCAGTCGATTGACATCTGAACCCAGCGCCTGCTCCATGACCATCATCTTCTTGTCATGGGCGATGGGTGGAAAGACGGTCGGCTGCTGCGTGAACTCGCCATAGATCTTCGACAGCTCCGCCATGCCGCCCGGATGAAACAAGGTGCCAAGCACCGCGTTCATGAAGTCGTAGCCGCTGGTGCCATCGATCGGCCAGCTCTCGCGCAGATACTCGCCCGGCTCAAGGATTTTCTCGCCGATGATCCATCCTTCGGGCACATGCTCGCGCAGGCGATGGAAGTACTCCAGCGGATCGCGCAGGCCGTCCGGATGATCGACGCGGATGCCATCGAGCACGCCGGCCCGCAGCCACTCGATGATGAGCGCGTGCGTCTCCTCAAACACGTGCTCGCGCTCCATACGCAGCCCGATGAGGGTGTTGACATCGAAAAAGCGACGATAGCCCAGTTGCTGGTCGGCGGTCTTCCAGTACGCCAGGCGATAGTTCTGCTGGGTGAGGAAGTCGTCGAGCGCATCCAGATTGCCGTTGAGCTCGGCCACGGATTTATCGATGGCCTCACACACGCTCTCTTCCTCAGAGCACAGGCGTGAGAGCAGCTTGAACAGCACGACCTTGTCCCGGTTGCGCGCGAGAATGACCCAGCGATCCCAGGCCTCGGGCGCGGGCAGTCGGCGAAAGGACGCAGCCAGGAAGCTGAGGGTATCGGACTTGGCGTACTCGGCCGCGCGAAACAGGATGGCCGGCAGCGATGTCGGCGCGGTAGGCAGCGTCTGCCCCGCTGCCTCCACCTGAAATTCAACGCCTTTACGCACCACCTTAACGCCGCCGCCCTGCAGCGCGCGCCCATACTGGTCGCCGAGGATCGGCACCAGCACCTTGTCGCGGAGGCGCTCCTCCTGCGGCTGCCAATCAATGTCAAAGAACGATGCATAGCGGCTGGTGACGCCGTTCTCAAGCACATCCCACCAGTAGCGGTTCTCTTTGCCGAGCGACATATGGTTCGGCACAATGTCGAGCACCTGGCCCAAACCGCACTCACCCAGCGTATTCGAGAAACGCAGGTGCGCCTGCTTGCCGCCAAGCTCCTCGTTCACCCGCTGATGATCGACAACATCGTACCCGTGCATACTGTCGGGCGCGGCCTGCAGGTAGGGAGAGCTATAGATGTGCGTGACGCCAAGGTCATAGAGGTACTGCGCGATGGATGCAGCGTTGTCGAACGTGAAGTCTTTGTGAAGCTGCAGCCGGTAGGTAGAGCTAGGGGTTCGATCAGTCAAAGTTCACCAGAGATGTTGTGCACCAGAGATGTTGGGATCTATGTAGGAAGAGCAAGAAGCGGGCCGACAGGTTGCCTGTTCCGCGCGCAACGAGCGAAGACAAGCTAACTCTGCGGCCGCCAGGCACCCGACAGCGTGAGGGCTGTGTGAACCAGAGCAATGTGCGACAACGCCTGCGGGAAGTTGCCCAGCATTCGCTTCGCCACAGGGTCGTACTCTTCCGAAATCAGGCCGAGATCGTTCGTGAGCGCCAGCAGCTTCTCGAAGAACTCGCGGGCTTCGGTCTCACGCCCAATGAGATGCAGATTCGACGCCATCCAGAAGCTGCAGGCGAGAAACGATCCTTCGCCGCCCGTCAGACCGTCGTCGCTCGTCGCCGGGTTATAGCGCTGCACCAGGCCGTCCTTCATCAGGTACTTCTGAATGGCGTCAACCGTGCCGATGATGCGGGGGTCGGTCGGCGGCAGAAAGCCCACCAGCACCAAATAGAGGCATGAGGCATCGAGCTCGGTCGATCCATACGCCTGGGTGAACGAGTTGAGATCGCGGTTGAAGCCCTTCTCGAGTACCTGCTCGCGAATGAGATCGCGGTTCTTCCGCCAGCGCTTCACATCGCCGCCACCGTCGTACCGCTCGTGGTGGTTGATGGCCCGATCGAGCGCCACCCACGCCATCACCTTCGAGTGCACAAAGTGCTGCGCGCCGCCGCGCGTCTCCCAGATGCCTTCATCCGGCTCCGGCCAGACCTTGCACAGGTGATCGATCAACCGCGCCTGCAGCGCGGTGGCGTCAACGCGAATGTCAGTCTCAGCCGCTGGCGTCCGCACCAGCGCGCTCGCCACCTCGCCATAAAGATCGAGCTGAAACTGCCCCACCGCCCCATTGCCGATGTTGACCGGCTTCGACCCCTCGTAGCCCGGCAGCCAGTCTGCCGTCCATTCATTCAAGATGCGCTCGCCGCGGATGCCATAGAGCGCCTGCGGATTGTCGGGCGCGCCGGCGATCGCGCGCAACAGCCATCGCCGCCAGGCAATCGCCTCTTCTTCAAAGCCCGCCTGCATCAGCACCAGCAGCGTAAACGACGTATCGCGTAGCCAGCAGTAGCGATAGTCCCAGTTGCGCTCGCCGCCGATGCGCTCCGGCAGCGAGGTCGTAGGCGCGGCGATAATGCCGCCCGAGGGCTTGTACGTCAGCGCCTTCAGGGTAAGCAGCGACCGGTCCACCGCCTCCTGGTTGCGCCCACGGAAGGAGCTCTGCGCCATCCACTCCGTCCAGAAGCGAATCGTCTGCTCAAGCGCCTTCTCAACCTTCGGCGGCTTCGGCATCTCGCCCAACGACGAGGTGTAGGTGAGCGTGAAGTCCATCGTCTTGTCCGCGCGAACCGTGAACTCACTTACCGTGCGCAGATCCTCGCCACGCAGCTGTGCGTCCGTGTGCAGCACCAGCATGTCCGGGCCGGCCACCGCGCGCAGTTCGCCCTTGCGCATCGTCACCCAGGGCGTGGTGCGGCCGTAGTCAAAGCGGATTGCCAGATCCATCCGCATCGCCACCTTGCCGTGCAGCCCGTGCACCCGGCGGATCACGCGCGAGTGCGTCTCCCGCGGCGGCATAAAGTCCAGCAGCTGCACGGCTCCGTCCTTCGTCTCAACGATGGTCTCGACCACCATGGTTTGCGGCAGATAGCGTCGTGTCGACCGGAGCACCTCGCCCGCAGGCGCGATCCGCCACGATCCATGCTCCGCCGTCCCCAGCAGCGCGGCGAAACATGCACCCGAAGAAAAATCCGGCCAGCAGAGCCAGTCGATTGAGCCGTCACGAGAGAGCAGCGCGGCCGTCTCGCAGTCCCCGATCAATGCGTAGTCTTCAATCCTTGCCTGGTTTACGGCCTTTGCCGGCGCCTGCGTCTTCTGTCCCAACTGCATCACTCTCCGCATCTTCTTCACCGCTACACTGGTGCTCGTCTCACTCGATCCGCCCCAGCCAACTTAGGGCGCCGCTCCAGACCTCGCCCGGCAAACACGAACTCGACCTCAGCAAACACTTGGTGTTGCTTAGGCATCCCTTTAGCTGACATCAGCTGACGTGCCGTTGCATAACTTCCAGTAAGTGGGTTGCACTTTGCACCGGCGTATCTCTCAATTCAGAGTTGGATGCGGCACATTCCATTCTGACTAAAGGAATCGCCGCGCATCGGCGTAATCAGGAGTCTATGGCTTTAAACCTACGCCCCATGAAGCCGGCAGAAGGCCGGCAGCGAGTGATCGTTGAAGAGGTTTCCCCGCAGGTGGACTGCGGCCGGTACCCCGTCAAACGCGTTGTCGGAGACGTCATCTCGGTTACAGCAGCCTTCTTTGGCGATGGCCACGATCATGTGGCGGGTCGGCTTCTCTATCGCCACGAGAGCGAAAAGCGCTGGCGCGTGGTTCCCATGTCTCCCCTCAACAACGATCTCTACAGCGCAGACTTCAAGGTTGACCAACTCGGGTCATGGCGCTTCACCATACAGGCCTGGGTCGATCACTTCGACACCTGGTACTCGGACCTGCGCAAACGCATCGATGGTCAGCCCGACCCCTTGCATCCGGACGCGGTGACGACCCCGCAAAACATCCCCCTCGCCCTGCGCTCAGGCGCCTTGCTACTCGAGGAGACTGCCGCCCGCGCCAAGGGAGCCGATGCCAGGCTGCTGCAGGAGGTGGTGCTTTCGCTGCGCCAACTGGCCGATCAGGACTCCCCGCACTACGAGTTTCCGCTTGCACCAGAAGTTGCCGAGGTTGCGTCCCGCTACCCGGATCTCGCCTTCGCCACCAAATTCGATCAGGAACTGGAGATCTGGGTCGATCGGGAACGTGCCCGCTTCTCCTCCTGGTACGAGCTCTTCCCGCGATCGGCCTCGCCCACCCCCCTGCAGCACGGAACCCTTGCTGACGTGCAGGCGCTGCTGCCCTCGATCGCCGACATGGGCTTCGACGTGCTCTATCTGCCGCCGGTGCACCCCATCGGCAAGGCGTTTCGCAAGGGTCCGAACAACAACGTCGTGGCCGCGGAGGGCGATGAAGGCAGTCCCTGGGCGATCGGCGCGCCCGAGGGCGGCCATAAGGCAGTTCATCCCAGGCTGGGCACCGTCGCCGATCTCAAGAAGCTGGCGCATGCCTGCACCGCGCGCGGCATCGACCTCGCCATGGACATCGCCTTCCAGTGCTCGCCCGATCATCCCTGGGTCAAGGAGCATCCCGAGTGGTTCATCATCCGGCCGGACGGCTCCATCCAGTACGCCGAGAATCCACCGAAGAAGTATCAGGACATCTATCCGCTCAACTTCGAGTCGCCAGACTGGCGTGCCCTGTGGGAAGAGCTGCTGTCCGTCTTTGAGTTCTGGATCAAGCAGGGTGTCACCATCTTTCGCGTCGACAACCCGCACACCAAGGCGCTTCCTTTCTGGCAATGGGTGATCGGGCAGGTGCATCGCGATCATCCCGAAGCCATCTTCCTCGCCGAAGCCTTCACCCGGCCGCACGTTATGTACTCCCTCGCCAAAGCCGGCTTCACCCAGTCCTATACCTACTTCACCTGGCGCACCAAGGCAGCCGAGTTGCAGGAGTACCTCGAAGAGATCACCCAACCACCGGTCTCTGACTTCTTCCGCCCCAACTTCTGGCCGAACACGCCGGACATTCTGCATGGCTCGCTCCAGACCGGCGGCCGTCCCATGTTTATGCAACGGGTGATCCTCGCCGCTACACTCACGGCGAACTTTGGCATCTACGGCCCCGCCTACGAGCTCGGCGAGAACGAGCCCATGAAGCCGGGCAGCGAAGAGTATCGCAACAGCGAGAAGTATGAGATCCGCGCCTGGGATCGCTCTGCCTCTTCCTCCATCGCACCGCTCATCACGCGGCTGAACGCCATCCGCCGGGCCAACGCCGCGCTCCAGACCAACGAGCGGCTGGTCTTCCACGTCGTCGACAACCCAAACCTGCTCTGCTACTCGAAGACCACGGCCGACCACAGTAACACCATTCTGGTCGCCATCAACCTTGATCCGGCAGAGGAGCAGGGCGGCTGGATCCATCTCGATCTTGGTGCCCTCGGGCTCCCGCCCAACCAGAACTTTGAGGTGGAAGATCTGCTCACCGGCACGACCTACACCTG
The DNA here is from genome assembly GCA_964236325.1 of uncultured Acidobacteriaceae bacterium. Lineage (GTDB taxonomy): Bacteria > Acidobacteriota > Terriglobia > Terriglobales > Acidobacteriaceae > Edaphobacter. The sequence goes on along the minus strand of CAXSEC010000017.1, from coordinate 10,823 downwards.
GCACGATCGCAGAAACTACGTCGCGCTTCGGCCCGACGTCATGCCGGCCCACATCTTCCGGCTCACGTCAGCCCTCTGACCCGGCATCGTCGCTCGTATCTAGGAAGTCCTACCGACCGTGCAAGTGGCCGCTGCCTCCGCATCTCAGGGGCGGCGGCTTCCGCATCAGCGACGTGACTTCCGGGTCAGTCGGACTCCCCTGAGTCTCCGGCTCCGCTAACCGCCGCCGCGTCGCCTTCGCGTGATCTTATTGAAGTCGTTTATACGCTCGATCGACTCGACCTCTCCACCCAGCTCCTTGACTGCAGATACGCCCGCACTAGCGCATTTGCGCGTATGTTGAACGCCATCTTGTCCTCGGGACGGGTGTCTTCGATCACAGTGCCTAGCTTCACTCAGAATCTCGGTGGTACATACACTTCGATGTAGCCGCCGGCGATCCCTGAAGCAACCGCCTCAGCGATCGTAGCTGCCACCCGCTGCACCTGCGGCCATTGCGCATTGGACAGCACGACCAGGGCGATTTGCCGCTGCACCAAATTTTGTTGATAGCGACTATTCTTGTCGGTGCTGACCATAACGGCAAAGCCTGCTTGTTCGGCTTCCGCGATAAGCTCTCCATTCGAGAGCCGCTCCCAGCCCAGGCTTCGGGCTTCCTCTACGATGTGGCCCGACAGGTACTGCGCCAGGCCCCGAGGTACGCCGTTATCGAAAAGCACTCGCATGATCAGCGGAGTCCAATCCATTGCAAATGGCTACTTCGCCTCAAGCGATCGCGCTACAAAACCCATCAGTACCTCGACCTCATGCCGACTCACCGCGAACTGCTCCGCTAGCTCTTCAAAAGTCAGTCCCGCCTCCAGATTCGAAAACAGGACCTGAACCGGAGTTCGCGTGCCGCGCAGCACCCATGCGCCGCTGACCCTGCCGGGAATACTCTCCACCGCGTCGCATTGTGACCAATCGAGCACTGCCATCGCCTGCCTCCAACAAGAAATCCCCTGCTTGCATCATAATCGTCTTGGAGATCCTGCCCTCTTGAAGAAGCTTGGAAGCGCTACCGACCCACTCTGGTACAAAGACGCCGTCATCTATGAGATTCACGTGCGTGCCTTTGCCGATTCAAACGCCGACGGCATCGGCGACCTGCAGGGTCTGATCTCAAAGCTCGATTATCTGCAGGATCTCGGCGTCACCTGCCTGTGGCTGTTGCCCTTCTTCCCATCCCCTCTGCGCGACGACGGCTACGACATCTCGAACTACACCGACGTCAATCCAAGCTACGGCACCATCGACGACTTCCAGGAGTTCCTCAACGCCGCGCATGAACGCAACATGCAGGTGATGATCGAGCTCGTTATCAACCACACCTCCGACCAGCACCCGTGGTTTCAGGCAGCGCGTCATGCGCCGAAGGACTCGCCCGAACGCGAGATGTACGTCTGGTCCGACACCGACACCCTCTACGACGGCGTTCGCATCATCTTCACCGACACGGAAAAATCCAACTGGACCTGGGACGAGGTCGCCCAGCAGTACTACTGGCATCGCTTCTTCTCGCACCAGCCGGATCTCAACTTCGACAATCCGCGCGTCATGGAAGAGGTCCTCAACGCGATGCGCTTCTGGATGGATATGGGCGTCGATGGCCTGCGTCTCGACGCCATTCCCTACCTCGTCGAGCGCGACGGCACCAGCTGTGAAAACGTTCCTGAGACACACGTCAAGATCAAGCAGATCCGGGCCGCGATCGACGCCGAATACGAGAATCGCCTCGTCCTCGCCGAAGCCAACATGTGGCCGGCCGATGTGCGCCCTTACTTCGGCGATGGCGACGAGTGTCAGATGGCGTTTCACTTCCCGCTCATGCCGCGCATCTACATGGCGCTGCGCCAGGAAGATCGTCTGCCCATCACGGACATCATGGCGCAGACGCCCGACATCCCCGACAACTGCCAGTGGGGCCTGTTCCTGCGCAACCACGACGAGCTCACCCTCGAGATGGTCACCGATGACGAGCGCGACTACATGTACCTCGCCTACTCGGCCGATCCGCGCATGCGCATCAACGTCGGCATCCGTCGCCGGCTGGCGCCGCTGGTTGATAACAATCGCCGTCGCATCGAGTTGTTGAACTCGCTGCTGCTCTCCTTTCCAGGCACGCCGATCATGTACTACGGCGACGAGATCGGCATGGGCGACAACATCTATCTCGGCGATCGCAACGGCGTTCGCACGCCCATGCAGTGGAACTCTGATCGCAACGCCGGCTTCTCCAAAGCCGTGCCCGCCAAGCTCTACTTCCCCGTCATCATGGATCCCATCTGGGGCTACCAGGCGATCAACGTTGAAGCCCAGCAGTCCGATCAATCGTCGCTGCTGCACTGGACGCGCAACATGATTGCTCTGCGGAAGCTCTTCCAGGTCTTCGGCCGCGGCACGCTCGAATTTCTGCATCCGGAAAACCGCAAGATCCTCGCCTACATCCGCAACCTCGCTCGCGAGGACGACAGCGCCGAGACCGTTCTTTGCGTCGCCAATCTCTCGCGTTTCGCGCAGCCCGTCTCACTCGATCTCAGCCAGTACAGCGGCATGCTTCCGGTCGAAATGGTCGGCTACGTCAGCTTTCCTGGCATCACGACCGAGCCGTATCCGCTCACGCTCGCGCCCTACTCCTTCCTTTGGCTGGAGCTGCAGCCCGCGCCAGTCAAGGCCTCCGCGCCCGAAGTGGATGAAGCCAATCCCGCCCTGCAACTGCTCAGCGCTGATGGCTCCGCGGCCGACATCAGCAATCTGGTTGCCGGTCCGGGTCTCGCCTTCGTCCAGCAGCTGCTCGCCACCTATCTGCCGCGGCAGCGATGGTTCGGCGCCAAGGCCCGCACCATCGTGTCCGTCTCTGTTGAAGACTGCATGCAGCTGCCAGGCACCAGCGCCGCCATCCTCTTCCTGCAGGTGCGCTACGACGTCGGCGGCTCCGACACCTACCAGCTGCCGCTTGCCCTCTCGGTCGGCAACGCCGCCGAAGCGCTGCAGGCAAGTTCCGCCAACTCCATCCTCGCGTCCTTCACCCGCGGCGGCCGCACCGCTGTTCTGCACGACGCCACAGCGGACGAGAGCTTCCGCCAGGCGCTGCTCACGGTCATCGAGACCGACGCCTCGGCCAAGGGTCGCACCGCTGATCTCGTCGGGCATCGCTCGAGTGCCTTTGACGCCATCCGCGGCACAGCGCCTCTGCCCGCGCGCACCGGCTCGGCTGAGCAGTCCAACACCAGCATCCTCTACGGCGGAAAGCTCATCATGAAGCTCTTCCGCCGGCTGCAGCCAGGCGAAAATCCCGACACCGAGATCGGCCGCTTCCTCACCGAGGTCGCGCACTTCAATCGCATCGCGCCCTTCGTGGGCGATCTCCGCTCCGTCACCGCCGATGGCGAGCCCACCACGCTGGCCATGCTGCAGGGTCTGGTCGCCAACGAGGGCGATGGCTGGGAGTGGACGCTCGAAGAGCTCGGCCGCTTCTATGACTCCGTGGCAAACTGCCCGTCGCCCGCCGATCTTGGCCGGCCGGCAAGCTTTCTCTCCGATGCTCCCGTCCCCCGCGACGCGCACGAGCACGCCGGCCTCTACCTCGATGCCGCCGCGCTGCTCGGCCGCCGCACGGCGGAGATGCATCTCGCGCTCGCCACCGCCACCAGCGATCCAGCCTTCGCCGCGGAGCCCTTCACCGCCGCCGATCTGGCCGCCGACGCCGCCCGCGTCTCCACTCAGGTCGCAACTGCGCTCGACGCCCTCAAGCGCGGCATGTCCAAGCTCCCCGACGCAACTGCTGACCGCGTCATCGACGACGCCGCCATGCTGCTCAGCCGCCGGCGCGATCTGCTCGCCGCCACCCAGCGCTACGCCGCCGGCGATCCCGCCAGCTACGGTCATCGCACGCGCATTCACGGCGACTACCACCTCGGCCAGATCCTGCGCGCCAAAAACGACTTCGTCATCCTGGACTTCGAAGGCGAACCCGCCCGCTCGCTCGAGGAACGCCGGCGAAAGCAGTCGCCGCTCAAAGACGTCGCCGGCATGCTGCGATCGTTCAGCTACGCCGCCTTCGCCGGTCTGGCACGCTTCGCCCAGCGCCGGCCAGAGGCCGCACGCACCGTAGAGCCCTGGGCGCAGCTCTGGGCCAACGCCGTCGCCTCCACCTTCCTCGCCAGCTATCGGCGGGTCATCGTCGCCGATCCCACCCTGCTGCCCGAAGCCTCGATCGCGCAGAGTATGCTCGACGTAAACCTGCTGGAAAAGGCCCTGTACGAGCTACAGTACGAACTGAACAACCGGCCCGACTGGGTTCGCATTCCACTCGCCGGCATCCTTGCCCCTCTGACGCAATAGTGACGCTGTTGCCGAACCGCACTCCCCGAGATCGCCCCCATGGCCAACGCTGAAGCCGCAACGTTATCGCCGCCAACTCCTGCCGCCCACACCTCGCCCGGCACTCTGTTGGTCAACCTCGCTGCCACCACCGCGGATCAACTCCCCGTGCTGCTCGGCTCCCTCTCGCAGGCCTTCGCCGGGCAGGCGGTTCTCGTCGTCACGCCAGACGTCGCCATCGAGGACAGCCTGGGCTCGAACCTGACCCTTCTGCCGCCCGCCCCGGGTCCGGCCGTGTCCAGCTCCTGGCTGCTCACGCCCGCCGATCTGCTTGCCGCCTTCCGCCAGACCGCCCATCATGGCGCCGCCGCCTGCCTGGTGCTGGGGCCGGAAGCCCACAGCCTGCAGCCATCCGCACTACGCGCACTCGCCGACTCTGTCCTTGGCGGCGGCGCGGATCTCGGCGTGCCGGACTATCACCTCGGTCCGCGTGAAGGCCTCTTCAACTCCGCGCTGCTGTACCCGTTGTCGCGCGCCCTCTATAACGGTCAGCCACGCTTTCCCCTGGCGCTCGATCTCGCCGTCTCCCGCCGTTTGGCCGATCGCCTCGTCGCCGTGGCGCAGAAGGCCAGCTCCATTGCCGATAACGTTCTTTGGCCGGTTGCCGAGGCCTCCGTTGCCGGCATGCGCGTTGAGCAGGTAGACGGCGGCCCACGCACCCTGCCCTCCCCCGCTACCGGCGATCTCAATACCCTGCTCGCCCAAATCGGCGGCTCGCTCTTCGCCGACATCGAAGCCAAGGCAGCCTTTTGGCAGCGGTCGCGGCCCAACCAGCCCGCGCTCACCGATAGCGACCCCGTCCGTGACGGCGAACCTGCCGACGTCGAGTCGCTGATTGAAGACTTCCGCGTCGCCAACACCAACCTGCGTGAGATCTGGTCGCTCGTGCTTCCGCCGCAATCCCTGCTTGGCCTCAAAAAGCTCTCGCTGCTGGACGCGCCAGCCTTCCGCATGCCCGCTGCCCTCTGGGCTCGCATGGTCTATGACTTCGTGCTCGCCTTCCGCCTGCGCACCCTCAACCGCGGCCACCTGCTCGGCGCGCTCACCCCGCTCTATCTCGCCTGGGTCGCCTCGCATCTGCTCGTCATTGAAAGCGGCATTCCACCGGAGCAGCACATCGAAGAGACAGCCGCCGCGTTCGAAGCCGAAAAGCCCTACTTCGTCTCTCGCTGGCGCTGGCCCGATCGCTTCAATCCATGATGCTTCTATCCCTGATCCGCTTCAACATCCAGCCAGCCTGAGCGCACGCACCGCATAGACCGTCCCGTTCCAGACCTACCCGCTTCCCGCACCACCTCCGAAGGAGACTCCCATGCCGCAGGTTCCCACCAACATCTACGATCCAGTCGCTCTTCCCCAGCCTTCGCTCTGGCATCAGGTCGGCGACTCGCTCAGCGCGTCCATGCACCGCTCCTTCGTCAAGCTGGCCAGCTTCCTGCCCGGCATCCTTGCCCTGCTCATCGCCGTCGTCATCATGACCGGCGTCGGCGCCCTGCTGTCGATCGCCATCCGCCGCATCCTGGTGCGCCTCAACTTCGATGAGCGGCTTAATCGCAACAACGCCGCCAGCCTCTCAGACTTCTCGCCCGCCCACAGCCCCACACTCCTCATCACGCGCATCGTCTTCTGGGGCTGCGTTCTGCTCGGCTTTGTCATCGGCGTCTCCGCGCTCGATGCCTCGTACTCCAACAGCTCGCAGGTCTCGATCTTCCTTCTTCCCTATGTCGCCCACTCCATCGGCGCGCTGATCCTGCTCGTCGCCGGCACGCTGCTCGCTCGCTTCCTGTCCCGCTCGGTGCTCATCGGCGGCGTCAACGCCAAGCTGCAGTACGCCCGCTTCCTGTCGCTCGGCGTCAAATGGCTCGTCCTCACCCTCACCGGCGCCATGATCCTTGATCACCTGGGCATCGGCGGCACCATCATCGAGCTCGCCTTTGGCATCCTCTTTGGCGGCATCGTCCTCACCCTTTCACTCGCCGTCGGCCTGGGCTCCCGTGACATCGTCAGCCGCTCGCTTGAGCGCAGCGCCGACCGCCTTCCTACCCTCGACCCCAACAGTCCCGCACCTCGGCCCGCCACGACACCAGCCACCAACCTGCGCCACTTTTAGGCCACCGCTCGCCACCGCCTGCGACGCTCCACCCTTCCGGGGCGCGTCGCAGGCTCTCTTGTTTAACCTCCTCGGATCTCAGCGTTGGAAAGGGGCTCCATCGTGCAAACTCTCCTTCCTCTCCGCAGTCCAATCCACACGTAGCCCTGTTAGCCTTCCTCAAACAGGCTCTCAGCGTTCACGCTCTCCAACCGCTCGAAAGGCTCCCTCCCCATGGCGTCAAAGCGTTCCGCTACCCCGTCGTCCCCATCCGCGCTTACCTCCACCAAAGCCTCCGCGCCCGCCAAACCCGAGCCCTCCACCGAACCTCGCGTCGTCCTTCCCGGCAGTGAGCGCCAGCCGCTGCCACCCGGCGATCTGCAGGGCACATCAACGCCGCCCAAGCGCAAGAGCCGCGGCCCCGTCACCGTCTCCGTTCTGGTGCGGCGCAAGCAGCCCATCGACACTGCCGCCCTCGGCCAAAACACCGCACGCATCTCCCGCGCCCAGTTCCGCGCGCTCTACTCGGCCGATCCCGTCGCCGTCAAAGCCGTCAAATCCTTCGCCAAACAGTTCGGCCTCACCGTGCAGGCCACACCCGCCGATCTCGACGCGCGCACCCTCAAGCTCTCCGGCACTCGCGACCAGCTCGAAAAAGCCTTTGGCGTCACCCTCTCCGAGCAGATCCACGGCAAGGCAACCTACCGCGTTCGCGAGGGCGCCATCTACATCCCGCAGAGCCTCGCCGGCCTGGTCGAAGCCGTGCTCGGTCTCGATGATCGTCCGCAGGCAAACGCCCACTTTCGCGTCGCCTCGTCTGTAACGCACGGCGGCACAAATCCCGCGGCGGCTGGCGGCTCCTTCACGCCACCGCAGATCGCTCAGCTCTATCACTTCCCCGCCAACGCCAGCGCCGCCGGCCAGACCATCGGCCTCATCGAGCTCGGCGGCGGCTACCGCGCGGCCGATCTCACCGCCTACTTCAAGTCCCTCGGCCTCTCGGCCCCCAGCGTTGTCGCCGTCCCGGTCGACGGGGGCAAAAACTCGCCATCCACCGCCGATGGCGCCGACGGGGAGGTCATGCTCGACATCGAAGTCGCCGCTTCTGTTGCACCCGGCGCCAACATCGCCGTCTACTTCGCCCCGAACACCGATCAGGGCTTCATCGACGCCGTCACCACCGCCGTCCACGACACCGCCAACAAGCCCAGCGTCATCTCCATCTCCTGGGGCGGTCCCGAATCCTCCTGGACCCAGCAGGCCATCACCTCGCTCGATAGCGCCTGCCAGGCCGCCGCTCTGCTCGGCGTCACCATCACCGTCGCCGCTGGCGACAATGGCTCAACCGATGGCGTCACCGATGGCGCCAGCCACGTCGACTTCCCCGCCTCGAGCCCGCACGTCCTCGCCTGCGGTGGCACTAAAATCACCGCCGCAGGCGACACCCTCACCAACGAGGTCGTCTGGAACGAGCTCTCGGCCAACGAAGGCGCAACCGGCGGCGGCGTCTCGACCGCCTTCCCGCTGCCCACCTGGCAGGCCAGCGCCAACGTCCCCGCGCCCGCAGCCGCCGCGGCCAAACGCAAGAAGAAGCCCACGACAGGCACGGGCACCGGAACCGGAACCGGCGCAACCCCCGGCAGCGGTCGCGGCGTCCCCGATGTCGCCGGCAACGCCGATCCCGTCACCGGCTACACCATCCGCGTCGACGGGCAGACCATCGCCATCGGCGGCACCAGCGCCGTCGCGCCCCTGTGGGCCGGCCTCATCGCCGTCGCCAATGCCCGGAACAAATCCTCCGCCGGCTTCCTCAACCCCACCCTCTACACCAACCCCAACGCCTTCCGTGACATCACCTCCGGCAACAACGGTGCCTACACCGCCGGCCCCGGCTGGGATCCCTGCACCGGCCTCGGCTCCCCCATCGGCACCGCCATCGTCGCCGCACTGGCCACCACTACCTCAACCAGCACCGGCCGCAAAGGCACAAAAGCAGCCGCTGAAAAACGCACCCGCACGGCCTGAAACCGAACCCTGCTCCAACCAAGACGGCCGACCCCACAAGGGCCGGCCGTTACACAACGAACTACACGAAATGCGTTACGCCGCCTGCAGACTGGCCTTCAGCGCTTCCTGGTTGACCTTCTCCTCGGCAATCTTGGTCAGCTTCGCATCGCCGCCCTTGCTGTCTTCGAGGTTCTCGGTCAGACCCTTAGCCGCGTCCTGCTTGCCGATCAGCTTGGCATAGGTCTCGAGCGACCCATATGACCCAATCCTGTAGTGCTGCTGCTGGTTGGCCGCGACGATCAGCGCCGCGTCGCGCACCGGACCCGCATCCGAGTTCGAGATCATGTGATCCACTTCCGTGATCATCGCCGCCGCAATGTGATTGTCTTCCGTCTTCACCGGCTTGCTCAGATTCTTGAACGTCTGCTCAATCTTCTGCGCGTACTCCTTACCCTTGGTCGCGCTCTTCTCAAATGCCGCCTTCAACTCGGGGTTGGTCGACGCCTGCGCCATCTTTTTCGCTGCTTCCGAAACCCTGTTCTCAAAGTCCAGCGTGTAGGTTAGTCCCGTAAGCATCGACTCTTCAACTGTCGTCATCTTGTCTGCCATAGTAAAAAACTCCTGGGGTTACATCTTCGGCAGCCCTTCGTCATCGTGCGCAATCAGGCGCCGCCGTCATCTGGGTTAGTGCCCACTTCTGCCATCGCTGTTGCTACCGCGATCTACGATCCTTTCATGCTCCCAACAATCCACAACAGCTCCTGCACCCGACCTTTCAAACCCAAAGTCTTCACGTCGCTATAACCCGGCTAGACCTGCCGCCTGATAGATCCGCGAGATGCCCTGAATGTCCCGCATCCCCTCTTCTCCCGAGGCCTTCACCGCCGTGTTCTCAACAATGTTCCGCGCCAGCGCATCCGCCTCCCGCATAAACTGCATCGGGTCCTTCTCCGGATTCACCGTCTCCGCCACCGGCTTGCTCTCGCCCGCGGTCTGCCGCAGCGTGATTCCCTCATAGGCGAACGCCGGCCCCATCTCCAGCACGCCCTCGCTGCCCGTCACCTTGAAGAACCCCGGCATCGGTCCGCCATAGGTCGTGTTGCACGTCGCCAAGACTCCCGAAGGAAACCGCGTCGTCCAAGACACCGTCTCCTCCACCTCCTTGAACCGCGCATCCTTCGGGTCCGAGTAGGCAAACGCCTTGAATTCCACCGGCTCCTCCCCCGTCAGGTAGCGCGTCGCGTTCAAGCAATAGATCCCCACATCCATCAGGCACCCGGCACCCGCCAGCTTCCGATCCAGCCGCCACACCCCCGGCTTGCTGTCAAAGCCAAAGGCTGACTCAATCGCCCGTATGTCGCCAATCTCCCCGCGCCGTAGCCGCCCGATCGCATCAAGCGTCAGCGGCTCATACTGCATGCGGTACGCGATCATCAGCTTCACCTGCGCCGCCTTGCAGGCGTCAATCATCTGCTGACACTCCGCCACACTTACCGCCATCGGCTTCTCGCACAGCACGTGCTTGCCCGCCTTCGCCGAGCGAATCGTATACTCCGCGTGCATGCTGTTCGGCAGCGCCACATACACCGCATCAATCGCCTTGTTCTCCCGCATCCGGTCCATGTCCGCATAGCTGTAGATCGAGCTCGTCGGAATGCCCAGCTGCGCCGCCTGCGCCTCCGCCTTCGCCCGATCTCCACTCACCAGCCCGGTAATCTTTGCGTGCTGGCTCATGCCCACGCCGCCGATAAAGTGCTTCGCAATCTCGCCCAGCCCGATCACCGCGTAGCCAATCTTTCTATCAGCGCCCGCCTGCCCCAGCGCCCACGCCCGCGGCAGCATCGCCGCCGCCATGCCCATCGCTCCTGCACCCGCAAACTGCCGCCGCGTCATCGTCATCCCATGCTCCCTGTGTCTCTCTAGATGCATGGCGACTCGTCCCTGCCGCATCCGCCGCCTGCCCATCGGTTATTCTTGTCGCATCCCCCGTCCCATCTGAAAGCCATTCGCCCAACCATGCTGCACCTTCGCTACGAAGCCCTCGTCGCCGTCCTCATCCTCTCGCTCTGCGTCGCCATCGTCGCGGACCCCATCCGCCTTGCCAACTTCCTCTATCGCCGCCCCATCGCCGAAGAGGGCGACCTCTTCTTCACCCTCGCCTATCGCCTCATCGCCATCATCGGCGCTCTGATCGCGCTCTACATCCTCACCGTCGATCTCTGGCAGCTGGCCCATCTCTGAATCCTCACCACCCTGTCATCCCGACCGAAGCGCTCTACTACCCTGTCATCCCGACCGAAGCGCA
>CAXSEC010000016.1:16628-35801 GCA_964236325.1 uncultured Acidobacteriaceae bacterium | reverse complement strand
GGATCGAGGCCTTGTTGGCGGTGTCGAAGGTGAGGCAGCGGGTAAGCGCATACGGGTTTCCGTTCCAGGTGACGTGCTTGGGCTTGCCAAGCGCAAGTAGAACGCGCTGCCAACGGCGGTCAGCGGAGGCAGGGCCTTCGTCGAGCATAAGGTTGAGGTTGACGTCTAGGATGCGCGTGGTGTGCTCGGCCCGCTCGAGGTAGCGGCTCATCCAGTACAGGCTATCGGCAACGCGACTTAGCATAGATCAGTCCCTCTTGGAGTAGACCGTAACACCGTAAGGGCAAATAAGCCCCAACCTCGTCGCATCACACCTCCGCCGCTTGAGGAAAAAGAGGCGGCCACGCCGCTGTCCTTAACCCCCACTCTATCGCTTCTTTCCCTCATCATGCTGCCGCACTCGATCTATCACTGGCTCCCGACGCTCTCCCAGCTTCGCTCCGCCCGCCTCATTTGGGTTTGCCTTGGCGCCTTCGCCCAAGTGCGCCGCGTGCGAGTGCGCATGCGCCGTATCATCCCCCGGAACCGCATCGTGGCTGTTCACCTTGCGCGTATGTGCATCGTTCTCGTGCATCGCCTGCTCACTTGCCTTGCTGCTGTGCTCGGTCATAGCTCCACCTTCCTTCTTGTTGCGATTTGCTGCCTCGATTGCAGTCTGCCACGAAGACACCCTGTTCGAGGCCCGAACCTACTCTTTTAGAAGCGCGTCGACGTCTTTTGCCGTCGGCTTCGCGCTGCTGGTATCCGTTACCTCATCGCCAAAGTCTTGCGCACCATAGTCGTAGTCTGTTCCGCCGAGGGCCTCTTGCCCTTCGGGTGCTTGCTTCACCCGCTCTTCCTCGTTTAGACCCCAGCCTTGCTCATGGGCGTACTCGCCAGCCAGCCCGCGAGAGTGCTCGCCAAATCCCCGCGGCTCCGGGCCTTTTTCATCCTTAGCGTCTCGTCTGCCATATCGCACCTCTTTGGCTGAGATGACCGGCTACTATCCGGAGTTACCCACCGACCATTGCCTTCTTCTCCTGCACCACTGCCTGCTCCACCTCGATCTCCACGTTCTCGTGCTTGATATCCAGCCGCAGACGGTTGTACACACTCATATAGAAGTTCGCCACCCATACCAGCGCAAACCATGCGATCAGATATCCTCGCCACCCTGCGTACAGCAGCTGAAACTGCGTCACGATCAGGAAGAAGGCGGTCACATAGTGGCTGAAACAGTACTCGCACGTAAACAGGTAAAAGAACTTTCGCAACAGCAGCGGCTTGCAGTTCTGACACATCTGCCTGCAGTAGTCACGCGGTTCGCGGAAGACCTCTTCATGCGTCACCGTCCAGCTCGCACACGCGATCGGAAGCCCCAGCAGCAGCAGGTACACCGCCTGCCGGGAAAGCGTCATCGACGTCAGGTAGCTCACCGTCCCCATATCGCCTCCGCTCTGAACGCGTAGGTTCTCAGATGCCGAAGCCGCCATCCCCGGCTCATTTGCATTCTGCCGCTGACAAAGCAGGGATCAGCGACGGCGAGATCAGCGACGGCAAGATATCCTTGTCGCGCTAAGATCATAGGCGATGGACTGGAAAAGCAAGCGCATTCGCTCCGTGCTCGAAGCCGCCCTCATCGAGGATAAGGCGGCCAACGACATCACCACCGCACTCACCGTCGACCCCGCGACCCGCGCCACCGGCACCATCCTGGCCATGGAGCCCTGCGTCGTCGCCGGCCTCGGCGCCATTCCTGTCTTCCTCGATCTTTTCAACACGCTCGTCGCCAAATCGCAGCCCAGTCCGGCCGGCCGCTTCGAGGTCGTCAGCCATCCGGAGATCTTCGACGGCGTCCGCGTCCGCAAAGGCCAGCCCCTCGCCGTCATCCGCCATAACGCCGCGGCTATCCTCTCCACCGAGCGCGCCATCCTTAACCTGCTCGGGCGCATGTCCGGCATCGCCACCCTCACCAACGCCTTTGTCCGCGCGGTTGCCGGCACCGGCGCCGAGGTCCTCGACACCCGCAAAACCACCCCGGGACTTCGTCTGCTCGATCGCTACGCCGTCAGCTGTGGCGGCGGCCTCAACCATCGCAACGACCTGCAGGACGGCATCCTCATCAAGGGGAACCACCTCGCGGTCGGCGGCGGCATCACCGCAACCGTCAGCCGAGCTCTTGGCGCCCGAAAACCCGGCCAGCTTATCCAGCTCGAAGTCCGTTCCGTCGACGAGCTCACCGAAGCCCTCGCCAGCGGCGCCGACTCCCTCCTGCTCGACAACATGTCTCCCGCCGCCGTCCGGCGCGCCGTCAAACTCATCCGCGCCGATCACCCCACCATACCGATCGAAGCCGCCGGCGGCATCACCCTCGAGAACGTCCACGACTTCGCCGCGGCCGGCGTCAACTTCGTTACGATTGGCTCCCTCACCCATTCCGTCCATGCGCCTGAAATCAACATGCGCGTCGCCACCGACACCTCCCCCTTCTAAGCCTCTTCGTCCCCCGCTGTCTTCAACATACCGGGTGGCAAGTTTGCAAAATCTTGGGTTGTCATCCCGAGGCGCAGCCCAGGAACCCTTGCATTTCGCTTCTAATGACGGAGCGCAGCGACACGAACTCCATGCCTGATTTCAACCTCGCCGCCGTCGAAGCCGCCGTCACCCGGACCCGCTTCGCCACCCACCTGTACCACCTCGCCTCCACCCCTTCCACCAGTGATCTGGCCCTCGCCGCCGCTCGCGCCGGCACTCAATACGGCGTCTGGATCGCCGACGAACAGACCGCCGGCCGCGGCCGCAGCGGGCACACCTGGCTCTCCACCCCTGGCGACGGCCTCTACGTCAGCGCTCTGCTTACCACGCCCATTCCCATCTCAAACGGCCCAAGCTTTTCCTTCGCCACCGCGATCGCCGCCCAGGCCGCCATCGCCGAAGTCACCGGCTTCCCCATCAAGGAAAAGATCGATATTCGCTGGCCCAATGACCTCATGCTCGCGACTGCGCGCGGCTCCCGCAAGTGCGGCGGCATCCTCATCGAAACCGCCGCCGCCAGTGCCACCCTGCGCTTCGCCGTCCTCGGTATTGGCATCAATTGTAACCACCTAAGTTTCCCTCCCGAGCTCGACCTGCTCGCCACCTCGCTGCGCCGCGAGTCTCCCGACCCCACCCAGTCCATCTCCCGCGAAGCCCTCCTCGCCGCCCTCCTGATCGCCCTCGACAGGGAGATCCAGAGCTGGTCCACCCCTACCGCCCCCACCCGCGACCCATTCTCCTTCAGCTCCTGGATCCGCGGCAAGCAGGTCCACGTCGCCGAAGGCGATGGCACCACCGGCATCACCGCCGGCCTTACCCCTGACGGCTATCTCAAAGTCCTCGCCACCGACGGCACCACCCACATCGTTCGCCATGGCGGCGTTCGCGAACTAAACTAGTTACATTTTTCATTCCGCCAAGAAGGTTGTTGCCTCGATCGAAGATGAATCGTGAGCTTGCGAAGGCAAACTCGCAGTGGAGAGGCCCCATATTTCGGCTCTACTCACGGAGCGAAGCGGCGCGTATCCCCACAAACCTCTAAACTCACACCATGCTCCTAGCCCTCGACGTCGGCAACACCAACATCGTCGCTGCCCTCTTCGATCTCGCCAGCGACACCCGTGCCACCCCTATCGCTACCTGGCGTGCCACCACCCGCCACGAGTACACCGCCGACGAGTTCGGCCTGCTCCTCAAGAGCCTCTTTTCCCTTCACACCCTCGACTTCTCCATCGTCACCGGCGTCGCCATTGCCTCCGTCGTCCCGCCGCTGGATTCCGCCCTCCGCGTCATGACGGAGCGCTTCTTCGCCCTCAAGCCCATGTTTGTCGAGCCCGGCATCAAGACCGGCATCCCCATCCTCACCGACAACCCGTCTGAGGTCGGCGCCGACCGCATCCTCAACTGCGTTGGCGCCTGGGATCGCGTCCATGGCCCCTGCATCATCGTCGATCTCGGCACAGCCACCAAGTTCGACGTGCTCTCAAAGAATGGTGAGTTTCTCGGCGGCGCCATCGCCCCCGGCCTCGGCATCTCCGCTGATGCGCTCTTCAACCGCGCCGCTAAACTGCCCCGCGTCGACATCCGCAAACCCGCCAAGGTCGTCGGCACCGGCACCGTCGACAACATGCAGATCGGCCTCTACTACGGTTACATCGGCCTCGTCGACGGCATCCTGGAGCGCATGCTCCCCACCCTCGACCCCGCCACCACCGTCCTCGCCACTGGCGGTCTAGCCCGCCTCATCGCTGACGGCTCAAAGTACATCCGCGACGTCGACGACCTTCTTACGCTCACCGGCCTCCGGCTGCTCTACGAACGCAACCGCCGCTAGCCCGTCCGCTGTGGAAACAAACCTGGTTCTATCGGCCACCTTTAGAAGACCCTAGAAATTTCTGCGTAATGTCCGGCGCAAACTCTTTGACTACAAAGGCGATGGCGTCGACGCCTACGTTCAGCGCCCATTGTTTACTTGTGTTGCCGAGGCTGCGCTCACGAACAGGATAGTAGATGCTGGATACTCCTGCGGCAATGCCGGAGCCAAAGATCTCGCTGGCGTTGAACACCTCTCTGCCGTCGTCTGAGCGCGTGATCACAGCGCGGGTTAGTGCATATTCTGTGCGCTTGGCGACGCCGCCGTGGGCAAGGGTGTAGAAACGCGCGTCTTCGTGAGTGATCGATGGGAGGATTGCCTCCACCAGGAAGTTTTCCGAAGTTTGGTCAGCCGCGGCGTGCCACAAATATCGCGCGTAGCCCAGGCCGCCGCCACCGAACTCAGGGTAGGCGGTCGTGCCGAGCGAATAGGCGGCGAGGGCGGCCGGAATGAAGATCGAGGAGTAATCGAAGGAGTCCTGGGCTGCGGTGACAAACTTCTGCTTAACCGTCTGCGGAGGCAATCTCTGGTCCGTGCTTACGGTCCGAAAGTTCGGGATGATGCCGAAGACCCGTTTGCTGCTCCGCGGACGTGCTGACTGGGCTGGCGTGGCTTGTGAGTCCGGCGCGTCAGGAAGTGCGGAGTCATCCCCGCTGCTGGCGTCGCTCGAGCTTAAGACGCTCGTAGAATTTGCAGTCGGCGGAACGAGGATTGTCGAATCGGCAGTGGGGAACGGTCCAGACACGCGAGCGACCAGCGTCGAGCCAGGTGAGAGAGCCGGAGCGGCAGGCTCTAGTCTGGTCTGCCCCACGGCGGTTGCGAGCGAACTACCGAAGAGGAGGGCCGCAAGAGCGAAGCGAGCCGACGTGCCTGGTGCACCCCCGGAAAGCTCAGCATCAACGCGTGTGCAGCTCAAGAGGAGGCGATGGCGAATGTGTCCCGAGATGAAAGGCATAAGCTTTAGAGAAGATAACCCCTTTTTCGATGCATCCTCGGAGATGCGGGGGGTCTTCGCCTTTGGCCTGGAAGGACCACCAAGAGTTTCAGGTGCAGACGACAAGAGCAAAGTGCGGGGAGACGAGAGGCGGCGCTTCGTCTTCGGTCGAGAAACGAGCTCTATGGGAGGGCGGAGATCACGTGCGAGCAAGCACGCGTCGGGTCGCTTCGTGGCTTACAGCAAGCTGGCTTCTCGCTGCGCTCAGAAGAACCCCAAAAACGCGAGGCAGAGCAAGGGTCGGCTTAGTAGTCGCCGCCACTGCCGCCGCCGTTGCCTTCGGCGAGGTTTTCGAAGCGGGTGTAGTCGGCGAGGTAGGCGAGCATGATGCTGCCGGTGGGGCCGTTGCGTTGTTTGGCGACGATGATTTCGGCTTTGCCTTTGAGGTCTTCGTTTTCGCGGTCGTAGTACTCCTCGCGATGGATGAAGCAGACGACGTCGGCGTCCTGCTCGATCGAGCCGGACTCGCGAAGATCGGAGAGCATGGGTTTTTTGTCCCCGCCGCGCTGCTCGCTCGAGCGCGAAAGCTGGGAGAGGGCGATGACGGGGACGCGCATTTCCTTGGCGAGGGCCTTGAGGCCGCGGGAGATGGAGGAGACCTCCTGGTTGCGGTTTTCGAAGCCTTTTTTGTTGGTGCCGGAGCCGCCGGACATGAGCTGCAGATAGTCGATGACGATGAGGTCGAGGGCGCCACCCTGCTGGCGAAGACGACGAGCCTTGGCGCGCATTTCGGCGAGGGTGATGCCGGGGGTGTCGTCGATGAAGAGTTTAGATTCCATGAGGCGCTCGAGCGCGCCGAGGAGCTTGCCTTTGTCTTCGCGGGGGAGGAAGCCGGTCTGGATCTTGCGCGAGTTGACCATGGCTTCGGACGCGAGCATGCGGCGGAGGAGGCTTTCCTTCGACATTTCGAGCGAGAAGACGGCGACGACCTTGCCGTCGCGGACGGCGGCGTTCTGGGCGATGTTGATGGCCCACGCCGTTTTGCCCATGGACGGGCGGGCGGCGATGATGACGAGCTCTGAATCCTGCAGGCCGGAGGTCATGCGGTCGAACTCGATGTAGTGGGTGGAGAGGCCGGTGACCTCGCGCCCCTGCTCGTAGAGGGCGTCGATCGAGCCGAAGGAGTTGGCAACGATCTCGCCGATGCCGGCAAAGCCGCGCTGAATGCCCTTTTCGGAGACCTCCATGAGCTGCTGCTCGGTGGCGTTGAGGACGTCGAGGGCGTCTTCGCTCTGGTCGGCGGCGCGCGCCATGGAGGTCTGACAGATGGCCATGACCTGGCGCAGCAGGCTCTTGTCCTTGACGATGCGGACGTACTCTTCGACGTTGAGGCGGTGGGGGAGGTCTTCGGTGAGCGAGAAGAGATAGGGCCGGTCGCCGATGGCCTGGAGCTCTTTGCGGCGGTCGAGTTCTTCGATGACGGTGATGAGATCGACGGCGCGGCCGATGTCCACGAGGCCGGTGATGCAGGCGTAGATGCGGCGATGGGAGTCAAGCGAGAAGTCGTCGGCGAGGAGCTTGGAGGTGGCGTCGTTGAAGGCGATCGCGTCGAGCATCATGGCGCCGAGGATGGTGCGCTCGGCCTGGACGGAGGCAGGGAGACCGCGGTCGGTGAGGATGTCTGCGAAGGCTGCCATGAGTCTCTTAGGCTATCGGTTCACGCTGATGGCCGTGCCCCGAGGAGGATGCACGGCCACGCCTGGAATCTGTGGAGATAACGCGCCGATGTGGACAAATAGGAAAACGAGCCGGCTAGCCCTTGGAGTGGTACGGCTTGAAGAGCTCGGGGAACTGCTGCTTGAGGGCGGCGGTTTTAGGAACGTCGCAGATCCGGATGTAGGGGTTGTTGGGATTCTTTTCGGCGTAGTCCTGGTGGTAGGCTTCGCCGTCGTAGAAGGCCTTGAGCGGGACGATCTGGGTCACGATGGGCTTAGGGAAGGCGTGAATGCTATCGATCTGAGCCACGTAGGCGCGGGCGACCTTCTCCTGCTCGGGTGAAGTGAAGAAGATGACGGAGCGGTAGGAGTTGCCGACGTCGGGGCCCTGGCGGTTTAGCTGGGTGGGATCGTGGACGACGGAGAAAAAGAGGCGCAGCAGGGTGCCGTAGCTGATCTGGGTGGGGTCGAAGACGATCTTGACGGACTCGGCGTGGCCGGTGGTCTCGGTGGTGACCTGGTCGTAGGTGGCGGTGTTGGCGGCGCCGCCGGAGTAGCCGGCCGTGGTGGCGGTGACGCCCTTGACCTGCTGGAAGACGGTCTGGACGCCCCAGAAGCAGCCACCGGCGAAGACGGCGGTCTCTGAGTGTTTGGTCGAGGGCTCATCAAGGGTGGGAGCGGGAAGACGTTCTTTGAGGACTGCTTGTCCGATGGCCATGTGCCTCCAGCCGGCGAAGATGATTCCGATGATAAGGAGCGCGAAGAGGGGTCGGAGGTACTTGATCACTGCGGGAGCTCCTGCGGCCGGGTGGACAGGCCTGTCTCTTGTTAGACGCGTGGGTAGTGGCGGCAGATTCGGTCGGCGCGGACCAGTGGGAGCAGGTCTGTTTTAGATTTTAGGCGCAAGGCGCTTTTCGTAGCAGAAGATGCGCAAGCCGGGGCGGACCTCGAGCTCGATCTCGCCGGCGAAGATGTAGCCGAGGCGGGGAAAGAGGCGCTGCATAATGGCGTTTTCGGCGCTGGTGTCGGCGCGGAGGATCGAGATGGTGCTGGTCCTGGCGACGTGTTCGGCCTGTTGCATGAGGGCGGTGGCGAGTCCCCGGCCGCGGAAGGCGGGATCGACGGCGAGGCGATGGACGACGATGGCGGGCTCGGTGATGTCCCAGCCGACGTGGGCGTACTCGGCCTCCTGCTCGGTGGTGATGGCGGCGACGCCGGCGATCTGGTCGTCGATGATGGCAAGCCAGAGCTGCCTGAGGGCAACGTCATTGGCGAAGAGGGCGGCGGTGGGGTAGTCGTCGTCCCATTGCAGGTTGCCGCTGGCGCGCATGGCGGGAACGATGTGGTGGATGAGGGCGAGAACGGTGGGGACGTCTTCGAGCATGGCGAGGCGCAGCTGCATGGGAGTCTCGTTTGGGGTGCGGCCGGATTTAGGAGGCGAGTTTGCGGCTTTGGAGCTCAATGAAGACGTGGATGAGGCCGACGGCGGCGGGGGTCACGCCGGAGATGCCGCTGGCCTGGCCCAGGGTTTGGGGGCGGATGTCGGAGAGCTTTTCCTTCATCTCGCGGGAGAGGCCGCTGACGGCGGCGTAGTCGAACCAGGCGGGAATGATCTTGCCTTCGGCGGCCTTGAGTTTGTCGATGGAGCGGCGCTGCTGGTCGAGGTAGCCACCGTACTTGACCTCGGTTTCGACGGCGCGCCACTCGTTACGGAGCCAGGTGGGGAGGGTCGTGGGGCTGGGCGCGAGGGCGGCGAGCCAGGGTTCGGCAAGGTTCTTGCGGGAGTCCGTCTGGAGCGCGTGAGTGATGAGGGGCTGGAGGTCCTCGATGCGGAGTTCGGGGCGGCGGAGGACCTGTGCGAGGGGCTGGCCGATGAGTTTGGTGGCGTCGCCGGGGAGTCTGGCTTCGAGGGCCGGGGGAAGATCGCCGGCGTGGAGGCGGGTGGTTTCGAGCAGGTCGCGGAGCATAGCGGCTCGAGCCTGGCGGGCTTCAAAGGCGGTCCAGGTGGGGTCGTCGATGAGGCCGAGGGCACGGGCATGCGGAGTGAGGCGGCGGTCGGCGTTGTCGATGCGGAGGTGAAGGCGGAACTCGGCGCGGCTGGTGAACATGCGGTAGGGCTCGTCGGCGCCCTTGCTGATGAGGTCGTCGATCATGATGCCGATGTAGGCCTCGGTGCGGTTGAGCGTGAATGGCGCTTTGCCCTGAACGGCCAAGGCCGCGTTGATGCCGGCCATGAGGCCCTGGCCGGCGGCCTCTTCGTAGCCGCTGGTGCCGTTGATCTGACCGGCGAGGTAGAGGCCGGCGATGGATTTGACGCGGAGGGTTCGGTCGAGCTCGCGGGCGTCGATGGCGTCGTACTCGATGGCGTAGCCGGGGCGGAGCATCTCGGCGTTCTCGAGGCCGGGTATGGAGTGGACCATGGCGGCCTGGACGTCCATGGGCAGGCTGGTGCTCATGCCGTTGATGTAGACCTCGTGGGTGTTGAGGCCCTCGGGCTCGAGGAAGAACTGGTGCTGGCTTTTGTCGGGGAAGCGGACGATCTTGTCTTCGATGGACGGGCAGTAGCGGGGGCCAATGCCCTCGATCTGGCCGGTGTACATGGGCGAACGATGGACGTTGTCGCGGATGAGCTGGAGGGTCTCGGGCGTGGTGTAGGCGATGTGGCAGGAGATCTGGCGTAGGGGGAGATCGCGGGTGCGCAGGCTGAAGGGCGTGGGGTCGGCGTCGCCGGGCTGCTCTTCAAATTTGGACCAATCAATGGTGCGGCCGTCGAGGCGCGGCGGGGTGCCGGTCTTGAGGCGGGAGCCGCGCAGGCCGAGGCGCTTGAGGCTTTCGCCGAGGAGGATGCTGGCGGGCTCGCCGGAGCGGCCGGCGGTGTACTGCTGCTCGCCGCAGTGGATGAGGCCGTTGAGGAAGGTGCCGGTGGTGATGACGGTTGCCGATGCGAGGATGGTGCGGCCGTCGCGGAGGAGCAGGCCGCGCAGGGTCCTTGCCGCGGGGAAAGCGGGTCCCTCCACTACGTCTACGCTGCGCTCCGCCTTCGGTCGGGATGACAGGTCGGGGGCTGGGTCGAGAAGGAGATCGACGACTTCGGCCTGCTTGATGAAGAGGTTGGGCTGGGACTCGAGGACTTCGCGCATTTTGACGCGATAGAGGGCCTTGTCGCACTGCGCGCGGGGGCTCCAGACGGCGGGGCCGCGGCTAGTGTTGAGCAGGCGGAACTGGATGCCGGTGGCATCGGCGACCTCGCCCATGACGCCGCCGAGGGCGTCGATCTCGCGGACGAGATGGCCTTTGGCGATGCCGCCGATGGCGGGGTTGCAGCTCATCTGGGCGATGAGGTCGAGGTTGAGGGTGAAGAGGGCGGTGCGCAGGCCCATGCGGGCGGCGGCCATGGCGGCCTCGCAGCCGGCGTGCCCGGCGCCGACGATGGCTACGTCGTATTGTTCGGTGAAGGCCACGGATCTATTGTAGAGTCGCGGGGAAGGTCGCGCTGGGCGGAGGTTTGGCCATGTTGAACGAGGCTCGGCTGATTGGCTTCATTCCAACACGGGATGCGGAGGCGGCACGAACGTTTTATGAGCGGGTGCTGGGGCTGAGCTTCGTTGCCGATGTCGGCTTCGCCTTGGTGTTTCGCATGCCGGACGGGACGATGCTTCGTTTGGTGCGGGTGGGGGAGTTTACGCCGGCGACGTTCACGATTCTGGGCTGGGAGGTGACGGCGATTGCAGACAAGGCACGCGCCTTGGCTGCACGTGGCGTTGCGGCTTCACGCTTTCCGTCTCTGGAGCAGGATGAGGATGGGATCTGGACGGCGCCGAGCGGCGACAAGGTGCTGTGGTTTAGGGACCCGGACGGGAACAATCTCTCGTTTTCGGAGCATGTAGCGGGATGACAAGGAATGCCTGTCGCTTCGCTCCTTGCTGAAAGGCGAAATGCGGGGTTCCTCGTTGCGCTCGGAATGACAGCTTACTTTGATGTGTGGCGGCAGGTCCCGCAACTTTCTTAGTCGAAGCGGGGCAGGTGGTGGAGTTCGTGCTCGGGGACGGGCTCGAGTTCGCCGCCGGCTTTGACCCAGCCACGCAGGCCGCCGTCGATGACCTTGGTCTGGCAGTTCTTCTGGTTGAGCATGTAAGCGACGCGGACGCTGGTGGCCTCGCGGATGCAGGAGCAGTAGAGATAGATCTCGCACTCGGGCGCCATAAAATCGCGGAGGGCGACGAGCTCTTCTTCCAGGCGGTTTGGTTCGACGCGGATGGAGTTCTTGATGCGCTGCATGCCGGGATCGTAGTAGCCATGGCTGCGCACATCGGCGATGACGACGAGCTTATCCGGCGTCAGGTCCTGCAGACGCTCGTGCAGCGTGGCTGCGTCGATGCGGTCGATCTTGCGGAAGCGGCGGGACTTGAGGGTGAAGATCATCCAGCTCGTGGCATAGCCGGCGATGACCAGCAGAAGGATCCAAAGGACGATGTGGCCGGCGCGGGACATCCAGCCTTCGATGACGCGGATGAAGCTGCTGAAGAGATAGCCAGTGAGGACCCAGGCGGTGGAGTAGATGGCGGCGCCGGTGATGTCGAGGCGCAGGAAGCGGAAGAGGCGCATGTTCAGGCTGCCGGCCAGCGGAGCTGCCATTGCACCGAGGCCGGGGACAAATTTGGCGAAGAGCAGGGTTTTGGGGCCGCGGCGATAGAAGTAGTCGGCCGAGCGGAAGATGCACTGCTCCGGGTTGGTGGTGAGGCGGCAGAGCAGCGATAGAAGCCACCAGCCGGTGTAGCGGCCGCCGAGGTAGAGGAGGGTGTCACCCGCGACCGCGGCCAGCCAGAGGGTGGGTAGGACGAGCAGCAGGTTGACGTTGCCGAAGTGGCCGGCGGCTCCCAGCGCAAGCAGCGCGATGGACGCGGGTGTCGGAATGCCGAGGCTGCCGAGAAAGACGAGCAGCAGGGTAATCAGGTAGACGTGATCCGCAATCAGGCGCTCCAGGTGCATCGTGTCGGGCTCGACCCTTCGTGGAGCGTGCGTTACTTCATTCAGGTCTTAGGATGCCGGTGGGGCGGGATGGGGTTCTATGTTGCGGGGCTACGCCAAGGCCGGCAGAAAGATGAACTGCGGGGATCGTTCGTTTCGCTCAGGATGACAACCGCAAGGTCAATCTGATGGGTGAGCTCGGCTAGAAGTCGAGGCGGGCACCTAGCTGGATCTGGCGTTCGCGTGACTGCCCCTGGCTCGTGCCGTTGAAGGTACCGAAGGGCTGAGTGTTCAGGCCCTCGGTGCTGATGGTTGCGGCATCCTGGAAGGTGAGCGGCGTAATGCCGGGGGTTCCGCCGTTCAGCGCGGTGCCTGGGGCTCCGACCAGGAACGCGCGCTGGGTGACGGCGGAGATGTTGCGGTGGTTGGGCAGGTTGAAGACGTCCCCCGAAAGACGAAGCCGGGTTCGGTCGCGGACGGGGATGTCGCGGCTCAGGCGAAGGTTGAGGTCAATTTGTTCAGGCAGGCGGAGGACGTTGCGGCCGACGGTGGGCAGGTAGACGGAGCCGCCAGAGCCGTTCAGGCTTTCGTGGCCGCCTGACAGGCGGGTTCCGCCGAAGACGTTGTAGCTGTAGGGGCGGCCGCTGCTTTCGACCAGGATCGGAGCAATCGTCCAGCCGGACGCCAAAGCCTGTTGCCATGGCTGGGCGCGTTGCAGCTGCGGAGCGACGATGGCACTGACAACGACCTTGTGGGGATAGTTGAGGTTGGAGAGCGCCTTGTCGTAGCGGACGTTGAAGGGGTCGAGCTGGCTGTTGACCTGGGGTGTGGCGCCGCTGTTTTCGCCGTAGTCGATGGCCTTCGACCAGGTCCAGCTGCTGCGGAGCTGGAAGCTGCGGCCGGTGCTTCGCACGGCTTCGAGGATGAGGGCGTTATAGCTCGCGTTCACGTTCGAGACGATGTCCGTGACCGGGCCGAAGGCGGTGTTGACGCGGGCGGTGTAGAGCGGCAGTGAGAAGGTGTCGCCGTTGCGGACGCCGGGTGTTGCCAAGCCGCCGACCAGCTGGAAGTTCGACATGGCGGTTGCGGGGGCGATGTTGATGTCGGTGGAGTTGGGCAGCTGCTCGGTGAGGTTGAGGCGGTAGCTGGCGCGGAGGGTAGTGGCGGCGGTGAGTTCGCGCTCGAGACCAAGGGTGGCCTGCTGCGAGACGGGAAGGCGGAAGCGGCGATCGAAGAGGACGGCCGAGGTGGTGCTGACGACGCCGTTTGGTGGCGTCTGCGGGAAGGCGCAGGGATAGCCGAAGCCCTGGCTGCTGACCTGCGGACAGGCGGTTTCGACGGTGGGGAGGATGCGGATGCGAGTGACAGTGGAGGGAAGCGCGGTGTCGATGAGGGCGCTGCGAATGGTGGCGCCGGGCAGACGGCCGAAGTAGAGGCCATAGCCAGCGCGGAGGGTGTTGCGGGTGGAGTGGAAGGGCTGCCAGGCCAGGCCGAGGCGCGGTCCGACATTGTTGCGGTCTTCCGGGAAGATGCTCGTTGCACCGACAGCACCGAAGGCTCGATCGAGCTCGGCGTTGGGGTGTTGCGGCAGGGGGAGGAATTCGTATTCGTAGCGGATACCGGCGCTGAGGGTGATGCCCTTGCGCAGGCGCCAGTCATCCTGCGCAAAGCCAGCCCACTCCTGTGTGTTGAAGCGTGTGTTTTGCGAGCCAAAACTCTGCGAGAAGGAGCGGAAGCAGAAGTCGTGGGATTGGTGCGTTGATGCTGGGACAGCCGCCGTTGGGGTAGCTGTTGACGCTGAAGGTGTAGTCGGTGATCCAGTCGACCAGACCGCCGGCGTGCCCGTCGGTAACGCCGCTGTCGTAGTGGAAGGTGCCGGCGGCGTTGGCGAGCGCCTGAATGTGGTCCTGGACGAAGCTGTAGTCGCCGCCGGCCTGAAGAACGTGGCGGCCATGAACCCAGGTAAGCACTTCGGCGGCCTGGGACCGGCGCTCGTCAGGGGATGGGCCCTGGCTAACCGACGATGGGGTGCCGAAGATGAGGCCTTCGGGGCCGATCGCAACCTCCGGCGCGAGGCCGCCGGGGCTGATGGCGGGCTCCTGCGGGAGCGGCGTCTGTGCGGTTTCGAGGTGCAGGTCACGACCGTACTGGGCGCGGAGCTCGTTGCTCAGGTGATCGCCAAAGGTGTGGACCCAGCGAGCGATGACGGCGTCCACGCGAACGTCGGTGTTGCCGAAGCTCGCGAGGCCGCGGTTGACGACGGCGGCGGTTCGTCCGCCACCGTCGGAGGTCGAGCGGGCTCGGTTGTACTCGAGGCTAAGTCGATCGCGATCGCGGGCCTGCCAGTCGAGTTTGCCGAAGTTGATGGCCTGGTCCCGCTGGCGGTCGAGCGTTCCGGTGAGGCTGTTGAGGTAGTTGAGCGCGGTTTGGGTGTTGGCGGCGGTGACTCCGCGATTGCCGAGCAGTGCGACCTGAATGGGGGAGAGGTTGTAAAACGTGGCGCTCTGCGGTGAGGAGGCTGCGGGAAAGCTGCGGAGTTCGAGATCGAGGGCGTAGAAGTAGAACAGGCGTTTGGGGATGGCGGCGCCGCCCAGGGTGCCGCCGAACTGCTGCCGTAGATCATGCGGCTGCACCACGCCGGTGGTGATGACGCCGCCGTTATAGTGGGTGGCGATGGCGAAGGGGTCTGTGGCGGCAAAGGCGCTTGATCGCACGAGGTAGAAGAGGCTGCCGTGGCGATCGTCCGAGCCGCTGCGCGAGACGGTCGTGATGACACCGCCGGCGGCGTGCCCGTAAAGCGCCGAGTCGTTCTGGCCGGTGACGCGGAACTCGCGGACCGCGGCCTCGGAGAAGGTGTAGTCCATTCCGGGGTGACGGCCGGCGCCGTCCCCAGCGGCGAAGCCTCGCTGTGCGGCGTCGGGGGAGCCGTTGCTTTCGGTCTCGTCGGCGACCTCTGGCCCACTGTCCTGGCCGTTGCCGCGTGGGACGCCGCTGTAGCTCTGGTCGTCGTCGACGCCGTCGATGCGGGTGCTGTTGGCGGTCGGGGGAAGGCCGCTGAAGCTCAGTAGATCCAGCTCCGCTGTGGTCGGGTTGGCTTGGGGTGTGAGCAGGGCAAAGCTCTGCCAGCGGCGGCCATCGAGCGGCAGAAGAGCGATCTCTGGTCGCTCGAGGACGTTTGTTGCCGCGGCGGCGGCGCTCTCTTCGCTGGTGGCTGTGACTGTGGTGTCGGCCGTGACGCTCTGGAGCTGCAGGCGCGTTGCAATCTCGGCGGTGGCCCCGAGTTGCACGGGGAGGTTGATCTCGACCGAAGCGAACCCTGGCGCGCGGATGCGTACACGGTAGATGTCAGGGGTGAGCGCGATGAGGTCGTAGCGGCCGTCCGCATCGCTGTCGATCGCGTGATGTTGCTGCGTCGCAAGGTCTTCGAGATCGATGTGTGCGCCGCGAATGGCCGCGCCAGAGGGGTCTTCCACACGGCCGTGCAGTGCGCCGGAGGTCGCTCCCTGGCCGCGCGCGGGATTAGTCAGCGCCATCAGAGCCGCCAGCGCGAGAAGGAGGCAGCCGCGACGGGGGGACGGGGTCGCAGCGAATTGTGCCGGTCGATCTTGCTTTCCGGAGCGTCGCATGGGGAACGAGGTCACTTCCACACGCAGGAGCCTGCGCGTGGGGAAAGATTATCGGCGGAAGCACCGCTGCGAAATGACGCAAAAGCAGCAGCACGTGCGGGCTGCTGCGGGGAGGCGATAGCGGAACAGTTTCGGGACGGCGCAATCGATTGCGGCTGGAGCTTTGCCAGGTTCTTTGCGGCCTCATGCGCCCTGGCTTGCACTCGACCGAGATCGTCGGCGTGGACGGAGCGATACACTGGAGGCAGAGCACCTATGTTTCTTGATGAAGCGAAAATTCGTATTAGGGCCGGGGACGGTGGCAATGGCTGCATGGCCTTCCGGCGGGAGAAGTTTGTTCCCCGCGGCGGTCCCTCGGGTGGCGACGGCGGCCATGGCGGCGACATCCTTATGTCCTCCTCGCTGACGCATAACACCCTCATTCATTTTCGGTTCAACCCGGAGCATAAGTCGCAGCGCGGCGGTCACGGGCTGGGATCGAACTGCTCGGGCTTTGCGGGGGAGTCGAACACGCTGCGGGTTCCGGTGGGCACGCTGGTCTACGATGACGCCACCGGCGAGCTAATTCATGACTTCGCACACCCGGATGAGACGATCATCGTTGCCAAGGGCGGGCGCGGCGGGCGCGGCAACCAGCACTTCGCGACCAGCACCCATCAGGCGCCACGCGAGCATGAACTCGGGCGCTCCGGGGAGGAGCGCGTGCTGCGGCTGGAGCTGCGGCTTCTCGCGGACGCTGGTCTGGTCGGTTACCCCAACGTAGGCAAGAGTACCTTCATCTCGCGCGTCTCCGCCGCCAAGCCAAAGATCGCGAACTATGAGTTCACCACACTTGAGCCAAACCTGGGTGTGGTCCAGATCGGCGACTATCCGCATACCGAATCGTTCACCATCGCTGATCTTCCGGGGCTGATTGAAGGAGCCCACCTGGGCGCCGGCCTGGGCATCCAGTTTCTGCGGCACATCGAGCGCACCAGCGTGATCGTGCATCTGGTCGACGTCTCTGATGCAACCGATCGACCCGATCCGGTCGACGACTTCAAGGTCATCACGGACGAGTTGAAGAACTTCGATGCATCGCTGCCAACGCGGCCGACCCTGGTGGTCGCGACCAAGGTGGATGTGGCCAATCCGGAGAAGCTGAAGAAGCTGAAAGCCATGGCAAAGCGCCGCAAACTGCCTTTCTTCGCGATCTCTGCTGTCTCCGGAGAGGGTCTGGAGCCGTTGAAGTACGCCATCGCGGACCTGGTACGAATCCATAGGCCGGTTGACCTCCAGCCGCCGGACCTCGAACCGATTCGGCCGAGCCATCCACCGCCGCCGCCGAACGCTCGGGGTCGATCGCATTGACGGCTCGCCAGTTTGTGACTCCGACAGAGCCTTCCAGGGTGATGCCGGAGGGAACGTAAGGTGCGACTGGCGTTGTTTGGCGGCAGCTTTGATCCTCCTCACCGCGGCCATCTCGGGATTGCTCTGGCGGCGGCGGAGGCCTTCTCGCTTGACCGCGTGCTGGTGGCGCCAACGGGTCGTCAACCGTTCAAGCGAGGCGGGGCAAAGGCTTCGTTCGCCGACCGCCTGGCGATGGTTCAGCTGCTCTGCGAGGGCGAGGATCGCTTGATCGCCTCGGCAATGGACGCGCCGCACCCGGATGGCACGCCAAACTATACCGTCGATGTGCTCGCCAGCCTGCAGCTTAGCCAGCCCCAGGCAGAGCTTTTTGCCCTGATTGGGGCCGACGGGCTACCCGATCTGCCACACTGGCGGGACGCTTCGCGTCTCTTTGACCTTGCCATCTGGATTGGGATCAGCCGGCCAGGCTATACGTTTGCCGAGCCACTGCCGGAGATGCTGCGCGACCAGAGAGAGCGTGGTCGGCTACAGCTGCTCGAGGGGATCGCGCTGCCTGCCTCGTCGACGACGCTTCGCAGCGGCCTTGGTCGAGTTGAAAGATCCGCGCAAGGAGAGGTTCCTGAGAGGGTGCTTGAGTATATCCAGACTCACGATCTTTACCGGCAGGATTGATCGCGGGCTGCTCTCCAAAGCGCGCCCAGGTCTGCTCGAACATTGCCGTGACCGCCGCAACCCTCTACCATCAGGTCAGGAGATCTATGCCGTCCATCGAAACATACGAACTGGTCCTGGCCGCAGTTGCCGCCTGCGATGACAAGAAGGCGGAGGACATCCGCATCCTGGCGCTCGATCCTACCGAGAGCGGCCTCTCCGACTATTTTCTGATCTGCAATGGGACGAACGAGCGGCAGAACGTCGCGATCACCGACGAGGTGGAGATCCGGCTGAAGCGCGACTTCGGCATCTATCCCAATTCGGTTGAAGGCCGACGACAGGGCGAGTGGATCCTGATGGATTATGTCGACTTCATCGTGCATGTTTTTTCTGCGGAGAAGCGCCAGTACTACGGTCTGGAGCGCCTGCGGAAGTCGGCCACGACCATCAGCCCGGATGAGCTGAACACGGAACTGAAGGCGCAGATCCGCGCGACACGAGCGAAGGCGAAGACCACACGCGTCTCTGAACCGGCGCAAGACACCGCCCCAAAGAAGACTGCCGCCGCAAAGCAAGCAGCCAAGCCAAAGAAGACTGTGGCACTCAAGGAAAGCTAAGGCCACGGCCTGTCATCACCACGATCTTTCTGCCTGGGGCCGCACACCGCCAAGCGCCGCACCTGCGGCCTTAATTCCGGTGAGACCTCTCTTCCGGCCGGTTGAGCGCCGGCCATAACTGCGAGCACAAACGGATTTCTCCCATCCAAACGAAGCTGGCGAGCGAGCTGTTCTCTTGTAAAAAGAAGAGATCTCACGTGTTTGTCCGCTGAGCCTCCAGAAACGGGCATCTATCGCAGAGCGGTCGATTGTTGTAGATCGTCCACGCACCGATAGGAGAACAGATGACATCACGGAGGGATTTCCTCGAGAAGTCGACAGCGCTCGCGGCCGCTTTAAGTGCCTCGCACGCCTTTGGGCAGACCGCGCAGAACACCGCTACGGCTGAACACGACCACTCGGCCAGTGACCCGGGGCAACAGAATACTGGTCTCGTCGCGATGAACCCGAACAGCAACATGCCCCCGCCGACCGATCATGGAAGCATACCGCCGGCTTGGTACTCGTTTAACCTTACCCATCGCCGGGTGGAGGGCGGCGGCTGGACCCACCAGGTGACGGAGCGCGAGCTGCCCAGTTCGAAAGAGATCTCAGGCGTCAATATGCGGCTGACGCGAGGCGGCTTTCGCGAGCTGCACTGGCACCTTGCCGACGAGTGGGCCATCATGCTGAAGGGAACGGCGCGCGTCACGCTGCTTAGCCCGGACGGCTCGATGTTTGTCGATGACGTAAAGGAGGGCGATCTGTGGCTCTTTCCCGCAGGCTCGCCTCACTCGATACAGGGCATCGGCGAGGATGGATGCGAGTTCCTTCTGGTCTTCAATCAGGGGACATTTTCCGAGGAGAGCACCTTTCTAATCTCTGATTGGTGGAAGCACACACCACCGGACGTCCTCGCAAAGAACACGGGCCTTCCTGCAAG
>CAXSEC010000016.1:0-16528 GCA_964236325.1 uncultured Acidobacteriaceae bacterium | reverse complement strand
GGTGGCATCGTTCGTCTGAAGCCGGGCGGCATGCGCGAACTGCATTGGCACCCTAACGCGAGCGAGTGGCAGTTCTGGATTGCCGGGCAGGGCCGCATGACCGTCTTCAATGCCGAGCAGGATGCGAGGACGATGGACTTTCGCGCCAACGACGTCGGCTATGTGCCTTCGATGGCCGGGCATTACATCGAGAACACGGGTACGGAAGACTGCGTCTTCCTGGAGCTCTTTCCGGCGAGCGAATTTATGCAGATCAGCTTCAATAACTGGCTGCGGTCGCTTCCGGTACAGGTCGCTATGGCACATACCAGTCTGAGCAGGGCTGAGATTGAGGCGATTCCAAAAGATCGCGGGCCAATCGTGTAATGGGGATTGGCTTCTCGCCGTTTCGTAGAGCTTTAGCAACGCGAGGACGACGGACAAAGGGCCGGGCAAGGTCGATTGACCTTGCCCGGCTGCCTTCCGAGTAACGGTTTAGAAGTTAACCTTCAGACTAAACTCCGTGGTTCGCGGAGCGCCCTGGGCGAACGTTCCCGATGCACGCTGTACGCGCTGCGAATCATGAACGGCAGGCGTGTTCGGCCCGTTCAGGAAGTCGTCGGTTGTCCCAACAAGTCCACCCGCGGTGTTTGTATTGGCGAGAGTACCAGTAAGGTTGTTGAAGTTGCTGAGGTTGGCCACGTTGTACATGGCAACTCCCGGCACCACACTGAGACCTTCCCGAATACGGCTCAGACGGATGGGATAGCCGGCATTGACATCAAGCGTTCGAAGTGCAGGATTGCTGACGGCATGCGTGGGTACGAGAGCTATTGTCTGCTGCACTCCGTTCGCAGCGAGGAGCTGCGATGGGGTGAAGAGACCGGCATTGATCAGCGCTTGTCCTGCCGGGGTTGGCTGGTTGGCGTGGACTGCGTTGTAGTTGTTGATTAAGTTGTTGAGGTTGCCCGCCTTGTAGCGGTGTTCGTAGTCGCCCGGCAGGGTTCCCGGGACGAGATCGCCGGTTGTCCCGTCGCCGGTGACGTCCGTTCGAAAAATCTCGCCGGGATTACCGGAGAGGTTATCCAGGGTTAGGTTTGAGGGCGGGGCCGAGAAGAAGTGGCCGATCACACCAACCGTCAGACCATACTTCACATCGACGTTACCGCCGAAGCTGAGCTCGTTGGTGTGGTCTAGACCGGACCGCCCAATGTACTCGTTCGGGTTGTCGTAGTCCCATGGACCGTTGTTGAAGAATTGATCCCCTGATCCGGCAGCACTCGAACTGACGATACGTGAGAGCGAGTAGGAGACCTGCAGATTGCTGGAGAGGATGCCCGGCGCGGGATGGGCGCGCTGCTGCTGGAGAACCAACTGGAGCGCGTCATAACCGGAACGTCCAACCGGCAGGATGAACTGGCCAAAGCCGACATTCGGATTGACTCCGGGGAAGGCTGCGCCGGTATTTACAGTCACCCCCGCGACGGACGCCGGGATTCCACCAAATAGCTGACGGCTGGAGTCTAGACCATTGGCTGCGAAGGCGGCCATGGCTCCGCCAGGGGCAGCGCCATTGGCTGCGATGGCGCAGGTCACGGCGGCTGCAGAGCTTCCACCCGTGCAACCCGCAGCTGCGGTCGTCGCTGCGATGGCTGCCTGAGCAGCAACGACGTTGAGGGTTCGCGCGGCTCCAAGGTGATTCACATCAATCAACAATGGAACCTTCAGGGTTGCATTGTGGACGTAGTCCGCACTTACGAGGAGGCCCTTCCCAAGCTCCTGTTGAATACCGCCATTCAACTGGATGGAGTAGGGGTTGACGAAGGGAGCACCATAGACGCCAAATGCCGCAAGGCCACCGCCATTCCCTATATAGCCTGGATTCGGACCGCCGGTCTGCGACGCTGCCTGGTACTGCGCCTTGAGCGCAGCGATCTGCGGCGCCGCCTGGGCGATGGACTCACCGCAGATGGTTGAGAGCGGAACACCATTGACCGAATTTACCGAGCCTTGCCCCGGTATCAAGACCGTGGTTGTACCTCCGCAAACGTTAGCAAAGCCGAAGTAATTACCGTTTGCACTGACAACGGAACTACGAGCATTTCCTGTGTTGTTGAAGATGTCCGACTCGTAGAAGATACCGCCGCCGCCACGAACAGAGGTCTTGTGGTTTCCTGGCGAGTAGACAAAGCCGGCCTGTGGGCCGAAGTTGGCGTAGGGCTGGTGCGTACGCTTGCCCAGACCTGCCTGGAACTGGTCGAAGAGAGGCGTGTTGCCAGTGCAACCGGGAAACTGATAGAGCGGGTTCACGCTGGAGCAGAGGGGCGTTGGCAGATCCTGGTTGGCGCGGTCAGTGTCGACGCTCCAACGAAGGCCGGCTACTACCGTGATGTAGCTGTTCACCTTCCAGCTGTCAGCGATGTAGGCACCGCTGCGCCAGTCAAAGACACCGCCGCCGGTCAAACCGAATCCGGGTCGCTCGCTGAAGAACCCGTTCCCATTTCCGAGAGTGTAGCCACTCGCTGTATAGCCGTTGAGGGGATCCGCGGGGTTGGCACCATTTATAAGAGTAGCGCTGCTAAAGTTCGTCGTGAGGGAGGGACCGTAGAAGTCAGCGAATCCTCCTCCGAGGATGCGGTTCATGCTGGCACCGAACTTCAGGGAGTGCTTCCCCTTGGTCCAGGTGCCGTCATAACGAAGCTGTTTGTCGGACTGATAGGTTCCCTGAGGTGCTAGGAAGTTAGGTCCAGCAAAGAAATTGTCGGTGCCGTCGATAAGGGTGATCGGGAGGCCGAGAGCAGCGCTCGGATTGTAGATCGAGGTCTGACCAGCGGTACCGTCAGTGAGGAGATTGTGGAACTTCTCGTAGCCGCCGCGAAAGGAATGGGTAAACCGACCGGTGGTGAAGTCGACGCCGCCAACAATACCTGGTGTGTTGTCTCGGTTCTGGTAAAGAGAGTAGAGATCCTGAAAGTTGCTGACGTCGGAATTTACTTCGTAGACGCCGCGAACAAAGAGGTGGGCTCCCTTCGGACCGTTGTAGTCAAGGCGCGCCGTGCTGTAGGTGTCGCGGAAGGGGGCAGGAATGAAGGGAAACTGGGCCTGAATTGATGAAAAGATCGGGCTCGTGGTCGCTGATCCTTGCTGATCCTGCTTGATGCGTTCGGCTTCGCCGAAGAAGAACAGCTTGTCCTTGATGATCGGTCCGCCAACGCCACCACCAAATTGATTGCGCTGGAACGGGGCGTTGAACCCGCCGGTAGTGTTCGCGAACCCGACGTTATTATCCTGGAAGTTGTAGAAGGCTTGGCCGTGGAAGGCGTTGGTGCCGGAACGGGTTGACACCAGAACCTGTCCGGTTGAGGTCACCTCACCCGAGACGTCCTGGGTGGAGCGGTTGAGCTGGAACTCGTCGATAGCACCCGTGGTGACGTTGATGATGGTCGTTCCCACGGTCTCATCAGTGATGTCCTGGCCATCAAGCAGGATGCGGGTGGTACGCCCGGAGACGCCACCAACCGAAATGGCCGAGTAGCCCGCCTTGGTTGGATCAAAGGTCTGGCCTGACTGAAGGATGACGCCCGGCTGAATCTGCGCCACGTCCAGAAAGTTTCGACCGTTGATGGGCAGGCTTTCGATCTGCTCCCGGGTCACGACGCCGGAGACGCCGGGTTGATCGGTATTCACCTGCAACTGACCGGCGTTGACTTCCACTGTCTCAGAGGATTGGCCGACGGTGAGCTTGAAGCTGCCGGTTGTAGCCGTTCCCGTTCGGATTACCGTGGTGACTTCAAGCTTCTGGAAGCCCGGCGCGGCTACCGTAACGCGATAGCCACCTGGATTGAGGGGACCGACCGAGTAGAAGCCGGAGCCATCCGCAGTAATTTGCTTGACGGAGCCAGTATCGATGCCGGTGATCGTGATGGGGGCGTTCGGCACAATAGCGCCGGTCGAGTCAGTGATGGTGCCCTGAATCGATCCGCCATTCACCGAGATGGCCTGACCGAAGCTCATCACACTGAGCGGGAAGGCTAACGAAAGTCCAAGCAACTTCTTCATCAATGGTTCTCCAAGGAACGTTTGAGGTCCCCCTGTGGCAGGGGCTTGAGAAGGAAGACACGGCGACGAACCACCGGGCTTTCAGAAATTGTTAAGTCTTGGTTATGGGGATGCAAACGCGGGGCCAAACTGCCAGCTGCTACAGAGAAAGTCCAACGAAGGTCATGGCGTCGGGCAACTCCTACGTAAAGCCCTGAAAACAGGTGGGCTTGCTCATGCCTTCAGGGCGTCACATCGCAAGAGGTAGCTCGCGATGTAGGACGCTATGCTGTACGAGCGGGAACCTGCCGCACGGGCTACAGAAATTGGAAGGGTTACGCATGGCGGCTGCAGGTTTTCATAGAAGATCGATGGCATGAGGATCCAGCTTGCTGCAGTGACTGCATCAGAACGCCGGCTCCGCGCGGATGCCGCATTTGGCCTGGTAGAAAGCTACCTGGGTCGTGCGCGGCAGTATGAGGCCTGCAGCTTCGCGGCTTTCGCTACAGAAGGCGCTCTGCTCACCGCGGTGGAGCGCCTGAGTGGACGTTCTCGCGCCTTTCTGCTGCTACTCGATGGCCGTGGCAGACCTAGTAGCTCGACCGACTTTGCCAGCAGGTTAGGAGGCCTTCGCGATGGCGGTCAACAGGATCTTGTAGTCGCCGTCGGGCCGGCGAGCGGCTGGTCAGGCGACGCCCTTAGCCGCGCTGACAGCCTTCTGTCGCTCGGGCAGATGACACTTCCACACGCCCTGGCGCAGGTCGTCATCGCCGAGCAGATCTACCGCGCGCTGACCATCTTGGCAGGCCACCCCTACCACTGCGGCCACTGAGATCTTGTCTTCCCACGCTGGCCGAAGGGAGAGACTACGCGCGCCGTCGGTACCGTATGGCGAAGTCATACCCCGGATTAGGGGGATAGAGTTTGGCAATGAGGCGGAGACGTTCCGCCAAGGACTGCGGCGCAAGCAAGGGGTACTCGCGTTCGCGAAGCTCCGCGTAGTCAAAGTCCACGGCGAGCGACAGCAGATAGATGGCGATGGCATCGGCCAGGGCGGCCTCGGCAAAGGCAGTGCGGGCCTTCTCATCGACCGGCCCGTCGAGCGCGCTCTGCCGAGCACGATCCCGGTTCTCCCAGGCATCCTGGCTGGTCTCGCCGCGAACATCCGCGGCTGCCTGCGCCCAGACAAGCTCGGAGAACGTCTCCGGCACTCCCGAGGCGTCGACAAAGCCGTGGCCGACATTGATAAAGAACTCGAACGAAAGCGCAAACCGGTCTGACAGCAGCCGCGCCGAGATGAAGACCGCGTCCATATCGCCAAGAAGGACGTTGCGGTGGCAGGTTGCCTGTTCACTCAGCTCTGAGGTGTAGAGCGGCGCCACCAGTGTGGTGTCGTCCTCTGTCTTTGAGGCGCCCGAGCCGGACCCAGACCCCAGCGCCGCCTGGCGAATGGCCAGCGGAACGAAGAAGTACGCGGATCGCTCGAGCGCCCTGGCGATCGTGTCCGGCACTGCCTGGACCAGGCGTTCGAGGTCCTTCGTATCGATGCGGGTATCGCCGAAGGAGGCAAACGCAATGCCATTCGGCGATCGTCGGGGCACCGCCTCCCGCGCCACCTGGTCCGGCAGCACGAGGCTCGTTGGGACGCTGTCAGCCATAAGGCAGTATTCTACTTCCAGTGAACCCAGATCCTCGCACACGCGTCTCTCGTTCCCCCACAAGGCCGCCCGGCGACACCTTTGTGGGCATTCCGATCGGCGAACTTGGCTGGTTTACCTGCCTGCTGATGGGGACTGCCGCCGGCTTCGCCGCGTTTTTCGCGGTGACCTTCCTGGCAATCCTCACCTTTCTCGTCCTCAACTCTGCTGGCCATCACCTTAATTACAATCTGACCTACCGCCGGTTCGGCCTGCCCGCCGGTCTACTTGTTGGCGGTGTGTCGCTCGCTTATCTTGTGAACTCCTGGACGCGCCGCCAGATTATGCGTCGATAATCGTCTGGATCTGAACTGCATTTCGTGTTGCGTGCCCAAGAACCGCATCCTGCCCTACTTGTCTTGGAAAATTATTGTTGACTCACCTTGGAGGTCTCGCCCATCCATGCTCCACACCCACACCTTTCTGCGTCGCAGCTCCATCGCCATCCTCTCCTGCCTCTGTCTTCCGCTGCAGCAGTCTGCACTTGCCGCCGATAAGAAGATCGTTGAGCCCTCCTTCTATGGCCCGCAACCGGCCACGGAGACGCTGGATCTCAGCATGTACGCGCGCATCCGGGAAGAGGGTCTGCGCCACTCGCACGTCATGCAGTTCGCCGGAGCGCTGGCGGATGGCATTGGGCCTCGCCTGACCGGTTCGCCGAACATGGCCAGGGCCAACGCCTGGACGCGCGATACGCTGACAGCCATCGGCCTGGAAAATGCGCACCTTGAAGACTGGGGCGAGTTCGGCATGGGCTGGCAGCAGATCAATACCTGGGTGCGCCTGGTCTCGCCTGATCCTGAGCCACTCTGGGCGCAGGCCGCGCCGTGGTCTCCCGCGACCAAAGGGCCTGTGACCGGCGACGTCATCCTGGTGAACGCTACTACCGTCGACGAGCTCGCTAGGTACAAGGGCAAACTTGGCGGCAAGATCGTGCTGTTTGGCGCCTCGCGCCCGACGCCGGACATCACCTCGCCACTGTTTCACCGCTACACCAGCGATGAGCTGAAGGAGATGGAGACTGCCGAATCCGCCACTCCCTCTGACCATAGCGGGCCCACCTTGACCCTGCAGCAGCGCCTCGCCCAGCGGGCGCAGCGGATTGCCCTGCGCAAATCGGCCCTCAGCATGATGTCGTCGGAAGGGGTGCAGGCCATCCTTACTCCCTCCCGCGACGGCGGCGAGGGCGGCGGAACGGGCATCATCTTCGACGACAACGGTGCCAATCTCATGGCCGACGCACAGATCAAGGCCAACGCCGTCACCATCCCCAACGCCGTCATGATGATCGAGCACTACAACCGGCTGGCGCGGCTGCTCGAGAATCATGTTCCTGTGCAGCTAGAGCTCAACATCGAGACCAAGTTCACCGGCGATCATGAACATGGCTTCGATACCGTCGCGGAGATCCCTGGGACCGATCCGAAGCTGAAGAATGAGGTCGTCATGGTTGGCGGCCATCTTGACAGCTGGATCTCCGGCACCGGCGCGACAGACAACGGCGCAGGCTCGATCGTCGCCATGGAGGCGATGCGCATCCTCAAGACCCTCGGCGTGAAGCCGCGCCGCACGATCCGCATCGCGCTGTGGTCTGGCGAGGAGGAGGGTCTCTTCGGCTCGCTCGGCTATGTGAAACAGCACTTCGGCACGTTCGCCAAACCGTCCGTTCCCGATCCGGCAGGAACACCGAGCTACCTTGCGGGCAAGGGCTCGCTCACTACGACCAAGGAGTGGGAGACGCTCGACGCCTACTATAACCTGGACAACGGCACGGGGAAGGTTCGCGGCGTTTACACTCAGGGCAACTTTGCCATCGCGCCTATCTTCGCTCAGTGGATCGCTCCGCTGAATGATCTTGGCGTGTCCACCATCACCACTCGCGATACCGGCGGAACGGATCACCTGTCGTTCGACGCTGTCGGTCTGCCCGGCTTTCAGTTCATCCAGGACCCGATGGACTACGACACCCGCACCCACCATTCCGACATGGACACCTACGACCGCCTGCACGCCGAGGATCTGGAGCAGGCTGCCGTGGTCGAGGCCATCTTCCTCTATAACACCTCGGAGCGAGAGGCAATGATGCCGCGTAAACCGTTCCCGCACCCCGAGGACGAAAAGCGGCTCACCACGCCAATCCCGAACATCTATCCCAACGCGGTAGCCCCGACTGACGCCGACAAGCAGGCGGGCAGGTAGGCCGCGGCTTTTCTCACACCTCTAATCCGCCGAGAGTAGCAAAGGGCGCTGCTGGGGCTACAGCGTCGCCCAAACCAGCCGCGCGGCTGTTCCCAGCAGCTGTAGACCATCGTGTCTGCCGCGGAAGTAGCGCTCATTCAACTCCACGCTTCCCAGGTCCTCAACCAGGGGAAAGCGGGCGAGTTCGCGGGCCATCGCGGCGGGGGTGAAGAAGAGCTGGAAGGGCTCGCCGGCTAGCTGTACTCGCGATGCAAGTGAGTCATGAGCCAGCTGCTCCACAGGCGGCAGAACCTCTCGCGGCTGACCATAGTCTGCGACCAGCCCGCTTCCGGAAGGCAGGGCTTCAATCACGCCGAGCGTGGCGCGAAATGATTCCAGCGTGAGATACGGCACCACGCCAAGCCAGGCGAAGAAGGTTTTCTCTTGTGGATTGAAGCCGCTCTCGGTCAATGCCGTGATCAGGCAATCGCGCTCGAAGTCGACCGGCACCAGCCGGGCCGTGGCAGGAAGCGTGAAGCTGCTCTCGCGAAGCAGGTCTCGCTTCCAGGCCTGGGTAGCAGGATGATCCACTTCAAACACGCGCAGATGCGGGTGCGGATTGCGCAGGGCGAAGGTGTCCAAACCCGCGCCCAGCAGCACGTACTGCGTGACCCCGGCGGCCACGCTGAGGGCCAGTGAGTCTTCCGCGTACCGGCTGCGCGCGACAAGCCAGGCCCGGAGCGATCGGGAGTGGGGACGGTCGGACTGCCGCGGGGTTCGCTGCAGCTCTTGGTGGTAGGTGCGGCTAAGCAGAGGGACGGCGAACGGATCGTCCAGCACCAGCGGCTTCGCGTCGTAGATCTGGTGCGCGGCGCGGCGCAGAGCGACGCGGAGTGCTGTGCGAGATGGGCGGAAGGCTTCCATGCGAGCCTGCTTGAGCTACTTCGGCTGCATCCAGGCGAAGGTTCGTGCCAGGTAGGTCTTGAGATCTTTTCTGGCGACGATGGCGTCGAGGAAGCCGTGTTCAAGGAGGAACTCGGACCGCTGGAAGCCTTCGGGGAGCTTCTGGCGGATGGTCTGCTCGATGACGCGAGGCCCGGCAAAGCCGATAAGTGCTTTCGGCTCAGCGATATTGAGGTCGCCAAGCATGGCGAAGCTGGCCGTGACGCCGCCGGTGGTGGGGTCTGTCATGAGGGAGATGTAGGGGACTTTTGCGTCGTCGAGGCGGCCGAGGGCGGCGGAGATTTTGGCTAGCTGCATGAGGGAGGCGATGCCTTCCATCATGCGGGCGCCGCCCGAGGCGGAGACGATGAGCAGGGGGTGGCGGGTGCTAAGTGCTCTATCTACAGCTCTTGCGATGGTTTCACCAACCACGGCGCCCATCGAGCCGCCGATAAAGCCATATTCCATGGCGCTGACGATGACGGGTTGGCCATCCAAGGTGCCGGTGGCGTTGACGATGGCGTCGTTGAGTCCGATCTTCTTCTGAGCTTCCGCGAGGCGCCGCTTGTAGGGCTTAAGGTCAACGAAATCAAGGGGATCGGTGGATTTCAGGTCCAGGTCGACGAGCTTGTAGCCGGGGTCGAGCAGATAGGCGATGCGGGTGCGCGCGTCGATGCGGAAGTGGTGCTCACACTTGGGGCAAACATATTGATTTTGAAGGAGATCGGCTTTGAAGATGGGCTGCCGGCAGCTCTCACAGCGGATCCAGAGGCCTTCGGTTCGGACTGTTTTTTGTTCGTCGGTGACGATCTGATGATCTTCGCGCTTAAACCAGGTCATAGGGGGGATTCTTCGTGCAGGTTACCCCCGCAATTGTACCGTTTTCGCGCGGGTGCTCCGATGTTTGGCGCAGGTTGCGCTTCAGGCGGTGGCGAGGCGGAGGGCGAAGACGGTAATCAGCACCACGCAGAAGTCTTCGAGGAGGGCGACCGGCCAGTCGCGGCACTTCTTACTGCCGACGAGGTAGTGACGGACGTGGTAGCCGCCGAAGGCACCGATGACTGCGCCAACGATTCCGAGCACGGCGCCGATGCCGATCGAGCCCGCGAGACCGGTGGCCATGATGGCGCCGACGAGGCCACCGAAGACGAGACGGGGGATGAGGGCGCCGGGAGAGAGGCGGGAGGGGGTCCTGGGGAGCTTGTCGCAGACGAACTCGCCGAGGGCAAGGAGGGTGAAGACGATGACGGAGATGAGATTGGCGGTCCAGAAGGCCCAGGTGTGCTGAACGGGAAGCAGGCGAAGCCAGGCGAACCAGCAGACGACGCAGATGGGCGTCATGGCGCGGGCGCCAGTGGCGACGCCGAGGAGAGGGATGGCGATGAGCCAGCTCAGGACCTGAGATGCCAAGGAAGCTCCTTGATTCGCCGTAAGCGTATCACTGGGGGGAGGGTGATGGTTCGGGTCTTGGGGTTGGTGGGAGCACGGGAGTGTGAGCGGGATGATTACGGTTGGGGCGCGTCGCTTCGCTCCGTGGTTAGAGGCGAAATGCGGGGATCCTTCCGCTTCGCTCAGGATGACAAACAAAAAGATAGCTCAGGATGACAACCAAGAACTGCGGATTACGGTGGGGAGATGAGGGTGCCCCAGTCCAGGCTCAGGTCGCGCCAGGTGGGATTATTAGCGACAATGAGGGCTATTTTCTTTTGGCGGGTCCAGGTCTTCAGCTCTTTTTCCTGGGCTATGGCATTCCTGATGTCTCCGAAGCGCTGGATGTGGACGAGGCGGTCGATGCGGTAGCGGGCCGTGAAGGAGGCGGGGTTGCTCGCGCTTTTGTGGGTGACTATGCGGTGTTCGAGGTTGCCGGTGACGCCGATGTAGAGATGTTTGTAGGTGCTGGCGAGGATGTACACAGCGTAGTGGTGGTCCCGCATGCAGGGAGGGTAGGCGAATGCTGGCGGGTGTGGCAAGGCGACGTTTGAGGGATGGTGTACGTCGCTTCGCTCCGTCGTGAAAGGCGAAATGCGGGGATCCTTCCGCTTCGCTCAGGATGACAACCAAGAAGCGGCGGTGGCGATGGCTGGCGGGTTATGCGCGGAGGAAGTTGTAGAGGGGGAAGCGGTTGGCGAGGTCGAGGACCTGAGCCTTGATGCGGGTGAGGTGGGTGGGGTCGTTGCGGTGGGTGAGGGCTTCGGCGACCCAGGTGGCGATCTGCTGCATTTCGGGCTCGCGCATGCCGCGGGTGGTGAGGGCGGGGGTGCCGAGGCGGATGCCGGAGGGTTTGAGGGGCGGGTTGGTGTCGTAAGGGATAGCGTTTTTGTTGACGGTGATGCCGGCTTCGCCGAGGGCGTGTTCGGCTTCGGAGCCGAGGATGCCTTTTTCGAAGACGTCGACGAGCAGGAGGTGGGTATCGGTGCCGCCGGAGACGATGCGGAAGCCTTTTTCGGCGATGGCGGCGGCGAGGGCTCGGGCGTTGGCGACGACCTGGTGGGCGTAGACGCTGAAGTCTGGCTGGAGGGCCTCGCGGAAGGCGACGGCCTTGGCGGCGATGACGTGCATGAGGGGGCCACCCTGCTGGCCGGGGAAGACGCTGCGGTCGATGCCGGCTGCGAATTGAGATTCGCAGAGTATTAAGCCCGAGCGGGGGCCGCGGAGGGTCTTGTGGGTGGTGGTGGTGGTGACGTGGGCGTGCGGGACGGGCGAGGGATGCGCGCCGCCGGCAACGAGGCCGGCGAAGTGGGCCATGTCGACGACGAGTTTGGCTTCCACCTTGTCGGCGATCTGACGCATGCGGGGGAAGTCGAAGTGGCGCGAGTAGGCGCTGCCGCCGCCGATGATGACCTTGGGCTTCTCGCGGGTGGCGATGTCTTCGATCTGGTCGTAGTCGAGGGTCTCGGTGTCCTGGCGGACCTGGTAGCCGCAGACGCGGTAGAGCTTGCCCGAAAAGTTGAGTTTGTGGCCGTGGGTGAGGTGGCCGCCGTGGGCGAGATCGAGGCCGAGGATGGTGTCGCCTGGGGTGAGCAGGGTCATGAAGACGGCGGCGTTGGCCTGCGAGCCGGAGTGGGGCTGCACGTTGGCGTGCTCGGCCGAGAAGAGCTGTTTTGCGCGATCGCGGGCGAGGTTCTCGACGACGTCGGCGAACTCGCAGCCGCCGTAGTAGCGCTTGCCGGGGTAGCCTTCGGCGTATTTATTGGTGAAGACGGTGCCGGCGGCCTCGAGCACGGCGCGGGAGACGAAGTTTTCAGACGCGATCATTTCGAGGCCTTCGTGCTGGCGGAGGACTTCGTTCTGGATCTGCGCGGCGATCTCCGGATCGGCGGTGGCGAGGGTCGCGTTGAGGTCGATGGGCATGGACTGATTTTATGCTGGTGAGGGCGTAGTGGGCGGGACGAAGGCAGGACGAAGTGCGGAGGTCTTCGCTTGCAGCTGCGTCTTTGGTCGAGATGACGGCTCTTAGGGTTAGGCGAGCTGGTTCGGAGTAGGCGAGGGACTTACCTCCCACCCGGAGGGTCGAGGTTGTGCGAGGTGAAAGCCTGCGTCGCTTCGCTCCGTGGTTAGAGGCGGAATGCGGGGGTTCCTCGGCTGCGCCTCGGAATGACAACCAAAAATTGCAAAGGCAAGAGCGGCGAGAGACGGCCTCCTGGGGCAGGCGAGTGTAAGCCGATGGGCATGGGGGATCGTTACGGGGGAGGTATCCCTTGGGGGAAATCGGTGGAATCGGCCGGGGGGTCGGGGTAGGATAGCACTGCCTTGGCGGCAATGGGCGGGTGTGACAGGGGAGCGGACCGGTATGGATGTGTTTTGCGATGCACGGGAGATCGGGAACCGGTTTGGGCGGTATGTGATCGATCTGCGGCGGCTGTTTTTGTTCCACGGGGTGGCGTGCGGGGCGGCGGAGAACTTTGTGGAGCTGGCGGTGAAGCTGGAGGAGAGCCGGGCGCTGCGGCTGGATCTGCCGGCGCTGCTGCGGAATATAC
The DNA here is from genome assembly GCA_964236325.1 of uncultured Acidobacteriaceae bacterium. Lineage (GTDB taxonomy): Bacteria > Acidobacteriota > Terriglobia > Terriglobales > Acidobacteriaceae > Edaphobacter. The sequence goes on along the minus strand of CAXSEC010000016.1, from coordinate 3,717 downwards.
GCGATCTGGAGCGGGGCGAGATTTCGGCTGACGAGATGCTGACGGTGGTGGCGCTGGCGAGCGGCGGCGAGGAGCTGGTGGACGGGCGGGCGAGTGCGGCGGGGGTGAGCCGCACGGTCGGGCTGATGCGCATGATGCTGGCCGGGGTGGGGACGTGGGCGGAGACGAACGGGGTGGAGCGGGCGGCGCAGGTGGTTGAGGGCTCGGGGAATGGGACAGGCACGGGCTTTGGTATGGGCACCGGTACAGGCTCGGGTGAGCGTGCGGGCACGGGTACGGGGGAGGATCGGGTTTTTCTAGAGCTGGCGATTGAGGAGCTTCGGCTGCAGCTGGGGGATGTGACGCGGAGGATGCGCGAGCTGGAACCTCGGCGAGGGATGATGGAGGCGGGTTTGCGGATGACGGCGATGCCTGCGGGCGAGATGCCGGGGATGGATCCGGCGATGGCGGAGATGGCTGCTGGAGCGATGGCGGGGTCGGAGAGTGGGGCCGGGTCGGTCGCGGTGTGGGAGGAGCCTGCCGGGTGGTCGGGGGACGAGGCGCGGATGGGTTGGATGGCGGCTGAGGAGCAGGGCGACGGCGGGGTCGCGATGGATGGGGAGGCGGTGGAGTGGGTGGCTGACGGTCGGGAGGCTGTGGATCGGGATGCTTTGAGCTGGAATGAGCTGAGTGGGGCCGCGATGGAACGCGCAGAGATAGATCGGGCGGCTGCGGATCGGGCGGAGGTGGATCGGGTGGCGATGGATCGGGCGGAGGTGGATCAGGCGGAGGCGGCGCGGGTGGCGATGGAGCAGGCGGACGCAGCGCGGGCGGCGATGGAACAGCATTTGATGGAGCAGCAGTTGATGGAGCAGCGGTTGATCGAGCAGCGGTTGATGGAGGCGGAGCGGGAGCGCGCGGCGACGTGGCCGCTTGAAGAACGGGTGGTGACGATGCTGCCGGTGACTGAGCCGGCGACGGCGGTAGCGGAGAATGCGAGTGGGCCGGGATTGGACAGGAGTGCGCTGCGATGGAGTGGGTTGCAGCGGAGTGCTTTGCAATGGAGTGCTTTGCGGGGCGAGAAGGTGCGGCTGGGGGCGGTAGCGGCGGGGCTGGGGCTGGCGATGGTGGGAATCTATGGGTCGGTGCGAGCGGCTTCGGTGGGATCGACTTCGGTGCAGTCGGCTTCGGTGCCGGTAGCTTCAGTCCGATCGGCTTTGGTGCCGGCGGCTTCGGTCCGATCGGCTTCGCTGCCGGCGGAGAAGGAGAGCGGGGGTGCCGGTGTGGCTCGGGCGGGCGGTGGGGCTGCGGAGAAGGAGACGGCGGGGGTTGGGGCGGATGCGGTGCCTCTAAAGGCGGAGAGGCCGCGGGGTGTGGTGGCGAAGGGGCCGGTGACGAAAGACGCTGCGACGAAAGAGCGGCGGGACGGTGCGCCGGTGGAGGCGGTTCGGGGGCGGAAGGATGGCAAGTTTCTGTTTGTGCCGGCGGAGGTGATGGAGAAGCATCTGGTGTCTGCGCGGCGGCCGGTGTTGCCGCAGAATGCGCAGGGTGGGCAGGGGCGCGTGGTGCTGAATGCGTTTATCGCGAAGGATGGGACGGTGCGTCGGACGGATGTGGTGGAGGGACCGCCGAAGTTGATCAGTTCGGCGATGGCGGCGGTGTCGTGGCGGCGGTATCGGCCGTTTTTGCTGCGGGGCAAGCCGGCGGAGGTGGTGACGCCGGTAACGGTGAGTTATGTGGGGCGGTAGTTGGTGGTTGCTGCTGGTTTTGCGGTGAGAGGCGGGGGGATCACGGCCCACCCATCGCGATAGAGCCGCGATGGATGGGCACCGATGGCGGTGTGGCGCTCCGCGTAGGTTTGCAGTGAAGAGCGGGTCCTTACGGCGGCGAGCGACTTACGTCCCACCCATCGCGATAGAGCCGCGATGAATGGGGCACCGATGGTGTGAGCGGGAGCGAATGCGGGGGTTCCTCGCTGCGGCCTTCGGTCGAGATGACGGCTTCCTGAGGGGATGCGAGGTTTGGCTTAGGTAGAGGTGCGGGGTTTGGGCTTAGGTGGGACGACGGAGGGTTTTGAAGGCCTGGTGGAGGAAGTGGCCCATGTAGAAGCCGTCGAGGTATTTGTAGGGGAACTCGCCGGTGGTGTAGTGGCCGCAGGGGAGGGTTCGGGCGGTGTGGGGGACGTTGAGGCGGCGGAGGTCGGCGAGGACCTGTTGCGAGAACTCTTCGAGGAAGGTGAGGTCCCAGGTGGCGTGGATGACGCAGGTCTGGCGGCGGGGCGAGATGGTGGCGAAGGCCTGCATGTAGTGGGCGGGGGAGACGCAGGCGAGGCAGTCGCGGAGGTCTGATTGGGTGAGGCCGGCGGCTTTGACGGCGGCGCGGATGTGGCGGGTGGACTGGCCGGTCCAGACTACGTCGCCGAACTGGCGGGAGGCGTGGTTGAAGCAGCAGACCTCGAGGCGGGGGTCGTGGGCGGCGGCGATGAAGGCGTAGCAGGAGCCGAGGGAGGTGCCGAGGACGCCGAACTGGGTGTAGCCCTGCTGGGTGAGCCAATCGAGGCAGGAGCGGATGTCGACGACGGCCTGGCGGCAGGCGGCGATGGTGCGGCCGAGGTTGGAGGAGACGGCGAAGTCGGAGCGCTCGAGTTCGGCGGGGCGGCGGACGTCGTGGTAGGGCTTCGACAGGCGGAGGGCGGAGATGCCGAAGCTGTTAACCATGGAACAGACGGCGTTGTGGGAGAAGGCGTCGGCGTTCCACTGGGGCATGACGATGATGGCCTGTTTGGGGCGGCCGCGCTGGTTGGAGGGGTGGGTGGGGTACCAGCGGGCGTTGACCTGATCGTTTTCCGGGTGCGGGGTGGTGATGGGGGAGGTGAAGCGGAGGAACTCGGCGGGCTCGAGCTCGCCTATTTCGGCGAGGTGCTGGAGTTCAGCGTCCTGGGCGAGGGTCTCGGGGCGGACGTTGGTGGGGAAGAGCTGGGGGTGGCGGGATTCGAGGCGGAAGTCTTTCGGCGTTTCGTAGTTGAAGAAGTCGGCGGAGTTTTCGAGGATCTCCTGGTTGAGGGCGACCATGGTGGCGAGGTTGTCGGTGGGGTCCCGGGGCGGCTTGGTGCTGAGCCAGTCGAAGCCGTATTCGAGGGGGCGGACGATGCGGTTGGTGTCGCGGGTGGTGAGGGCGGTCTCCCAGCGGAGCATCCAGTTGGCGTAGAGCTGCGAGAGCATTGGGTTTAGTTTACGTGTGGGTTGCGTCGCTGCGCTCCGCGGTGAGAGGCAGATGCGGGGGTTCCTCGCTGCGCTCGGAATGACAACGAAAGATTGCGTTGTTGGGGTGGGGCTTTGTTTTGCGGTAGAGAAGCGGATCCCTACGGGATGACAAGCAACAAAGGCAAGAGCAAGAGCAAGAGCAAGAGCAAGAGCAAGAGCAAGAGCAAGAGCAAGAGCAAGGGCAAGGGCAAGGGCAAGGGCGACGGCAACGGCAACGGCAAGGGCAACGGCAAGATGCGGGCGGGCGAGTGATTTACGTCCCACCCATCGCGATAGGACTGCGATGGATGGGGCACCGCGGGCTGCGGCGGCGGCGGAGGCTAAATACGGGGGTCTCTCCGCTCGCGTTGCTCGGTCGAGATGACGGCTTCAGGGGTGGTGGGAAGCGGGTGCCTCCACTCGGTGCGCTTCGGTCGGGATGACGGGGTGGGGAAAGGTGATTCGCGTCGCTTCGCTCCGTGGTTAAGAGCGAAAT
>CAXSEC010000015.1:7850-36242 GCA_964236325.1 uncultured Acidobacteriaceae bacterium | reverse complement strand
AAGGTCAGTTCGGTTGCATGCCCCCGCAGATGCCGTCAGAGCGGCGGAGAGAAGGCGCGGGGCGGTGGTCGTGAGATGCGGCTTGCTGTGGTAGGTGGCGAGGTATCGCGCCAGATCGAGATAGCCGAAGCGCCCGGGAAAGATGCCCACTGACGGCAGCGTCCAGCAGGTGGCGTAGAGCACAAGGCCGACGAGGCTGACGGGCGCGAGAGAAAGCGCCGCGTCCGGGCGGGACACGGTCGAACCTGACAAGACAGAAAGTTCCGCGGCAGTAGAGAGGTCGGGATCCTCAGAGTGGTGTGGGCGATCAAGCAGAAGAAAGAGCAGCAGCAGGCAGGTGGCGTGGATCTCCATCCAGCGGCCCCAGTCGCGAGCGATGACGAAGAGCGGCAGGGACGCAACGACGGAGAGGGCAGTGAGCGTGAGCAGAAGGCGACCTGCACGCTGGTTGCCGGGGTGCCGCACGCGGTCGAGCAGACGCCAGGCGATGGGCAGACACGTGAGCAGCGTTGGCAACGGATAGCGCGTGCGGTAGCTATAGAAGTGGATGGCGCGGAGTGTCTCGGCGCGGGCCGCGGCCGGGGTGAACCTGAGATAGGCTATGGCTCCGCTGCAGATGCCGGCCGGCTGGTGATCGAGGTGGCCGCCGACCGAGGCGCAGATGGCGGCTGCTTCCCTGCCGCCGCCGGGATGGGTGACGGCCGCGGCAAATGCGAGTGCGGCGAAGAGGATGGGTGGCAGGGCAAAGCGAATGGCATCTCGCGGTCGCGGGGTAGCCAGCAACAAGGGCAAAAAGAGGTATGGCAGGAAGGCCAGCAGAGCCTCGTGCGTAAGAACGAGCATCGGCGAGACAATCGCGATAGCGAGCGAAATCTGCCAGGCCGGAGTCCGTCGCGAGACCACCAGGTTGACGAGCAGAGAGAGCGCCAGGAAGAGCAAAATCTCTTTGCGGACTGAGGTTGGCGGGTCGAGCACCGTGAAGGCAAGGGTGGCGGGCGAAAGCAGAAGCGCGAGCAGCGGAAGGCTCCAGCGCACGCCGCGCAGCAGCGGGATAAGGCTGGCGTAGAACGCACTGTAAAGGCCGATTTGCAGGCTGGCAGTTAGACCAGTCAGGGGCAGCTGGGTGAGACGATGCACCAGCAGTAGACACTCGCCCAGCAGACCGCGACGGAGGAAGCCGCCGCTGTAGTTGATGAGCCACTCGCCAACGATCCAGGGATGAGCGACGCGAGCATTGATGACGGCAAAGGTGAGGGTGACGAGCGCCACAAAGCCGATGTAGACCGTGCACAGACGGCGCAGACGCGAGGCTGAGAGGGGGATCGTCACGAGAGACTCAGCGCGATTCTAATGGGTCGCAGAGACGAGACGAGCGGCAGCCCCTGGGAGGCTGCCGCTCGTGGTGGTCTCTCTAATTCTGTCTAGCGCGTTGCGCCCGCGGGCTCTACCTTCGCGGCGCCGGACTTCAGGGCGGCGGCCTTGTCGGTCGCCTCCCAAGTGAAATCCTTGCCGGCCCGGCCGAAATGACCGTAGGCAGCAGTCTGCTTGAAGATGGGCCGGCGCAGGTTCAGACTTTCGATGATGCCCTTAGGGGTGAGCTGGAAGTTGGCACGCACCAGATCTTCGAGTTGCTTAGGGTCGATGGTGCCGGTACCGAAGGTGTCGACCAGGACCGAGACCGGCTCGGCCACGCCGATCGCATACGCCAGCTGGACTTCGACGCGCTCAGCCAGGCCGGCGGCGACGATGTTCTTGGCGATGTAGCGCGCCATGTAGGCCGCCGATCGATCGACCTTGGTTGCGTCCTTGCCGGAGAAGGCGCCGCCGCCATGCCGACCCATGCCGCCGTAGGTATCGACGATGATCTTGCGGCCGGTCAGACCGGAGTCGCCCATGGGTCCGCCAATGACAAAGCGACCCGTGGGGTTGATGTGGAACTTGGTGTTTGCGTCTAGCAGTTCAGCCGGTATCACAGCGCGGATGACGTTCTTCTCGATCTCGGCGCGCAGGTTCTCGTTGGTGACGTCTTCGTCGTGCTGAGTGGAGATAACAACGGCGTCGATGCGTGAGGGCTTGCCGACCTCGGCGTACTCAACCGTAACCTGACTCTTGCCATCTGGCCGGAGGTAGGGCATCAGACCGGACTTGCGAACCTCGGAGAGCTTCTCCGACAGGCGGTGGGCAAGCGAGATCGGTAGCGGCATCAGCTCCGGCGTCTCATTAGTCGCATAGCCGAACATCATGCCCTGATCGCCGGCGCCGCCGGTATCGACACCCTGCGCGATATCTGGTGATTGCTTGTTGATGGTCGAGATGACGGCGCAGGTGTTCGAGTCAAAGCCGTAGTCCGAATGGGTATAGCCGATCGCGGCAACGGTGGAACGCACCAGACCCTGGAAGTCGACGTAGGCCTTGGTGGTGATCTCTCCGGCGATGACGACCAGGCCGGTGCAGGTCAGAGTCTCACAGGCGACGCGGCTGAGCGGGTCCTGCTCAAGGCAGGCATCGAGGATGGCATCGGAGATCTGGTCGGCGATCTTGTCGGGATGGCCCTCAGTGACGGACTCACTAGTAAAAAGAAAACGGTCGCGTGTAGCCAAAGAACTTCCTCCAGGGTGCTGCGGATAGCTTCAAAACGACTTCCATCTACTAAGTTTCAGATGGCAAGCCAGCGCTAGATCGATTGAGCAATAGTTTACGCGGATCGGCTTAGCCTGGGCAAAGGCGCTCAGCAATCTGTCTGACTCCGTGAGCGAACGGCAACTTGGCGCATCAAGCGGATCTGCTGCCGGGAGCAACCGGGAGGAGCAGTGCCGCGTGTGCGGGTAAAGTCGCTGGCAAGCGGGTGAGCACGACGTGGCCACGCAGCGCAAAGCGCCAGACACACCAGCCAAAGACCAAAAGCACGAGCAACATGGCAACGACGCCCGGCCATCGATTGGAGTCAGGCAATGGCATCTCTGGCCGGTTCCGGCTGATGTTTTCGGCGAACCGGGCGACGGTCTCAGGGCTTTCAGCCGGCCTGTCGAGATCGGCGAGGCAAAGCTCAAAGCGGGCGATCCAGGACGCCGGTTCGAGATGCAATGCGGAGAGATAGCCGCGAAGGATTCCTTTGCGAAAGACGCCGCCGGGCAAGCTGCCGAAGTCACCTGCCTCCAGCTCCTGCAGGTGACGATAGGAGACCTTGGTGATCTGGCTGATGGTCTCAAGCGAGACCCCCTGCCGCTCACGCTCCCGCCGAAGATCGTCCGAGAAGCTCTTCATTGACTCCACACGGCCTGCATTGGGGAACAAATCGCGACGCCCGCTCTCCGCGGTTGTCCGGAGCATAGCCCGCTTGGGGCATGGAGTCAAAGCCCGCGACGGGTACAATCACGGCAGCGGAACCTCGCTCGTACCCCATGAGTTCAGACGCAACGCCGGCCCGCGCCGCTTCCCTTCGCCGCATCCCCAGCCTGGACGGTCTTCGTGCGCTCTCGATCGTTCTGGTGATGGGTTTGCATACGGTGCAGCGCTACGGCGCGGAGCATCCGGAGCATCCGCCAGGCTTGCTCTGGTCGGTTGTGTTCAACGGCTCGCTCGGCGTTTACATCTTTTTTGTCATCAGCGGCTACCTGATCACGCGCCTGCTGCTGCATGAACGGCAGACGCGCGGCGCGATCAGCATGTCGGGCTTCTATCTCAAGCGCGCCTTTCGCATCCTTCCGCCGCTCTATCTATATGTCGGCGTTATCGCGCTGCTCAGTGCCGCGGGTCGGCTGGCGCTGACGAGGTGGGACATCGTCAGCGCGCTGTTTTTCTTTCATAACTATGCGATCGGCTCCACCTGCTGGGCCATCGAGCACTTCTGGTCGCTGAGCGTGGAAGAGCAGTTCTACCTGATCTGGCCAGTGATCCTGATTCTGTGTCTTCGTCTGCAGGGGAGACGAGGGATCGACCGTGCGGCAGCGATCGCCGTGGCGGCCATTGTGCTCTCGCCGCTGGTTCGCATCCTCAGCTTCCGAACCCATGAGGCGCTGCTGCATGACAGTGCCGGCTTCCATATGCACGCGGATGCCTTGATGTTTGGCTGCGGCGCGGCGCTGCTCGAGGGAACTGCCCGCTTCGAGCGCGTCTACCGTGCCGTGACGCGTGTCTGGTGGCTGCCGGTGGTGGGTCTTGCGATCGGCAGTTACCTCGAAATGCGCTTCCAAAACTATTGGAACTTCCCGTTCGGTGAGACCTATACCGGTCTGCTGCTCGCGTTCTTTCTGCTGTGGACGGTGCGCAACGCCGACAGCCTTCTCGGCAGGGCGCTGAACGCTCCGGTCATCACGCACATCGGCGTGCTCTCGTACAGCATTTACCTGTGGCAGACGCTGTTTCTGCACCACCTAAACGGCAGCGTCTTTACCAGTGCTGCGTGGCCGAGTGCAGCCTGGCTCGGCCGCTTTCCGCTCAACTGGATCGCGATCGTCGCAGTCGCGGAGATCTCCTACCGGGTGGTGGAGCAGCCGTCGCTGCGCCTGCGAAATCGCCTGCTGCGATCAAGTCACGTCTACCAGGCGCCGACACACCCATACGACGGAACTAAGCCTCTGCGCAACGACGCTGTGGGATCGGTGGAGTAGCGCATGCGCCTCTCGCTTCCAGAACGCATTCCCATGTCGTACGCGTTTGTCTACGCTGCCGCCCTATTTCTGTTGCAGCAGGTCGAACATACCTCGCTCTACTTCAGCGCGTGTTCCTTCCTGTTCATCGTTATCTCGACCCTCGCGTTTAATGTCGCCGGCGGCCTCACCCGTGTCTCGGGCGGGTATATCTTTTTCTACTCGGTTCTCGCGGTCATCCTTGGCATAACGGTCAAGGTCTTTGTCGGTGAACCCGGCGATAGCAATCTCCTTCGACCTCATCTGACGATCACGGTCTACGTCGCCACCAGCGTCATGCTGTTACTGTCAGCGATTGCCGCCCGCCGCTTCACGCGTCGACGCCCCCTGCTAGGAAGCCTGGTCAACGATGCCACCCTCTCTCGAGCGACTGTAGGATGCCTTGTCGTAGGCATTGTTCTTTCAGTCGCAACCAGGACCGTCGATCGCGGTTCAGGAAGCGTGGTTAGCGCGCTCTTCCAGATCAACCGCTTCTGTGAGCTGGCGATCATCCTTGGCGTGACCCACTCCATACGCTCTTCAGGCGGACGCAGGAGCATCAACACGCCGGTGATCCTAGGATCACTCACCTTAATCATTCTCGGCGGCCTGTTCGGCTTCTCCAAGGAAGGATTCTTCGTCCCCCTCGTCTGCTGGGCTCTGCCGGCAGCGGCACAACGCCTGCGCCTGAACTTCGCCCAGCTTGTCGGCTTGGTACTAACCGGACTCTTCCTCGCCTATTACATGGTGCCGTACTCACAATATGGCCGAACTCAGATGCAGGCTGGCCTCGGTCCGAGCCTTGGTGTGACAATCCGGCTTCTTTCCAATCTATCCGACGTGCGGCAAAAGTTTGAGGCCGAACAGGCGCAAAACGCAAGCGAGCCCGGCGGCTACTTTAACAAGTCGCAAGGCATACTTGGCAGGTTGCAAATGATCTCGATCGACGATCTGCTGCACGACGCCACCGAGCGCCAGGGTGTCGAGGGCTATTTTCCGCTCTGGACCGACGTTGAGAATCTCGTTCCACATCTCTTCTGGCCCGGCAAGCCTGTGTATCTCTGGGGGAATATCTATGCGCACGAAGCCGGCGTTCCCATCGGCGAGGAGGACTTCTACACTGGAATCTCGTTCTCTCCGGCTGGTGAAGGCTACCATCTAGGTAAATGGACGGGAATCCTGGTAGTGGCGCCGCTGCTGTGGATTGCGATGTTTGTGCTGTTCGACTCGCTTTGCGGTGACGTGCGACAGTCGCCGTGGGGGCTGCTTGTGATCACGTACTTCGCTCACGGCGCCGCAGAAGGGATGCTGGGCGGAGTCATCTACGCCATGTGGTTTCTAGGCTTCGCCATCGTGTTTACAGCAGTCCTTACTGGGTATGTCATGCCGATCCTCGGCGCACTCTTCATTGGCCCGCCGCAGGACACGGTGGCTGACCGCAGGAGTATGGCCGCGGCGATGTCCCTTGATCGCTCCCAGGAGCGCGCGCGCCGGCTACGTGGCGAAGTTAGCTGAACTCGCCCAGTCAGGCGCGCAACCCAGACCTTCTCCCATAGACTGAGGAGACGATGAATCGTCTGGTTGTTGGCAATCTTGTACACCGCCCCTTGCGCTCGCTGATCAGCGCCCTGGCCGTCGCGATTGAAGTGGTTATGATCCTGTCAATCGCCGCCATCATGCTCGGCATGCTGAATGGAACCCGGACGCGGCAGACGGGGATCGGCATGGACATGATCGCGAAGCCGGGCACCGCCTCTAATCTGCTTGGCGTCTCCGGGGCGGCGGCGCCAATCCGGGCGGTAGAGGTGCTGCGGCCACTCAACCATGTCGTAGTCGTAGCGCCCGTCAACGTGCAGCTTACCGCCGGCAGCGCGGTAGAAAATATCTACGGCATCGACTTCGCGACCTACAACGCGTTACGGCCGTTCGTCTTCCTCGCGGGCCGCGCCTTCTCCGCGCCGGATGCGGCCGAAGTCATCGTCGACGACTTCTTTGCGCATTCCGGAAAGGGCTACAGCGTGGGTGACACCATCCCAGTGCTGAATCATCCGTTCCGCATCTGCGGCATTGTCGAGCACGGCAAGGGTGGACGCAAGTTCATCCCGATCACGACCATGGGGCAGATCAATGGCACCGAAGGCAAGGCAAGCGTGTTCTATCTCAAGCTCGATGACGTGCGGAACGAACAGCTGGTCAAGCAGGAGATCCATGCCACTCCCGGCATGCAGCAGTATGACGTTCAAACGATCGAGGAGCTGCTCTCCGGACTCACACCGGATCGCTTTCCGGGATTCAACATCGGCCTGCGCGTCGTCATCGGCATCGCGACTGTCATTGGCTTCCTGGTGATCTTTCAGTCGATGTACACGGCGGTGATGGAGCGAACACGGGAGATCGGCGTGTTGAAGTCTCTCGGCGCATCGAAGACCTACATCGTCTCCGTAGTACTCCGGGAGAGTGGCCTGCTAGCTGTGCTCGGGATCACTCTCGGCATCCTTGCAACGTACGGTCTGCGGGCGTTCTTTCGAGCTCGCTTTCCGACTCTTGACTTCGCTGTGACCCCGCACTGGGTTGGCTCGGCCATCGCCATCGCCTTCTTCGGCGCCATGCTGGGCGCACTCTATCCCGCGGTAAAGGCGGCTCGCAAAGACCCAATCGACGCCCTTTCCTACGAGTGACGGGCGTGTTCGACCCGGCCGTTCGACGATGTCGGCATCGCCGTTCCGAGCACTGCGCGCATCAGCACTGTCGCTAGCAGCGGCGCCAGTGCCACTGTGTACGGAAGTACGATCCGCACCTCATCCACACGACCGACCGTCGCCCACAGTCCACAAAACAGCGCGGCTCCCGGGAGCATCGCTAGAGACGGCTCGTCGAGGCCGGATCGATCCCCGCGCAACAGCCAGAGCAAGAGGAAGCTCGGCGTCATAAACAACAGGAACGGTGCTAGTCCGGCGGGGTTGCGCAGGTTCATCAACAGCTGAAAGACGGCTACGCCGCCATAGGTCGCATGCGGGTACACCACTCGCATCATGTAAAGCTGAGTTCCGCCGGCCAGCAGCAACGCCAGTAGACTCAACACAAGCTGTCGTCCTCGCGGCAGAGCCAGCCCATCTGACCGCTTCACCAAGCAGAGTAGGATCACTCCTGCCTCGAGGGTTACGACAATATCCGCGCGAATCATCGCCTGCAGCACGACAACCAACAGGGTCGCCAACACCGTAATCAGGATCCCGCGTCGCCCATTTCGTCGATCCGGCGTCAAGAGCCACAGCAGCAGCGACATCGCCAAGGCCGTTGTAAACGTCTCCGGTCGCTGAAACCATATGGCCCAGCCGAAGTAAAACTGCAGCAGCACGATAAACATTGCACCGGCAAATGCCCGTTCGGCCTGGGATGCAGCGACGTACACCGCCATGCCTTGCAGGCAGCGAAAGAGAACCAACGCCGTGCCTGCTGATGCGATCAGATCGATAAAGGCAAGCCCATGAGGCAGCGTCGTGTGCAGCAATCGGTCGATCTCCGTTGCCGTCTGCAACACGCCTACCCGATACTGCTCAGGAGCATGCCCTCTGCCTTGCAGCAGCGCGCTAAACTCCGCGGGAAACTGAGCGGCCTCTCTCCGGTACTCCCAATAGCCCAGGAACGCGGTCGAGAAAACCAGAAGAGACAGGAAGAGGAGTACGAGATGTCGTAGGGTGCGTGGGCTGTCGTCTTTCATAGCCAGAACGTCTGTGCCTCGGGGTCCGCGCGACGCCCTGCCTTGGGCTCGAAACGCTTGCGTTATCGTACAATATCGCCAGATCCTGACCCTCTAACGTTGCCTCCACTCAAGTCCCTATCCTCACTTCACGTGTCGCCTGAGCGCCCTCAGACCGAACGCGTTCTTCGCGAGCCAAGCACCGGCGGGACTGTCATAGGTACGCCAGCGCGTCTGCTGAACCTCGGGCTTCTGCTAGCCGCGGCAATCCTCTTCGCCCTGCATTTTCTCCACCTCGCTGCTGATTTCCCTAACCATTCTCCGTGGATGGATTGGGCCAAGTACACGGACGAGGGATGGTATGGCGACGCAGCCATCCGGCACTTCAACCTCGGCCATTGGTACGTTCGCGGCGACTTCAATCCAGCCGCGGCCTTACCGGTATGGCCCATCCTTGAAGGCCTGCTCTTTCGCGTCACCGGCGTCGGCCTGGTTCCAGCACGGGCCTTGACGGTAGCCGTCTTCGGCCTGATCCTGTTGTGCGCGTACCTCTTCCTGCGCCGCGCTGTGCCCGGCCGTCGCGTGGCCGCGGTCGCTCCGGCGGGGGCTGTTCTTCTGCTGGCCGCCAGTCCGTTTTGCTACGCCTTTATGCGCATGGCGATTCTCGAACCGCTGCTGATCCTGATGACGCTGCTTTGTCTGCTGACCGCCTCCGCGTTTGCTCCCTATGCTGCCAGCCGGTGGCGACGCGTTCTGCCCCCGCTCACGCTGGGGCTCTTGTTGCCCGTCCTTTTGCTCACCAAGACAACCGGCATCTTCCTTCTGCCGGCGATTGGCTGGATGGTTGCGGCCCGCTGCGGCTTTCGCGCCCGCCTGCTGCTTCGATCTGGCGGCCTTGCGGCGCTGCTCGGCGGAGCTCTGTGGCTGCTCTACTTCGGGCTGCTGGTTCGGCCGCACTATCTGGATGACTATCGCTATCTCTTCAGCGCAAACGCCTACACTGGCATTACCGCCGCCACTGCGTCTGAGGTGCTTCGCAATACCCTGCACGACGGCCTGTGGATCGGCCCGCTCGTCTCTCCGTTTGTTCTGCTCGCCCTGCTTGCCACCGCGCTTTGGCCGCGGCTGCGCAGCAATCCCTCCGCCGTCTCACTGCTGCTATGGGCTCTCGGATACACGGCCTTTCTCGCATACCACAACAATCTTCAGCCGCGGTACTACCTGGTGATCGCCATCCCGTTGACGATGCTGGTGACACTTGCACTCGACGTCGCATGGTCGAGCGGCTACCGCATGATCGCCGGCGGAGTTGCGGTGGCGCTACTGGTTGTCGCGGTACGCGATGCGCGCTCGACCATCACCTACGTCCGCTCGCCGGAGTACACCTTTCTCGCGGCGGCGCACAACATCCAGCACATCGTCATGGCCAACACAACCCACAGCAACCTGCTGCTGTCGATCAGCGGCTCCGATCTCTCGCTGATGACCGGCCTTCCCTCCATCTGCGACGACTTCGGCACCCTCGAACTCGAAGACCGCGTCGCCCTCTACCGGCCCGGCTGGTACGTCAGCTGGAATCAGGTCGATGACGACAAGATGGACGCGCTCACCCCGCTCTTCCATCTGGAGCGCGTTGCCGCCTTTGCTGCGCTCGACGATCCCGATCGCAACCTGCTCATCCTGTATCGACTCGATCCCGCGAACCGATATCGACCGCCTGTTCGTCGGCTGCGGAGGCCTCTGCCCAAGAGCCTGATCTCCAAGCTCGGTCAGCAACCCAGCGCCAATCAGCTGGAACATTAGGCCCCATGTCGTTCTTTGACACTGGCCCAAGCCGCAACAAAAAACTCGCTATCCAGCTTCGTATAATCACCGAGACGGAGGGCATTGCACGCTTGAGAAAGTTCAGGGTATGACAGGCCTTCAGGTCCTTGCGTCAAGAGCAGCACTGGGTGTGGTGGCGGGTGGTGCCAGCCTGGCCGTGAGCCGGATTGCCCGCCTGTACACCGGTCCCGTCGCCCGCTTCGATCGTCTTTTGGTGACAGCCCTTGCGTCCAGCCGGCTGGCCCTGTTTACGCTGGTCTTCCTTCTGCTGCGCATCCCTGCACGTGGCGATGTGCCAGTGTTCTACCTGCCCGAGGCACGCTCCGTTCTTGCGGGATTGATGCCGTATCGCGACTTTCCCTCAAGCTATGGTCCGCTTCACCCTTACATGGACTCGATCCTGCTGCGCCTCTGGAACTCTCCGCTCGCGCTCATTCTTTTCGCGATCCTGATTGAGACCGTCACCCTGCGCCTGTTTCTTTCGCTCGCTCGCAGACTGTTCTCTGACCCGCGGGTGCGGCTGGCCGGCCTGCTCTATGTCCTCAATCCACTCAGCCTGCAATTTGTAACTCTGGACGGTCACGATAACGTGCTGCTGGCGCTGCTTCTCGGTGTCGGTGTCTGGGCCATGCTGCGCTCGCGTGACCCCCTATCCGGCTTTGCCGCCGGCATCGGCATTGGTCTTCTGAAGCTGATCGCGCTCTTTTATGCCCCGGTCTTTTGGCTGGCTGGCCTCAGGCGATGGTGGTGGAGCCTCGGCTTCCTGCTTGCGCTCCTGTTAGGCGAAGGAATCTGGTTCGCGATTGGTCTGCCGCTGCTCACACCAATTCGCATAGAATCCGCGGTGAAGCAGGCCGGCGATCTGCCATTTCTAGTTGAGAGCGTGCTCGGGATCGATCTTCCCGGCAAACTTCTCGACGGCGTCATGCTGCTGATGCTGGCGCTGGTCTCGGTCGCGACAGCCCTGGCGGCGCGCGGCCGGCGGCTTGAGGAGCGAGCGCGCATCGTTCTGTTTGCTCTGCCGGCAGTCACTCTGGTCCTTGAGCTCTTCGCCAAGAAGTCGTGGCCGCCCTACCTGATGATCGTGCTGTTTCCGCTCTGCCTGCTGCTCGCCGATCGCGACCGGCGGGCGCTCTGGATCTTCGAAACCTTCTCCGTCATCGCGGTCTTTGAACATAGCTTCTGGGCCACAGTCCTCGGCTCCATCGGGTCAGGCGAGATGCACCAGGGCCTGGTCGCACGCGGATCAAACTTCTATGCATATCTCCTGCTCCAGCTTTTGCTGCTCTCCGGCTATGGCTGGCTGCTGTGGTTGTCCCTGCAGGGCGTTCGCGCGGGTAAGGCGGAGACGGCTCATAGTCTTTCCACAAGTTGAGAGCTGGCTTAAAGGTGTTCGCCAACCTGTACCAGCACCAAGAGTTGCAGCCAGACGACGGTACCGGAGTGATACTCTGGCGGCGTGTACGCGCGTTGCCTGCATCTCGTGCACGGCGCGCGCCCGCATGGAAGGTGGGTCCACCAGGAACGTGATCACTACCAGCGTTGAGCTAACCATCGTGATGCCGTGTCTGAACGAAGCGGAGACCCTTGCGGTCTGCCTCGACAAGGCGCAGCACTTCCTTGAGACCTCCGGGATCGCAGGCGAAATCGTTCTCGGCGACAACGGCTCGACCGATGGCTCGCAGGCCATCGCTCTCGAACATGGCGCGCGCGTCATCGACGTGCCCACCCGCGGCTACGGCGCGGCGCTCTACGCGGCCTGCATGGCGGCTCGCGGCCGATACCTCATCATGGGCGACTCCGATGACAGCTACGACTTCTCGAACCTTGGAGCCTTCGTAGCCAAGTTGCGAGAAGGCAACGACCTGGTGATGGGCAATCGCTTCGCCGGCCAGATCAAGCCCGGTGCCATGCCGTGGAAGAATCGCTACATCGGCAACCCGGTGCTGTCAGGTATCGGCAAGCTGCTCTTTCGTTCCTCCCTCGGCGACTTCCACTGCGGCATTCGCGGCTTTTCGAAAGCCGCTTTCCTGCGCATGGATCTGCGCACCACCGGCATGGAGTTTGCCTCGGAGATGGTGATCAAAGCGACGCAGATGCACATGCGGCTGGCCGAAGTCCCGACAACCCTCTCGCCGGACGGCCGCAGCCGCCCGCCCCATCTGCGGCCCTGGCGCGATGGCTGGCGGCATCTCCGCTTTATGCTGCTGCTGAGTCCGAACTGGCTCTTCCTCTTTCCCGGCATCGCCATCATGCTGGTCGCGCTGGTGCTCGGCGGATTCATTGAGGCCGGCCCCCTCACCATCGGCCAGTTGCACTTTGATATCGACACCCTGATCTACTGCGGATTTGGTCTACTGATCGGCTTCCAGGGCCTCATGTTTTCGCAGCTCTCGCGAGCCTACGCGGTGCAGGAAAATCTCTACCCAATCAGTCGCCGCTCAAAGGATCTCTCGGAGAGCATCTCGACCGAACGCGGTCTGGTCGGCGGTCTGCTGCTGTTGCTGATCGGGCTTGCCCTTGCGATCTACTCTGTCGTCACCTGGAAGCGGCAGGCCTTCGGCGAACTCGAGCTCAGCCAGACCGCACGGCTGGTCATTCCGGCCGCGACCGCCATGGCGCTCGGTGTCGAGACCATGCTCTTCAGCTTCTTTCTCAGCACGCTTGCCCTCAGCGTTCGACCGCACCAGCCCGGGCTCCAGGAACGACAACAAACGCCTGAGCAACAAAGCCAGGACAGACGACAAGCTCAAGACCGACGACAAGCCAAGGAGCGCCTGCCTTGATTCCTGACAGCATCCCCATGCCGCTGCTGCCGGCCATCACTCTGCTGTCGCTGTCGCACTTCGTCGGCGCCATCCTCTGGTCGGTGCTGCTGCTGCTGAGCATTGCAGGCTTCGGCAGTCTGCTGCTTCGACTGACCGGGCTCCGTCGCGCCTCGTTTGCCACGGCTGCAACCGCGGGCTTTGGCCTGGCGCTGCTGCTGGGTGGCCTGTTAAACCTGCGCGGCCTCATTGCGGCTCCAGTCCTCTATGGCTTTCTGGCGCTCGGCCTGCTGGCCGGTGCCTTGGGTTGGTTCGACCGTGGCCCGGCAGAGGCCGCCGGCACCGGCCCCATCGCCCAGGCTTCACAGAGCAGCTGGGCGGCAAAGTCGCTGTTCACGATTTTCGCGCTCATGTTTGCCTTGCGCCTCGGGGCCTCGGTCCACACGCCCTACTACCAGATCTCCGACGACTACAACTTCTATCTCGCCTCGCCAGTCAAGATGCTGGCAACCCACCACTTCGCCGCCGATCCCTTCAGCGAGCGGCGCATCATGTCCAGCCTGGGCGGCAACAACTTCCTTGAGGTCCTGGTGCTCTCCGCGCTGCCCGTCGAAGACGTCCAGATGGCCGATCGCGCCGTCGGCCTGCTGCTGACCGCGCTGCTTGCCTTTCAACTGGCCCGCCAGTTTTCGCTTACCCGCACCCAGACCGCAGCCCTCGCAGCGCTGGTTCTGATCATGCCGCAGCTGCAGTTCAACCTCACGTTTGTCATCCTGCCCGCAGCCCTGTTTCTCGGCATGGTGTCGATTGCTGCTGACTCGGGTCCGCTCGCCAGAAGGCCATGGCTGCAGGCGTTGCTGCTGGGCATGACCGCTGGCGGCATCGGCACTATCAAGTCCACCTACATCGTTCATGGGGTGCTCTTCTTCCTGGCCTTCGCCATGCTGGAGGCGCGTCGTCGCGGTCTGGTCGCGGGCGTCCAGGCGCTCGCCGTAGCAGGTCTCGGCTGCCTGCTCGTCATGGCGCCCTGGATGATCGCCAACCATCAGGCCTCCGCCACCTGGTTCTATCCGTCGCTCGGCCAGGGCTTCCACTACAGTCGCTACAAGCTCTATCCGCCGCCCGGCAACTACGATCTGCGCATCGTGATGAAAAAGGTGCTGCCCTTCAATGCACCGATGGTTGCGATCGCGCTCGCCATCTGGATCTGGGGCCGCCGCGATGCCGCTAGTCGCAGCGCCATGCTTCTCGCCATCGCTGCCGCCGCTGCGTCCATCCTGGTCGGTGTGGCCACCGGCGGCGACTCCGTGCGCCGCTACAACTACCCCTGCATCCTGCCGGCAATCCTGCTGACGTATGCGGTCTTCGCCAGCCGCGCCAACGCCTCCGCCGCCACCGCCCTGCCATCCCGCCGATGGCGGCTCGCCGAGTACGCCAGCGCCGCCTTTATCGTGCTCGTCGCGCTCTCGGTTGGCCTGAACACCTTCACCTACGAGTACGGCTGGTACCTGCGCGCGTTTCGCGCCAGCCTGACCGACTTTCGCATCACCTCGCCCGAGGTCCGGTCGGAGTACGCCGCGCTTCAAACCGCCATTCCGCGCGACGGCACCGTCCTCGAAACCCTCGCGTATGCCTTTCTGCTTGACTACCAGCAGCACCGCATCTACATGGCAGACGTTCCTGGCGGCGCCAGCCTGCCGCCGGGCTGGCCGGCACGGCAATCAGGCGAGACTCTGGCGGCCTATCTCAGAGCTCGCGGCATCCGCTATCTCGCCTACTCCTACCACGACGGCGTGGAGCTGAACGATGAGGCCGCCGCCTACACCATGCGGGACCCACATGCGACGCAGTGGATCCACAGCGAGAACGCGCTTCAGCTCGACGCCCACCATCAATACGAAGAGCTGGCTCAAACCCGGCGCCACCTCTTCGACGACGGCAAGCTCTTTGTGCTCGATCTGGACCAGGTTGCAACCCGCTAGCGGCTGAGTCGCCGACGTTCGGGAGATCGTGCCAGTCAACGTCGCGCCCTGCATCGGCGGCTCCTTACGGACCCTCCGCTCGCCTCCGCTTCACTCCGTGCTTGACTCGGCAAAAACTCCTCCGTTACGATAGGAGTTCGCGCAGTCTCGCGCCCGCGTGTCAGTCAGAACGGACCTGTACGGCAGCAGGTTTGGGCGGAAGAGACATAGTTGTGGATCCACGTGAGACCGCCAGCAGGTCGGCCATCTCCGAAGCACCCACGTCACAGATCCAGCATCAAGGCTCTTGTGCGAAGCTATAGCGCTTCCGGGCGTGCTCTTTTGTGGCGAAGCTCGGCCGGTGGCACGCACCAGCTTGCAGTTCAAGTTCAAGGAACCATTGGAGCAGCAGACACATGTCTACCACCATCCCGAGCGGCAAAGATATTCAGCGTAAGTGGTTCGTGCTCGACGCCAGCGGCAAAACCCTGGGGCGTCTGGCGACCCACGCCGCCAGCGTTCTCGCCGGCAAGCTGAACCCGCTGTACACGCCCTATATCGATATGGGCGACCACGTCGTCATCGTGAACGCCGAGAAGATTGTTCTTACCGGCCTCAAGTCCGAGCAGAAGCTCTATCGCCGCTACACCGGCTTCCCCGGCGGTCTGCGTGAAGAGTCCTTCATCAAGCTGCTTGCGCGCCGGCCGGAGGCGATCGTGGAGCAGGCCGTCAAGGGCATGCTGCCGAAGACCAAGCTGGGCCGTCAGATGGCAACCAAGCTGAAGGTTTACAAGGGTGGCGATCATCCGCACATCGCGCAGCAGCCGCAGGCAATGGAAGTCGTCGCGTAATCGAGTTTTGTCCGGCGCTCCTGACTTGGGAGTCCGATAAGTTTTGAAGGTTCAAGGAGCAGCATGGCGGATCTTATTCAGTACTACGGCACCGGTCGTCGCAAATCGAGCATCGCCCGCGTTTTTCTGCGCCCTGGCAGCGGCAACTTTACGGTCAACAAGAAGGACGTGGACACCTACTTCGTCACGCCGCAGCAGCGCGTTGCAGCCAAGCGGTCGCTCGGCATACAGGACATCGGCGAGACCTTCGACGTCATCACCACGGTGCGTGGCGGTGGCGTCATGGGCCAGGCGGATGCCGTCAAGCTCGGCATTGCTCGCGCGCTGATGGAGTTCAACCCCGAGCTGCGCAAGGCTCTCAAGAGCGAAGGCCTTACCACGCGTGACTCACGTGGTAAGGAGCGCAAGAAGTACGGCCAGAAGGGCGCACGCGCACGCTTCCAGTTCTCGAAGCGATAAGCGAGCTCTTCAGCAAATTCCTCGGCTGTTGTTTGTTCCAGGTTAAAGTATCTCGGCCAGACCAGGACGTACAGGTCTGGCCGTCGCATCACCCGCGAGGTTGACGCTCGCGGTCAGGAATCTAATTTCCTGCGCTGCCCTTCGGCATGCGGCAGGCATTCAATCCCGGCACTAGACGCATCGCCGCGGATGCTCTGAAGGAGCTACACCTTGGCAAGCATCACCATGAAGGAACTACTCGAAGCTGGCGTGCACTTCGGCCACCAGACCAAGCGCTGGAACCCAAAGATGAAGGAGTACATCTTCGGCGAGCGCAATGGGATCTACATCATCGACCTGCAGAAGACGCTCAAGATGTTCAAAGATGCGTCCAAGTTCGTCACCGATCTCACCTCCTCGGGCAAGCTCATCCTCTTCGTTGGCACCAAGCGCCAGGCACAGGATGCCGTTGCCGAAGAGGCAAACCGCGCCGGCATGCCCTACATCAACAGCCGCTGGCTGGGTGGTCTGCTCACCAACTGGGTCACCGTGCAGAAGTCAGTCAAGCGCCTGCAGGAGCTCGACGACATGTCGACTGACGGCCGCTACGATCTGCTTACCAAAAAGGAAGTCATTAAGCTCGAGCGTGAGCGCAAGGGCCTGTCCACCAACCTCTCGGGTATCAAGGGCATGAAGCGTCTTCCCGACGCGCTGTTCGTCATCGACTCGAATAACGAAGCCATCGCCGTAGCCGAGGCCCGCAAACTGGGCATCCCTGTGGTTGCCGTGGTCGACACCAACTGCGATCCCACAGTCGTCGACTACGTGATTCCCGGTAACGATGACGCTCTGCGCGCCATTCGACTCTTCACCACGAAAATCGCCGACTCAGCCGCTGAAGGTGTGCAGATGGTCTCGGACAAGGCCTTCTCGCAGGAGTATGCCGACGTCCAGCAGGTGCCGGTCGAGTCGCACTTCCTGGGTGAAGAGCAGGAAGCTGCTGCCCCAGCCGAGCCCGTCGCGGAGTCTGCCGGAACCGCCGAGGCCTCGGTTGAGGATGACGATACTGTTGATCTCGCTGCGGTGCTTGGTGGCAACATCAAGAAGGCACCCGCCGCGGCGACCGTCGATGAACCCGAAGCCGTCTCCGCCGAGTCGGGCGCCTAGGCCGGTCACACGAATCAGAGCACTTCCTGAGAGCGTGGAGGCCGGAGCCGCAGCTAAGCGGCCGGTGCCACGCTCTTCTGCTTGATCCGTCACACCTGTCAGTGAGTCAGCGCCGGCCCACTTCACCGCAACGCAACACACGAAGGATAGAAAACAGTATGAGTACTGCAACCGAGACATCGAAGGTCGACGCGAAGCTGGTCAAAGAACTGCGCGAAAAGTCGGGAGCGCCCATGGGCGACTGCCTGAAGGCCCTGCAGGAGACTAAGGGCAACATGGAAGAGGCCTTTGTCGTCCTGCGCAAGCGCGGCATGGCCTCGGCCGCCAAGAAGGCCACCCGCACCACCAACGAAGGCGCGGTCGGCACCTACATCCACGCCGGCGGCAAGATCGGCGTGCTGATCGAGCTCAACTGTGAGTCAGACTTCGTTGCCCGCACTGAGGACTTCCAGGGACTGCTGCGCGACGTAGCCATGCACATCGCCGCCAGCGATCCGCGCTATGTCCGCAAGGAAGATGTCACGCCCGAGGACATGGATCGCGAGAAGGACATCTATCGCTCGCAGGCCGCTGCCACCGGCAAGCCGCCCGCCGTCGTTGAAAAGATCCTCGAGGGCAAGATGAGCAAGTTCTACGAAGAGGTCTGCCTACTGGAGCAGCCCTTCATTAAGGAGCAGTCGCAGACCATCGCGCAGCTCATCGCGACCAAAGTTGCCAAGCTCGGCGAAAACATCTCTGTCCGCCGCTTCGCCCGCTTCAAGGTCGGCGACCCGAACTGGACCGTCGCCACTACCAAGCTCGCCACCGAAGACACCGAAGCGTAGAGGCCTCTCCTCCTCAAGGAAGGCATCTCGGATCGCTACGCCGGCCCGCAGGTACTCATCCTTCTTGGTGTCATCCCCGTAGGATCTGCTGTTGCCCTTTGCACATCCACCACAGAGAAGCCCCGGCACCCGCCGGGGCTTTTCCATTTCTGCCAAAACCCTACTTCCCTGCCTTCAAGTGCAGCAGCAGCCGCTTCAACCCATCCTCGTACGCCTTCCTGTTCTCCGGCGTCGCATCCGGAGCCTGCCCAGCGCGCATAAATCCATGCCCCGCGCCCTCATACGTAACAGGCTCGAAGCTCTTCCCTGCACCTTTCATGGCCGCAATCGCATCCGGTAGCGTCGCATCGATCCGCGCGTCGTTGCCGGCGTAAAATCCATAGACCGGTGCAGTGATGTTTGCCATATCCGCAGCCGGCGGTGGCGGCCCATAAAACACAAACGCCGCGGCGATGGCCTTATGGTGCGTCGCAAACGCAAACGTCTTGCCGCCGCCCCAGCAGAAGCCGGCCACAAAGAGTGTGCCATTCGCGCTTGGCAGCTTCACCCCGTAGTCGGCTACCGCATCCAGATCGGAGATCACCTGCGCCGGCGGCAGACCGGAGACTGCCTTCGTAATCTCGTCCATACTCTTGTAGCTGTCGGTCCCGCTTCGTGCCGTTCCCCCGCCCATCGCGCTGCCGGGCGCCATGCCCGTCATGTGGTCGCCATGCGCCGCCGCATCCGCCCCACCCGCGGCCGATTCCGGGTTCATCATGCCCGGTCCGGTGCCGGACAACAGATCCGGCGCCAGCACAATATAGCCCTTAGCCGCCAGTTCATCCGCCATCAGCTTCGCCCAGTCCGAAAGCCCGAAGATCTCGTGGATCAGCACGATCACCGGCGCCTTTGCGCGCACCTCCGGATACACCACAAACGTGTTCACCACGCGCCCGCCCGCCTGGATCGCCACATACTCGCGATGCCGCGGGCTCTTCTCAAGCGAGGCCTTGGCCCAGTCCTGCGCTCTTGCAGTAGGCAAGGATGCGGTGATAAACAGCAGCAGAAAGACAGCAGCAAAGGCGAACGATTGGCGTCGGGTCATGCAGGCGAGTGTAGACCTTCGTTGGACCGAGGGGCAACGTGGAGGGTTGATTTGGCGAGCATCATTCACCGCAACGAAAGCGACCGATGCTCCCTGTTCGTGCGATCGTAGCAAGCCGCCGAACAGTGGAAAACGCGCGCTTGGCCTTCGCATCCCACACGCTGACGGAGACACACAGCATGACGCATGAAGCGACCCGAGGTCGGGAAGAGGGACGCGCGACTCCGCGCTCTCAAGCACCCTCGCAGATGAAGCAGACAGAGAAGCGCACAGCAGGACGCCGCACCGATCGCCGCGCCACTCCTGATCGGCAGCGAGCCAAGAAGCCTCACCAAGGTCCCGGTCTGAGCCCGATTCCTTGGCCCAAGGTACTCAAGGAAGCAAGAGCCCGTTTCGGCATCACCGACTTCCGCCTTGGCCAGCGTGAGGTTCTGACTGAAGTTCTCAGCGGCCGCAGCGTCCTCGGCCTTATGCCGACCGGCGCCGGCAAGAGCCTCACCTACCAGATCCCCGCCCTCTTTCTTCCGCATCCAGTAGTCGTCGTCAGTCCGCTCCTCGCCCTCATGCAGGATCAGCAGGAGCATGCTGCCCAGGCCGACATCGCCGTCGAAAAGATTGATTCCACCCTTACCCCCCGCGAGCAGCGAGCCGCCACAAGCCACATCGAGGGCAGCCTCGCGCAGCTAATCTACGTCACGCCCGAACGCCTCGAGAACGCCGACTTCATCACCATGCTCAATGATGCCGGCGGCATTTCGCTTCTGGTCGTCGACGAGGCGCACTGCATCTCGCAATGGGGACACGACTTTCGCCCGGCCTACCTAAACATCGGCTACGCCCGCAAGGCGCTGGGCATGCCGCCCGTCCTCGCCCTCACCGCGACCGCCACCGACGACATGGTCGCCGAGATCATCGAGAGCCTAAGCGCCACTGACGCCAAAATCGTCAACGCCGGCATCGAGCGTGACAACCTCAGCTTCAGTGTGCACCGCACTGTCAACACCGAGGCCAAGCTCGCCTGCATCGCCGATCTGCTGGAGCAGGAAGACGGCTGCGGCATCCTCTACACTGCCAGCACCCGCAGCGCCGACGAGCTTTGCACCTGGCTCACCGAACACGGCGTCGCCGCCGGTCGCTATCACGGCAAGATGAAGGCTAGCGAGCGCGAGCAGGTGCAGCGGTCCTTCATGCAGGGCGACCACAAGGTCATGATCGCCACCAAGGCCTTCGGTCTAGGCGTCGATAAGCCCGACATCCGCTTCGTCTGCCACTTCGAGTTTCCCGACTCGCTCGAGACCTACTACCAGGAGGCCGGTCGCGCAGGTCGCGACGGTCTGCCAAGCCGCGTCATCCTCCTCTATCGCCTCGAAGACAAACGTATCCAGAGCTTCTTCCTCGGCGGCCGCTATCCCAAGACCTCCGAGCTCAATCTCGTCTTCGAATCCATGATGGTGCCCCCAACCGAAGCGGGACCGGAGACGACATCGATTGAAATCGTCGGTCCCTCGCGACCCGCGATACGTGCGCCCGCCAGAAAGCCACCTGAGATGAGCGTGGATGCCATTGCCGAGAAGACCGGCGTCGGTTGCAAAAAAGTTCAGGTTATCTTGCATCTCCTGCGAGACGCCGGTATGCTCCGCCGCGGCCGCCGCGGCTTCGTTCTCGTTGACAGGGAGCCGCCATCGGGGCGAGCGCTCGACGATCTACTCAGCACCTACGCCGATCGCGCGCACGATGATAAGCATCGTCTCTGCGGCATGATGCACTATGCCGAATCCACCGACTGCCGCGTCCAACTCATCCGCCAGTACTTCAACGAGGACGCTGGCGAGCCATGCCAGCGCTGTGATAACTGCCGCTCGGGTGCCGCCAATAAAAGCGGAGGAATGTAGGACGTTGGCCGACAACAGTGCGTAGATCGAGCGTGGACCGCCACCTCGACGGGTAGCAGACCTACATCATAAGTGAGTGGAGCAACCGCGAATCCTGTGGCATGGCCCCAGTTGCCACAGCACGGGCCACACTAACCTGCAGAGGAAGCCGCGAGAGCCGCGGCTTCCTCTGGGACCTTAGTTTGACCTGGGGCTTTTTGGCATGCCTCTTCGGTTGTTTGAGAGGCTCTAAGCCAGACGACGCTTCAGTGCGGCGGCGACTCCGAGTAGACCTGTGCTGAGCAGCACCAGGCTGGAAGGCTCGGGAGTCGACGCAATCGCCGTGATCGTGATCGGTACATCGGCAAGGACATTTGGCTCGCCGGTCTGTGCCAGCAGCGCGTCGTACATGGAGCCTTGAGGGTCATAGAGGTTGATCTGCGCTCCGTTGCTCAGGATGAAACTGAGCCCGTAGCCATCCAGGCTGCCGAGACCGCTGGTTACGAAGAGAACATTGTCGTTTGCCGGGAAGGTCCCGCCATTCGTGGGCGTGGGAAAGGTGCCGGGAGCCAGTATGGAAGCGATGTTTACGTCTGGACCGTTGGCGGCAGTTGCAGCGGTTCCGGTTACAGCTGCTATTAAATACTCGCCCGGGGCTTCCAGAGTGCCTGTGGTGAGGATTCCCGAGCCGCTCAAGGAGCTGGAGGAACTACCGAAGCTGAAGTTGAAGCTATCGGCACGCGCAGCAACGCCAGCCGAAACTAAGGCCACAACGGCCACCAAGTAGCTAATACGCATGGGAATCTCCTAGAGTTAAGTTGCTACCGACTCTATAGGCTCCGTGCCGTACTTATTGTGAATGTTCAGTAAGGTCGGGCCGATTCAGGGTACGCGGTGGGAGCAGGAAGAGCGGCTGCGCTCACTCGCGGTCTCAGGCTCAATGCCTGCCAGGGAAATGTTCTTCTCCCGCATGATCCTTACCGTGTGCTGTAAATGGAAGTGGAATATCCGCTAGTTAGCGACGAACTGTAACAAAGACGTCGTAGAACAAGCCACATTACGGTTTTGTCATTCTGAAGTCGGTCGATTGTCATCGGGGTTTGCGAAGCTTTGCAAGCTCGCATGGACTTTGAGCGAGCCAGCCTGGCCTGCCGACATCGAGGCTCTATGCAGAACTTCCGTTCCCTCTTCTCTCCTTCTGTACTGGTTTTCTCCGCGAGCGTGGTGTTTCCGTGTGCCCTCCCTCTCACCGCACAGGTGGACCGTAGCGCCTTGAACGGCACGGTAACGGACCCGTCGGGCAGGCGGGTGGGGCAGGTACACGTCACGGCTGTAGAGAACTCGACCCAGCTGCGGCGCGAAGGAGTGTCCGATGCGGAAGGAGGATACGGCATCTCGGAGCTGCCGGTTGGAACGTACACCATCACCTTCAATCATCCCGGCTTTGAGACGGTAACGTTTGCCGATGTACAGCAAGTGGTTGGGAGAACCCGCACGCTCGATGCGGGATTGAAGGTCTCGGTCGGCGAGGAACACGTGGAGGTCTCAGCGAGTTCGGAGCTGCTTGATCGCAATACAAGCACGGTGACGGGCCTGATCGAACGGAAGCAGGCCGATGAGCTGCCATTGAATGGGCGCAACTGGGCCGCGCTGACGGCTTACATTCCCGGCGCTATTGACACTGGCGGCAGCAACCAGCGCTCAGTCCGCTTTGCCGGCCGCGGTCTCGACGATAGCAACTTCACCTACGACGGCGTGGACGCGACCAACGTGATTAACCAGACGCAGCGTGCCTGGGCGCGGCTGGCCATTCCGCTGGACGCCATCTCGGAGTTCCGCGTCGACACGCTCCTGGCGACCGCGGAGGAAGGTGCCACGGGCGGAGCGCAGCTGGCGGTGGTTTCGCCTGGGGGAACGAACCAGTTTCATGGACGCCTCTTCGAGTTTCTGCGTAACAAAGTGTTCGACGCTCCCGAGCCGCGATGGGCCTCAAACGGCGAGTCGCAGCAGCCGCTTCGTTTGAATCAGTTCGGTGGCTCGGTGGGCGGACCCATCGTGCGCGACAAGACCTTCTTCTATTTTGATTCCGAAGCCTACAGGCAGATCTGGGGGTATCCGACCAGCGGCGTCGTGCCGAGCCCGGCGTTCAGGGCAAGCATCCCTGCTTCATCGCCCGTGGCTGCAATCGTGGATGCCTACCCTGGTCCCGGCCCGCATACGATCGTGACCCCCTACACGCAGGCCACCGACCCGCAGGACCCGAACTATGCGGACTATGCTCTGCTGACTTGTGCCTGCACTCAGGTGGTGAACGAGAACTCGGCGATGCTGCGGCTGGATCAGCACTTTACGGCCGCCACTACCGCCTTTCTGCGCTTCAACTACGATCGTTCGGTCGACACGCAGCCGGTCTCGGCTGCCGCGACGGACCTGGCGCAGCGGGTAACGACACCGGTCGGCGGGGCACTCGAACTGCTGCACCTCTTCAGCCCCTATCTCACGAACGAGGCAAAGTTCGGGTTCAATCGATCCAGCTCCAACACCTACGATCTAGGCGCCAATGGCTCTGCGTATGAAGTGCAAATCTCCTCGGGACCCGCACCTGGATTTGTGACTCAGAACTACAACTACAACACAATCTACTACGGCAATTCTTTCTCCGAGATTGACGATGTGACCTGGCTGCATGGGCAGCAAACCTTGAAGGCCGGAGTGGAGATCCGCGAGATCCAGCTGAATCAGAACTACGGCCAGCACGGCGTCGTTACCTTTGCCAACCTGCAAGCGCTGGCCGCGAACACGGTGCGGCGGGCGTCTTTGACAGGTGCGCTGCCCATCAACGATCTACGCAAAACCTACTTCATCGGCTACGCTCAGGACGAGTGGAAGGCGACGCCCAATCTCACCTTTAATCTTGGCCTTCGCTACTCGGTCTTCAACCTCTTCCATGAGGCGCATGGCAAGGCAAACCCATTTGACTTTGCCACCTGCGGTCCTCAAGGGTTCTGCGGTGTGGGCGCCAGCTTTGGCCAGCAGAACTACGGCGACATCGATCCGCGCATCGGCGTGATCTGGGCGGCGGGCGACCACACCAAGCCGATCCTGCGCGCAGGCTTTGGGATGTATCACGAAGATGGCCAATTGGATGATCAGAACCTGCCCGCAAAGAATGAGGTTCCGTCCTACTCTGTGACCAACGTGACCTACCCGGTCGCACCCTACTTCACCAAAGCTAACCTGTCTCCAAACGCCGAGCAGCGCAACCGCAAGGACTCCTACACCGAGCAGTGGGATGTCTCCGTGCAGCAGGAGCTGCCGGCGCACTTTGTGGGCACGGTCACGTACCTGGCGAGCAACGGCAGACACCTGCTTGATCTGAATTACGTAAACCTGATCAATCCGGCTACGGGCGTTCTGCAGTACCCAGCCTTCTCTCCGGCCATCGGCTGGCGCGGCTCCATCGGGGCAAGCTCGTACAACGGGCTTTCCGTCTCAATGCGGCGGGCGTTCACGCGTGGTCTGCTGGTGGCCTTCAACTACGCCTACACGCACGAGCTCGACAACGGCTCGAACGGCAGCGGCGATGGCGACGAGATCGCGCCGCAGAACCCCACGTGTCTCTCCTGTGAGTGGGCCAGCGGCACATGGGACGCTCGACACGTAGTGAATGGCAACGCCGTCTACGAGCTTCCGTTTGGCCATGGCCAGAGCCTGCTCAACCATGGCATCGCCAGCGCCATCGCGGGCAACTGGCAGCTGACAACGGCGGCGCTGGCCCGAACCGGGTTTCCGATCAACGTGCTCCTGCCGAGCAGTTATACCTCGCCGTTTGGCAACAATGGGACGCTGCGTCCCAACCTGGTTCCGGGCATGCCGCTGACGCCCCCAGGGGGAAGGACGGTCTCCCACTGGATCAATGCGGCTGCCTTTGCTCTCCCCCAAGCCAATAGCTCGGGCATCGTGCAGACGCTCGGCAACGCGCCGCGGGATCTCTTCCCCGGACCGGGCACATGGCAGGTCGACACCGGTGTCACCAAGACATTTCCGCTTGGAGAGCGCGCTCGTGTGGAGGTCCGCTCAGAGTTCTTCAACGTCTTCAACCATCCGCAGCTGGGACAACCGAATGCCACGGTCGGGGCAAACGGCTTCGGCAGCATCACCACAACGGTGAACCTGAACACAGCCATCGTCTCGCCCATCACTCCCGTGGGCTCGGGCACGCCGCGCGAGATGCAGTTTGCGCTGCGATTGGAGTTCTGATGAGGAAGGCCGCGGACAGTGTCAGGCGCGAAGATGAGTAGACAGAAGTTGCTCACGTTGCTGATGGCGTTTCTTCTTGTGCCGCTGGGTTTCGGCTCGCCGCAGCAGCCCAAGTTCACCGGGACATGGAAGCAGAGCGGTGAGCGATGCGTCCCGAAACGATCGGGCGATGTCACGCGACGCATTGATCTGCGCGGCGCGGACCTCGTGGTGGAGACGACCATCCTCCGCGGCTCCGGACCACCTCGCCACGCGGTGCAACGGTACCGCATTGATGGCGAGGTCTCTGTGTCCACCGGAGCGGACGGCGATGAGTTCCACACGTCCGTGGTTTGGCAGGATCAGAGCCTGGTATTTGCAATTGAAGAACATGAAGACGGCCGCATCCTTCACTCGAAGGAGACGTGGACGCTGAGTGCGAACGCAGCTGAGCTTCAGGTGCAGCGACAGAATCTGGACGGATCGATGGACACAGCTCAGGGTCAAACGCTCGTCTATCTTCGACAGCCCGCTGAAGTTGCCGGTCGACTTCGACTTATGACTGGCAGAGTGAGCAGTGAGGTGGTTCTATGAGACTTCTGGTGATCGAGGACGAAGTCAAAACAGCCAGATTCTTGAAGAAGGGGCTCAGTGAAGCTGGGTTCGTGGTCGATGTGGCCGCGAACGGCCTGGATGGTTTGGAGCTCGCCAGGAACGTAGAGTTCGATCTCATCATTCTGGACATTATGCTTCCGGGCCTAGATGGCTGGCAGGTACTGCAAGGCTTGCGACAGGCAGGCAAGACCACGCAGGTTCTCTTCCTGACGGCGCGCGATGCGGTGCATGAAAAAGTTCGCGCCTTCGAGCTTGGGGCGGACGACTATCTGGTGAAGCCGTTTGCATTCTCGGAGCTGCTGGCGCGGGTTCGATCCCGCTTACGCCGCATACCGGCCCGGCCGCAGGACACGGTCTGCGCGGCTGATCTTGAAATTGATCTCGTTCGGCACCGAGCGACGCGCGCCGGCCAGCGCCTTGATCTGACAACGAAGGAGTTTCTTCTGCTCTCTCTGCTGGCGCGGCGCGCTGGAGAAGTGCTTTCCCGCACCGTCATCGCCGAGGCAGTCTGGGACATGAACTTCGATTGCGAAACCAACGTCGTCGACGTGAGCGTCAGGAGATTACGCAGCAAGGTGGATGATCCGTTCGCTTCGAAGCTGATCCATACGGTTCGCGGTGCAGGCTATGTCCTGGAAGCCGATTAGGGTTCGGTCTAGCGTTTCAAGGATCTGGCGAACGCTGGCGTTCCGGCTCACAGCGGCCTATGCTTCTGCCGGGCTTGGCCTAGTTTTGCTGGCCACGTTCAGTCTCTATGTGGTGCTGGTTTCGGAGCTCAACAAAAGCACTGAGTTATTCCTCAAAGATAAGGTCAACGTCTTGAGCACCATGCTTCGGGAACGGCCCGAAGATGCGGACAGCCTGCGAGAGGAGGTTGAACTCGAGTCTGCCGCCAGGCGATATGAGCAGTTCTATATCTGCCTCAGAGACCAACAAGGCAAGGTGCTGCTGATGACTCCGGGGATGTCGAACCAGCTGGATCTTGCCAGGCTTTCAAGCCTGTTGAACGGTCACGGCGGGGTGCTTCCGATGACAGGCACACAGGGAAAGTCCTTCCGTGTGATCGCGGCCACGGCACATGTTGGAAGCGGGCAGAATCGTCTGGTCACGATTCAGGTTGCTGTTGATGTCTCACAGAAGGACGGCCTGCTGCGGCGTTTCCAGCTCTGGTTCTGGTGCACCTCGGCCGGCCTGCTAGTGCTGTTTCCGCTGGTGGGCTACCGCATCGCCCGGCAGGGCATCCGGCCGGTGGAAGAGATTGCAACCACCGCCCGCCGCATCACCTCGAGCCATCTTGGGGAACGCATCGCGGCGGAGGGATACCCCTATGAGCTGGCGTCTCTGGCTCTCACCTTCAACAACATGCTCGACGGACTGGAGGACTCCTTTGAGCGGATCTCTCGTTTCTCTGCCGACATCGCGCATGATCTTCGGACGCCGGTGAACAACATCCGAGGCGAGGCAGAGGTGGCGCTCGCGCGAGCTCGCACGATCGAGGAATACCGGGATGCACTGGAGTCGTCTCTTGAAGAGACGGTGCGCCTCTCCGATCTGATTGGCAATCTCTTGTTCCTGGCCCGTACCGAAAGCCCGCTAACCCACCTGCGGCTGGAAGCAGTCGATGTCGCCGAGCTGCTGGAACAGGTGCGGGAGTATTACGAGGCATCCGCCGCGGACGCCGGAGTCGTTCTCACAAGCGATGGTGGGAGTGAGCCGATCATCGTCGATCTCGACCGCACACTGATGCAGCGCGCCGTCGGCAATCTGGTCTCGAATGCGGTTGCGCACACTCCGGTGGGCGGTACGGTGGCGATGATCAGCCGTGCCGAAGCCGCGAACGTTCGGATCGAAGTCTCCGACACCGGGGTCGGCATACCTGCCGAGGCGCTGCCGCGGGTCTTTGATCGATTCTTTCGTGTCGATCCGTCGCGATCCAGAGCCTCCGGCGGCACCGGTCTTGGCTTGTCAATCGTTCAGGGCATCACGCAGCTGCATCAGGGAAACGTAGAGATCTCCAGCACGCCTGGCGTGGGAACTCAGGTCACTATGCGCTTGCCGAAGCGCGGACAGTCGAGCAGCTCGCTGGACTAACCCGATATACAAACGGATCACTTGGCAAGGTTTGACCAGCAAGATAAAGGCCCTCTTCCCGCGTGCTCGGGAGGAGGGCCTTCATGTAGTTCGTCACAGATTAGTCATCGTCGCCGTCACCTTTGGGTGCCTTCTTGTTGAAGGCGCTCGCAGGGAGAACCTTCTTCTCGCCAGGGTAAGGCACCACAAAGTTCGTGGACTCGTACCAGTCGAGATGGTTGACGGTGGACGGATCTTCGGAGTCAGGGATGTGCTGTTTTCCAGCAAAGACCTGCGCCTTCTTCTTCATCCAGCCAGCACGCAGAGCCTTGACGGTTGAGCTATCCGCCGGTCT
>CAXSEC010000015.1:0-7750 GCA_964236325.1 uncultured Acidobacteriaceae bacterium | reverse complement strand
ATCTGCTCGATGGTGCGGGTCATGTTGACCTGCGTGTAGAAGGTGCTGTCCTCGGTGACGCCGGCGCCGGCGCCATCCTTCTTCACCTGCTGCCGGACATAAGGACTGATGATATAGCCCGGGCTGCGATGACCGTCTACGTGGTCGACGCCATCCTGCGCATCGTCTTCCTCGATGAAGATGGCCGATTCCTTCCAGATCGAGCTGTGACTGATGGCATCAACAAAGCGGCCAAGGGCCAGGTCATTATCTGCCTGCATCGCTTGCGCGACTGGTGGCCCGCCGGTGTGGTCCGAGCTGATCCACATGAACTCCAACTGTGGAACTGAGCCGCTCGAAACATCCTTCTTGAACTCCTGGTCCCACACATCGAAGCGGAACTGGTCAGGAATGCCCAGATCGAACTGCGGATAGTTCTGCACCGTGTTGTTGATCAGGTTAGGAAGCGGCGAGTGGGACGCCACTGTGTTGAAGTTGTACAGCTGCTTCTCCGCGCCCGACTCGTATGCCAGGGTGTCGTTGTAGAAGTCAATCCACTGCGGCTCATTGGTCGAGCCCGTCGGGGTCAGGAAGGTGTTGTATTCGATGTACTCGCCGAAGTTCTTGAACGTGACACCCTGTTTGGCGGCCACGTCCCAAAGATGACCCACCTTCTGGTAGGCGATAGCATCGCCACCGTTTGATGGATAGTCGCGGAGCCAGTCCGGTGACTGGATATCGTCGGAGTAGGGCGCCGTCGCCTGGACAATCCAGTTATGTCCGTCAGCGGACTGCCGGCTTGGGTCGTAGAAGTTATCAAACAGCGGAAATCGTTGGATGAGCGCATGTGCATTTGGCGAGACCTTACCGAAGGTTGCGTTATCCCCAAAGACCGCCAGAGCGGGATCGCCGTTGCCGCCGGCTACGTCGCCCAGCATCTGATCGTAGGTGCGATTTTCCCGGATGATGACGAAGACGTGCTTGATCTTCGACGGAGCGCCGATCCTCTCCGGGATGGCAAGCGGCTTGGCGTCCGGCTTGCCTCCGGAGGCCGCGTAGATGTTCTGTGCAAGATCCCAATGGTTGTTCTGGAATACCTGCTGCGTCAGCGTGCCCAACGCACTGGAGGTGGGTATGGGAACAATGCTGACCGTGCCCAGGTCCTGGTGCGTGTTGAAGCTGATGACGCCATGAGCTTTTCCGTAGGAGTTTTCCGCTGTCTTCGTAGGCGGAGGCGCCACGGCAAAGCCCGTTGTGCCAATGCCCTTATCGTTTGCGACTACGAGCGAGTTCTCCGCGGCATCCAGCACGACCGAGCTGGGCGCGTAGCCAACCGGGATCATTCCC
Organism: uncultured Acidobacteriaceae bacterium; assembly: GCA_964236325.1. Lineage (GTDB taxonomy): Bacteria > Acidobacteriota > Terriglobia > Terriglobales > Acidobacteriaceae > Edaphobacter. The sequence goes on along the minus strand of CAXSEC010000015.1, from coordinate 6,424 downwards.
TCGATAGGAGCCGAACCGCCGTTGAGGTTTACCACAGCGATGGCGTTGGCATGGTAGAGCGCGACGTAGGCGATGTTCTTGGTCTGATCGACGGCGATCGAGTTCGGCTCCCCGCCATCGGCTGGACTTTTTTGACCGGGGATTGCGACGGGCAGCCCAAGGTCAATCGTTTGCACCACCTGGTTGGTCTCCATGTTGATCACCGAGATGGTGTCGCTATAGGTATTCGCGACCAGCAGATGCTTGCCCCAGATGGCCATGCCGGTCGGGTGTAGACCGGTGGAGATAGTGTCCTTCAGTGTGAACGAAGCCAGATCAATCACCGACACCGTGCCGGTGGCGGTTGAGCCAGTGGGAAATGCGGCGACGACGGGAGTCCCGTTCGAGTAGCCCTGGAAATCTTTCTCCTTCGCGATCCGTCCGGCCTCGTTCGAGACGTAGGCCGTCTTGCCATCCGGCGAGACCACCACGCTGTTCGGCACGTTGCCGACTCGAACCTCCGCACCTCTGACCGGCGTGGACTGGGTCAGGTCAATCCTCGCCAAGGTGTCGTTGTTGTCCAGAACGGCATAGGCGACCTTGTTATCGGGCGCGACCGCGATGCCGAGTGGATAGGAGGTGTGGACACCGTCTCCAGTAAGCGAGACGGTCTGGCCGCAGGGGATCTCCGCGCTGCCGGTGGTTCCTGGAGGGCTATTGGGAAAGCAGGTGACATTGGTGAGAACACCGGCGGCGTTGACGTCCATTGCAACGTTGACGTGGGCGTAGTCAGAGAGCAGGCCGGCCGAGCTGACGCTGGCAATGCCGATGAAGCTGCCCGTGCCGGAGCCGCCATCCTGGCTGAACAACAGGTATTTGCCGTCAGGTGTGTAGGTGATGCCAGTGTTGCTGCCGTCACTATCCTTTCCCGCGGCCGCTGAGTACGTCTGCAGCACGGCGCCCGATCGTGTGTCGAAGACTGTGACGGCCTGTGGCGCGCCCATCTGCAGCACGGCGGCGGTGTGATTGCCCTTCGGGTTCAGCGCAACGGCCTTGGCGCGGGTCGTGGTGCCAAGATAGACCGGCGTACCCAGGGGCGTGATGATCTGGCCGTTACTGACGACCCACGGAGCGGGCAAAGCTGGCGGGTAGCTCGGGCCATTCTGCGCGTCCTTGTTCTCACCCACCGTGTACCTCGGGAACGGCACCGACTGCGCAACCGCTGCTGCGCCGAGTCCTGCTGCCAGCAGGCCGGCAAGCGTAAGGACACTGTTGCTCGCTCTTTGATGGCGGATCTGATTTGAAGACACTTTGCGGAACATCGATGATCCCTCGTGGTTGTTCGAGAATGCAGGTTGTGGTTGTTGCCGGTTGCCTGAGAAGGAAGCTGAAGTTCCAGATACAGGGGGAGAGCAGACGATCGCGCTGAGTTATGAGGCAGAGCAAAGAAGCGTCGATCCGCTCACCCGCACTGACGACAGGTTGGAAGCTGCAAATTAGCGAGCTGCTTACTCCCACGAAGACAGTATGGCAGGCGCTTGCTGACGGGCTTGTGACTGCTACATGACAGTTATGCAATGTTCTTGGAGCGAACCGGGGTTCGCCTGTAGAGCGGTCTGGCCACGCAACCCTGACCTTCGCAAGTCATCTGTGGTCCGACGACTTAGGCAGGAGAGCCCGATAGGAGGCTGCTCCAGACTAGAGGTGCAGCTTGACCTTGCCGTAGCTGGCCCCACATGGCACGCTTCAGCGCGCTACCGAGATCCTCAGGCCTGCCCTTGATCAGCGATGGATTCAGGTTGCAGTATTGTGTAGTCGTGTTCAGGCAGCGCGCCCGTCGCTCTCTGACCCCAGCCAGACTCCGTGCTGAAGGGCCACACCGTCCAGAAAGCAGGGATGAGACCGGATGGAAACTCGCAGATAAGAGCGATAACCGGCTCTGAACCCGTGAACGCCTCAAGATCCTTTCGGCTGAAATCCTGACGGTAGATCTCCTGGTGGTACTCATCCTCGATAAGGACCATCCAGAAACCCTCTTGAGAAAAAGCATCTGCCTCAAGCTGAGAAGGCGTGAGGGTCACTCGTACCATCCACGGGTAAACATGGCTGGCCCATTCTTCCTCCCCTGTGACAGTCGGTGGCTCTAAACCGCGTCTCGCATGATCGTGGATGAGACGTAAGCGAAAGTTGATGCCCGCATACCGCTCATACTCTTCTACGGTTCTGACCGCGCCCAACCCAAAGCACTGCCCTGCTTCGTACATCGACCTCTCACCAACGAACAACGAAGCTATCCGCTCTTTACTTCGTCGATCAAGTTCATTCCACGCTGGACGCTGCTCGCTTTGCGACAGCTTTACGGCATCATGATCTTGCCAGTGACGAGTGGCGCCTGCGCGGCCATAGTCGTGCCAAACGACTGGCTCAATCGGATGGAACAGATCGTAACCTGAAGTAAACGCACGTAAGCTCATGGAAGACTCCTCTCCCAAAAAGTAGAGATCGGGATCATAAGGAACGTCTTCGACAAAGCTCCCTGGAGCGAACAGAAAACCGCCCGAAAGAAAGCGCGCGGACATCGGTGAGGTTCGATGCTGGACGTTGACCATCTCCAGCGGTCGGAGCTCGGGGATGCCATCGCTTGAGAACCTGGCAATGACGATGGACTGGGGACGCCCGTCCAGGCGTTCGGTCAGACCAACACCGTTCTCGGCAGGCGTAAACGCATTGCCGTAGGAGCTAAGCACGGGCTTCGGACTACCAGTCTCCTCCATCATGCGGATCAACATGGCATCCCAACCGGTGGCGAATCGGCAATGGGAATCGATTTGAAGAAAGAACGCCTCGCCTTCCCAGAGCTGCATGATCTGAGCTCTGGCCCAACACGCCCCGCGGCTTTCGCGCCAGTCCACATCGACAATGCGAAACCTCTGGTCCAGAGCGAATGGCAACGGCATCTCTTCTTCGCTATGTTGCCAGCAGATGCAAATGCGGAGACGCAGGGGATTTACCGCTTTGCGCAGAAGGTCATTGACAGTCGCGATGAGCTGGCGGTCCCGATAGCTCGCGATCGAAACAAAAATCAGCTCGTCCGCCGGTTCCATCTCCCCATCCTCCGCAGCTAGCTGCAAGGTACCGCTATACCTTGCTCCACCCGAGCATAGCGCCACCCCTGGCGCTTGTGGAGTTTTCTGGGAGCTTTCGTGCCTCTTCGGGTAGGGTCATCCCTCACTTAGACACTTCCGTCTCCTTCTCTCTTGGGTGGGCGCCTCCTGTCGGGGAAATAACACTTTTGAGGTACATACAGTTGTGCAACCGAAGCAGAGGCTTTGGGAGCGTTTGCAGATCATAGAGCTCTTATGACTTAAACCAATCCGGCAACTGAAGAACAGCGTTCTACCTGTATTGACCAAGGTCTGAACACTGTTTCTCTTACTAGAGCAGCAAGATAGTCCTCCAGCAGAAGTGAAAAGAGCAACAAGCTCGTTTCGTTCACGCAGCGCTCCGCAACACGACACCGTGATCCTCGTTAAGGCACCTCAGAGAGTGATCACGGCTTCAGTACCAAAGATCTGTACGACAGGAGATGTGTCTTGAAGACAATCGATCAACTTGTTGAGAAAGCTTTAACTCGAAGAGCCTTCTTTGCGGGTGCCGGAGCTGTTGCCGCAACGGCGACGCTTGCTGGGTGCAATGACAGTACCCCGGCCCCCACAACGACGCCTGCCCCGACAACAACTCCAGCTCCCACTACGGCTGCTTTTACCGACACGGATGTACTAAACTTCGCGCTTAATCTTGAGTATCTCGAGGCGCAGTTCTATCTCTATGCTGCAACCGGTACGGGTCTACAAAACTCGGATCTGACACCAGGCTCGGCTTCCACGTTCACCACCGTCGGTAACGTTACAGTAGGGAACGCAGCTGCTGTTCCTGGTCTTACCTCGGCGCAGCAGCAGATCCTTAATGAGATCGCCTTTGAAGAGCAGGCGCACGTTCGATTCCTTCGTAGCGCGCTTGGAGCTGCGGCAGTTCCCATGCCGAACATCGACTTGTCCTTCTTTGGACCTCTTGCTGTCGCCGCTAACATCACCACGGTGGCCAGCGGAGCTGGTTCCTTCAATCCCTTCTCGAGCTTTGACAACTTTCTCGTAGGCGCCTTCATCTTTGAAGATGTTGGTGTCACCGCCTATGCCGGGGCTGCAGGCTTGATCAGTCCCGCGGGAGTGGCCGCTGGTTATCTGACTGCGGCAGCAGGCATTCTGGCGGTTGAGGCGTATCACGCAGCCTACGTCAGAACATCGCTCACCGGCCGTGCCATCGCCTCGGGCTCTACTGCGTACCCGTATCTCGCTGCCGCTAACGCAGTTGAGGCGCTGCGGGCAACATTGACGGTTGGGAACAGCGCTGCTCCCTCAACCACCGGGTCCGTAGAGACGAGCCTCGTGCTTCCAACAAGTCTGACGACGCCAAGTGCGATCGTTGCGGCAAGTGCAAGCGACGCGGTGGGATTCGCCCGTACGGTCAACCAGGTACACCACATTGTTTACGGTTCGCCCACGGTGGGCGTCAAGAGCGGTGGTTTCTTCCCGAATGGGACCAACAGCATCTTCGCTACCACCACCGCTTAATCGGCAGCCACCCTAAGGACGGAGACTCATGGCAAATCTAGAAACTCAGCTCGTGGATGAAGTAATCGTCACAAGTCGGCGCAAGATGCTCTCAATCGGGGCATCCTCGCTTGCTGCTTTCGCGCTTGGCGTAAACGCACGTACTGCGAAGGCCGCCACGTCCTACACGGACGCGGATATCCTCAACTTTGCACTCAACCTGGAGTACCTCGAAGCAAACTTTTACTACCTCTCTGCTTTTGGCACCACCATTGATAAAGCAAACGCTGCTTCGACGGCCGCTGGAGCTCCGCTGATTACGCTCTCGGGTTCGGTCGGTACCCCTGGTACGGTGTCGGGTGGGAGCTTGGTCCCATTCACAACGATCCAGGTGGCCTCGTACGCAATCGAGACCGCTGTTGAAGAAGGCAAGCATGTTCAACTTCTGCTGCAGGCACTTGGTAGCTCTGCGGTAGCACAACCTGCGATTAATCTCGGAACCTCCTTCCAGACCCTCGCAACAGCTGCGAACATTCCGGGTGGCCCAGGCTTCAATCCATACGTAAGCGATGATGCGTTCCTGGTGGGCGCCTATGTCTTTGAGGATGTAGGAGTCACGGCGTACCACGGAGCAGCTTCGCTTCTCACCACGCCAGCCAATCTGACAACAGCGGCTGGTATTCTCGCTGTCGAGGCATACCACGCGGGCTTGATCCGCACAACCATCAACTACGTCGATCCAACCGGACAGGGCATCGCTGGGTACACAAACCTGATTTCGACTCTGCGAGCTTCGCTTTCACAGGCGGGGCTTCTTGGTGCCACTCCAAGTCCGTACGACTCCAACCCGGATGATGTTGGACTTGCGACGTTCTCCGTCACACTCGGTGGAGGTACAGGTGTAACTGCAACCCGCATCACCGATGCCGACTCAACGAACGTTGTGGCCTTTGCAAGGAACACCACTCAGGTCCTCAACATCGTGACAGGAGGAGGAGCCGTAAACGGAACAACTGTGGTAAGTCCTGCGACGGGCGTCTTCTTTCCGGCAGGGCTGAACGCTGGCCCCAGCGGCTTCAAATAAGCACGATCTTTACTCGGGAAGGCCGTCCACGTCGGACGGCCTTTCTCGTTCCTATTGATCTGAGCTTCCCACGTAGCAGCTCCCAACAACCTAAGAGGCAGCGCCCATTATCTTAGCAGCGGCTTTGCTGAGGGGGAAGATACATGAGCTTACAAGCGTGAGCTCATGTAGTGCCTGCGCGACTCCAGCATCGGTGGTTTGTACTCGTACCCAGCAGCGCAGCCGACCAGAGTACCGTTTCCGGAGTCATCCAAATAGTTGCTTCGGGGTGCCATCAACGTTTCACTCAATCGGGTTTGGACATCGATGGAGGCGCCGCATCCGGATCACTACCCCACGCGAAATTTGGCTCCGCCCCCATGGTGAGCACCAGTCTCCCACCCTCGGCTATATCGGCGTGACGAAACCAGGGCTTGTTCCAAGGCTTGCCGTTGAGCGTTGCCGACTGGATATACATGTTGGTGTCAGAGTTATTCTTCGCCACGATCTCGAAGGTCTTGCCACTTGCTAAATGCAGCGTGGACTGAGTAAAAAGGGGACTACCCAGGATGTAATCCGGGCTGGATGGATCGACTGTGTAGAAGCCCATCGCGCTCATTACATACCAGGACGATGTAGCACCCTGGTCATCCATGCCCGGGAACGCTAAGCCTGACGCGTCGCTGCCATACATCTGCCGAAGGATCCTGCGTGTTAGTGCCTGAGTCTTCCAGGGCTGGCCGACCCAATCGTAATAGTAGGCGGCTTGCTG
>CAXSEC010000014.1:30636-36699 GCA_964236325.1 uncultured Acidobacteriaceae bacterium | reverse complement strand
AGCCCCACCCACTCCCACCCGCCTCGATCCAGCCCCCCGCACGTCCCCGCCTCAGCCCCAAACTCCCGCCATGCTCCGCGGCTTCACGCGCGATGGCGTCATCCACATCCTGGGTGGCCACACCCTGCCCGAGGGATGCTTCGTCAAAATCATTCCGGAGTAGACCCTTTCAACGCAGCAAGGGCGAGCCATTACGGCTCGCCCTTCTCCGCAACAAGCAAAGACTTACGAAAGCACGGGCAACTGGATCGTCTTGCCGACCGCAATATTGTTTGCGTCGACGCTATTCGCCTCCGCTACCTGCGGATACTTGTTCGCACTTCCGTAAAACAGCAGGCAAATAGCGCTCAGCGTATCCCCGCTTTTGATGGTGACCGGCTGCTCATCCGGCCCGTTGGTTCCGACCTCGTGGTGCAGATCCGAGAATGTCGGGTCCGCCTTCTTGATCAGGTCCCAGATACGGTTGGCCGCAACCTTACTCGGCACCGTCCCCTTGATGTGCAGCTTCTCCCCATCCAGGTCGACCGCCTCAAGTTGTGCTCCATACGGCTCCAGCTTCGTAAACATTTCCAATACCGACGCGTACTTCGTCTTCAGTTGTTCAAGATCTGCCATGCAGGTTCTCCTTTATTGCTATGCCTTGCCATCGGTCCACGTTGCCGAGCCCAACTCGCGCGTACGCCAACCTTAGGCAAACTTCGCCAAGATGGACTGCATCAGGCCGCCCGTCGCTGGCGCGGGCACACCCGTCTGCTGGCCGTCAGCGGTCACGTGACCGCTTGAAACAAAGTGATGCACCACCATCGGCAGAATCACCACCATGGCGCCCTTCACCATCGTTGGCGAGAGGCCAGTGCGCTGCGCTACCGTGTCGATAATGCCCGTTCCACCCAGGCCCTGCTCCACCTGGTCCGGCGACGCCGTCTGCGTCTGCCCACTCGCCCATTGCTGCACAGCCGCGCCCTGACCATTCTGCTGCAGCGTCTGCAGGATGCCGCCAATGCCGCCAGGATGCTGTTGAATTGCGTCCATTACACCGCCGGCGACCTGTCCGTTGCCCGCGCCGCCGCTCACCATTGACGTAATGCTATCGAGTAAACCCATCCCACACCTCTTTCTTGAAAAACCTTAGATTTTTTCTGGAAGCCTCGGAGAAGGAGAGAGCTTACCCACTCGCATCCCCATCCAGCCGGTTTGGATGCGACAACCTCCCTGCCGGCCACCCGGGAGCCCGGGAAATCTCACCTGGCGCTCAGACTCTTTGGTAATCCCTACTTTGCCAGCTCCGCCTTCACCATCTCGCTCACCATCCCGCCGTCCGCCCGAATCCCGCTCGCCGCAATCCTTTGCCGCACTACCCGCATCGCCGGCCCGATATCCTTCGGCCCCGGCCGCACCCCGGCTGCATCCTTCGCCAAATGCTCCAGAGCTCCCAGCACGATGGTGCGCACCTCGTCCTCCGTCGCCGCCTGCGGCAGATACGCCTCGATCATCCCGATCTCCACCCGCTCCTTCTCCGCCAGTTCCGGCCGCCCACCCTTGGTAAACTGCTCGATCGACTCCCGCCGCTGCTTGATCAGCGTCGCCAGCACCGCCGCCTCCTCCGCCTCCTCGAGCGGCGCCCGCTTATCAATCTCCTTGTTCTTCATCGCCGACTTCACCATCCGCAGCGTCGTCAGACGATGCTCCTCCTTGGCCTTCATCGCCACCACAATATCCGCCTGCATCCGCTCCGCAATCACTGCCATAGCCCACACCTCTTCATCAACGTCCATCATAGATCGCGTCGGCCGTCAGCCTTGTTGACCCGCAACCCATACCTGGGTGCACCAAAACGCGATGAGCCAACCGCAGTCAGTTTTTCCTGACATTGGACGAACCTGGATCAATCAACGCTTCTCGGCAGCTACAGGCCTCTCAAGACCGCCGTAACCTTCAGGAGCTTGGCGTAGAAACTCTCGCCGCGCCTCAGCCTGCTTCGCTGCGTAAGTCGGATTCGCTTTCAGCAGCTCGGGCGGCTGATAGCTGGAAAGCATCTCGTCGATCGTCACGTGTTTGGAACCAACGACCTCAGCGTGATCGTTTCCTAGATCAATCAACATGGCGGCGCACCGAAAGTTGTCCTCCATCGCCTTCGTAACGATATTGATCTCGGCTTCAAGCTGCTCTGGATTTAGTTGGGTCGCATCGGGCTGCCCCAGGCTATACCGCGATGCCGACACCATGGTCGCGGATAGTTCGCCATTTAGTCGATTCGCCTCACCCAGCTCCCAATACAGCTCGTCCGAGCTACCAAGCTCAGCGCGGGTCAACAAGGGACGGCCTCCATCCACCCCGGCCGTTGTCCATGCTGTTTGAGAAAATGGGTTATACCGTTGCGCGAAGCTCAGAGCGTATGGCAGATCATCAAGCCTGGCTCCCCGATGAAGCTGGATATACCGAAGCGATGTCAGATCGTGTTCGAGCTCCTCGCGCACGGCCCGATAAAAGTTCACGTCATTGTCGTAGAACTTCCTGTTCTCCTCGAGTTCGTTCCGGAGCGACTCGCGCGTCTCTCTCAGCTCGCCGTGCCGATGCATAGCCTCCACCGTCTGCTCCAGACCAATCGCGATCAGAAGGCCAACGACGATGGTTGCGATGTGGATGAAGAAGTCGCGCCATGTATGAATTGGGTGCTCAGGCGGATGCACTTCCAAGTTTTAGTCCTCCGGAACGATCGACACCTGAAGTGTACCCGCGCTCCAGCCCGGCAGCTGACGCCTCGCCGGTCCGCAGGAGAAGCCCTCAGCGATCAGTTCCGTGGCACGCTCTGAACGTGCCCACCTTTCCTGAACCCGTATCATCCAGCTACCGCCATACAATACCCTCATGATCCGCAAAACCCGCCTCTTCACCCCCGGCCCCACTCCGCTTCTGCCCGCCGCGCAGTTCGCCATGGCCGCCGCCGATATCCACCACCGCACCCCGGAGTTCCGCGCCCTCTTCACCCGCACCCTCGCCGGCCTCCGCGAGTTCGTCGGCACCACCTCGGACGTCGTCCTGCTCTCCTCCTCCGGCACCGGCGCCATGGAAGCCGCCATGTCCAATCTCACCTGCCCCGGCGACCGCGTCCTCGTCCTCTCCGCCGGCAAATTCGGCGAACGCTGGACCGCCCTCGCCAAGGCCTTCGGTTGCGCCGTCGACGTCGTCACCGCCCCCTATGGACAGACGTTTTCACTCGACGCCGTCAAGGCCGGCCTGAAGCTTGAAACCCGCGTCGTCTTCATGCAGGCCACCGAGACCTCCACCGGCGTCCGCCACTGCACCCCCGGCGTCGCCAAACTGCTTCGCGACCTCAACTCCGAAGCCCTGCTCGTCGTCGACGCCATCACCGGCCTCGGCACGACACACCTCGACATGGACGCCTGGGGCGTCGACGTCCTCATTGGCGGCTCGCAGAAAGCCGTCATGATACCGCCCGGCCTCTCCTACCTCGCCGTCAGCGAGCGCGCCTGGGATCGCATGGAAGCCACCTACAACCCGCGCTACTACTTCGACCTCCGCAAGGAGCGCAAGAACGCGAAAAACGGTGAGTCCGCCTACACCCCGCCGGTCTCGCTGATCGCCGGCCTCGACGCCGCCCTCACCTGGATCGCCGCCCAGGCCGCGACGCCTGACAACCCCGCCGGCTCACTCGTCGAAGGCCGCCGCAAGCTCGTTGACAACGCCGAGACCGTCGCCGCCATGACCCGCGCCGCCGTCCTCGCCCTCGGCTTCACCCTCTTCGCGCCGGACGCCCCATCCTCCGCCGCCACCGCCGTCCTCCCACCCGCCGGCGTCGACTCCGGCCTAATCGTAAAGGAGCTAAAATCCCGCTTCGGCGCCATCATCACCAACGGCCAGGGCGAGATGAAGGGGCAGATCTTCCGCATCGCCCACCTCGGCTTCTTTGACTACATGGACACCATCGCCCTCATCGCCGCCCTCGAGCAGGTCGTCGTCAAATCCATCCCGCAGCTCAACAAACGCTTCGGCGACGGCCTCATCGCCGCCCAGCACGTCTTCGCCCAAGCCACCCACCCGAAAGCCGCTGAAACCACCTGCCTCTGCGGACGTACTGACGCCTGCTGCTCCCTCCAGCATCCCGACTTCGGCGCCAGCCTCGAAAAGGACAACGTCTCCGCCGACAGCCTCGACCCCCGCACCGTCCACACCACCGCCGGCGCCTAGCACCCACCACCACCGTGGCCACGCCAAAGGCGGGTGCCCCATCCTTGCTCTCTTCATCATGGGTGGGGCGTCGCGCGCCAGCGCGATCCTTTGCGACCGGAACTCCCCCAACCCTCCCCGGCGTTCAGTACAATCACCCTACACAGAGACGGGAAAGGCTGAGCCTATGAGCACTGTCGACCACGCGCCAGACCATGCCTCGCCTCGCTTCAGCCTCTTCGGCCTTCCTCTCCCGTGCTCCATACGCCCAGCCGCGCCCCTCTCCGACGAAGAGCTCATGCGCTTCTCCGAGACCAACAAGCCCTACAAAATCGAACGCAATAAAGCAGGAGAGCTCACAGTGATGACCCCCGTAGGAGGTATCGGCGGAACGCATGAGGTTCTGATCGCCTCGGAGCTGTACCTCTGGGCCAAAACAGACGGACAGGGTCTAGCCTTCGGATCGAACACCGGCTTCAACCTCCCAGACGGCTCCTGCCTCTCGCCTGATGCAGCCTGGCTCTCCCTCCCTCGCTGGAACGCCCTCACGCCAGCCCAGCAAATCGGCTTCCCCCCGCTCTGTCCGGAGTTCATCATCGAAGTTCGTTCGCAAAGCGACTCGCGCCGTCTCCTCGATTTCAAAATGCAACTTTGGCTCGAAAACGGTGCCCAGCTCGCCTGGCTCATTGACCCCATCGCTGGCCAAGCCGCCATCCTGCGTCCCGGCGTCCCCATCGAAACCCTTAGCAATCCCGCCATCCTCGAAGGCTACAGCCCTGTCACCGGCTTCCGCCTCCCCACCACCCGCCTCTGGCCGGCCGCGCTTCCATAATAGGCGCGAACCCGGGAAAGGCACTCCTCGCCACCTGGTCTCTTCCCAAAATTTCCCGCAGGAGCACCCCTTGCTCGACGTCCATCCGCCGCACGAGCCCGTCCACGGCTGGCGCGACTTCCTGCTCCACCTCGCCACCATCACCATCGGCCTCTTTATCGCGCTCATGCTTGAGGCCGGCGTCGAGTGGCTTCATCACCGCCACATCGTCCACGAAGCCCGCGAAAACATCCGCCACGAGATCGAGCAAAACCACGTCCTCGCCATCGACGACCTCCGCTTCCTGCAGGAAGATGTCGATCGCATGCACGCCAACCTCACCACCATCCACGCCCTCGCCGCCCACCCCAAAGACTTTCACGGTCGCCTGCAGTTCACCATGTCCTGGTCCTCCTTTAGCGACGCCGCCTGGCGATCCTCCCGCGACATGGGAGCCCTCGCCTACATGCCCTACAGCGAAGTCCAGGGCTACTCCGACGTCTACGGCCAGCAGGATCTCGTCCGCCAGCAGGCCATCGACATCTTCACCCGCCAGGTCCTCAGCGCAACCCCTGTCTTCATGGAGACCGACATGAGTCGGCTCTCCCCCGATGAGGTCCGCTCCCTGCTCCACGACACGGCCGCCTGCGCCCTCACCCTCACCACGCTCCGGCAGCTCGTCCAGCAACTCGACGACCAGTACGTCACCACGCTGAAGACGCATCCCTAGAGACACTCTGATTGAGCGTTCTGTGGCTTATGGGCATGGCTTTAGCCGCTGGGGAACGCCTCCTGACCCCGCACCCTTCCCTCCTCCATCAGGCAAGCGCGCGTCGCGTACACATGTATCGCCCTATCACACCGCGCAGTGAACCTTCGCACGGCCAACCCCGAATCGCGATCTCCCTGCTACGGCGCATCCAAGCCCGATATGAGCCTGCAGTCCTTCTCCCTTCTGGCCGTCTCCGCCCTCCTCACCACATCTCTTCTTCCCGCCCAGGCCGCCCCGACCGACCAGCCCGTCGGCCGCCTCGAAACCGTCGCCACCTTCCCCGGCCCCATGC
>CAXSEC010000014.1:29308-30536 GCA_964236325.1 uncultured Acidobacteriaceae bacterium | reverse complement strand
ACCGACCAGCCCGTCGGCCGCCTCGAAACCGTCGCCACCTTCCCCGGCCCCATGCCCGAAGGCGTCACCGTCTCGCATACCAATCGCATCTTCGTCAACTTCGCCCGCTGGGGCGACGACATCCCGTTCACCGTCGCCGAAATATTTAAAGGCAAGGCGGTCGCCTACCCTAACGCCGAGATCAACAACTGGCCCGGCCGCACCCTCGCCAACCCCAACGCTTTTACCGACGAAACCGCCGACCAGACCCACTTCGTCAGCGTCCAGTCCGTCGTCGTTGACTCGAACGACATCCTCTGGGCCCTGACACCGGCGCCCCGCTGCTCAAGAACACTGTCCCCGGCGGCCCCAAGCTCGTCGCCATCGACCTGCTCAGCAACAAAGTCGTCAAGGTCATCCTCCTTCCGCCTGAGACCTGCGGCAGTAACTGCTACCTCAACGACGTACGCTTCGATCTGCGCGTGGGCGACACCGGCCAGCAGGATTCCATGACCGCCGTCGGCTCCAAGCCCGCCCTCAATCCCAATGCACCCGCCAAAGATCCGAAGCACCCCAACGCCGAGCGCTCCGCCGGCACGCCCGACCCCTCCGGCTCCGGTATCCGCGGCACCGCCTACATCACCGACTCCTCCAGCCAGGGCCCGAACGCCATCATCGTCGTCGATCTCGCCACCGGCAAGAGCATGCGCCGCCTCAACCAGCACCCCAGCGTCCTCAGCGAGCCCGGCTTCCTGATGTTCGCCGAAGGCCAGCCCGTCTACCAAACCCTTCCCGGACACCCCGCCGAGCCCGTCAACTTCGCCGCCGACGGCATCGCCATCTCGGCCGATGGCAGAGAGCTCTTCTACTGCCCCATCAACTCCACCAAGCTTTACGCCGTCTCAACCGACCTCTTGCGCGACAGGTCTAAATCCGACGCTCAGGTCGCCGGCAGCGTCCGCATCGCTACCGGCAAGATGCCCTCTGACGGTCTCGAGTCTGACTCCCGCAACCGCATCTACATGACCGATCCCGTCACCGATTCCATCCATCGCTTCGATCCCAGGACTGGCCTTACCGAGACTCTCGCCCATGACCCGCGCCTCCTCTGGCCCGACACCATGAGCCTTTCAGACGACGGCTACCTCTACGTCACCGCCAACCAGCTCCACCGCCAGCCCACCATGCACCACGGACAGGACCTCCGTCAGAAGCCCTACCAGCTCTTCCGCATCAAGGTCGACGCCCA
>CAXSEC010000014.1:13324-29208 GCA_964236325.1 uncultured Acidobacteriaceae bacterium | reverse complement strand
AATGCGCAGCAGATACCATCGACTTACTCATGAAGATCGTTCTCGCCGAAAAAGTCTCTGCCTCCACTCTCGCCGTGCTCCAGACCGAACCCGGCTGGCAGGTCGTCACCGCTGACAAAATCAAGACCACCCTCGCCGACGAGCTCGCCGACGCCGACGCCCTTGTCGTCCGCTCCGCCGTCCAGGTAGACGCGGCCCTGCTCGAGCACGCCCCCAAACTCCGTGTCATCGGCCGCGCCGGCGTTGGCGTGGACAACATCGATACCGAAGCCGCCACCCGCAGAGGCATCGTCGTCATGAACACCCCGGGTGCCAATGCCGTCGCCGTCGCCGAACTCACCCTCGGCCTCATGATCGCAATGGGTCGCCGGATCAACGCCGCCAACAGCTCCATGCACGCCGGTAAGTGGGATAAGAAGTCGCTCCAGGGCACCGAGCTCCGCGGCAAGACCCTCGGCATCGTCGGCCTCGGCCGCATCGGCCTCGAGGTCGCCCGCCGCGCCCTCGCCTTTGGCATGGAGGTCATCGGCTACGACCCCTTCATCGCCCCCGTCATCGCTCGCGAAAACGAAGTCACTCTTGTCCCCATCGACGAGATCTTCAAGAGCTCCGACTACCTCACCCTCCACGTCGGCCTCACCTCGCAGACCGAAGGCCTCATCAACAAGCAGTCGATCGCCATCATGAAGCCGGGCATCCGCATCGTGAACTGCGCCCGCGGCGAGCTGATCGTCGAAGAAGCCTTGGCCGAAGCTCTCGCCTCAGGCTCGGTCGCCGGCGCCGCCCTCGACGTCTTCCACCAGGAGCCGCTCAAGGACTCGCCCTTCTTCGCCCTCGACACCTGCCTCCTCTCCCCGCACATCGGCGGCGCCACCGACGAGGCCCAGGAGGCCATCGGCATCCAACTCGCCCGCCAGGTGCGCGACTACCTCAAACTCGGCGTCGTCCAGAACGCCGTCAACGTCCCCTCGCTCACCCACGAGGAGTACCTCGAGCTTGCTCCCTACATCGAGATGGCCGGCCGCCTCGGCCAGTTCCTCGCCCACGCCACCCCCGGCAACCTCGAAAACATCCAGATCACCTACACCGGCCGCATCGCCCAGGGCAAAACCGATCTCATCCGCAACGCCGCCATCGCCGGCATCTTCTCCGGCGCCGACAGTTCACATCCAGACAGCGCAGATGCCACCGCCGGCAAGGCCAACGCCGCCAATCGCATCAACGCCGCCGCCATCGCCGCCGAGCGCGGTATCCGCATCCAGGAAGACAAGAGAGAGACCGTCTTAGGCGGCACCGGCTCCGTCCTCAAACTCACCCTGCACTCCTCCGAAGGCGACGCCGCCGGCTCCGCCACCGTGCTCCACGGCACCTCCCCCCGCCTCATCACGCTCGATGGCATCGACATTGAAGCCCCGCTGCACGGCACGCTGGTCGTCATCCGCAACCACGACGTCCCCGGCGTCATCGGCCGCATCGGCACCATCCTCGGCGAGCAGGGCCTCAACATCGCTAACTTCGCCCTCGGTCGCAGCGCGGGTGTCTCCCAGACCGCGCGGGCGCAGCGTGTTCCGCCGGGTCAGGCCCTCGCGGTCGTCCAGATCGACGCCCAATCCACTCGCCAGGCCAACAGCGCCGTAGACGCCCTCCGCAAGGTCGAAGCCGTCGCCAGCGCTCGCCTCGTCGATCTGGACCCGCTCTAACCTCATACGTCGCTTGCCGGCAGTTCTGCCGACAAGATCCACCCAAAGAAGGCGCTTGCCATGGCTGAAATGATCCCGGAGTCGATTACCGCCATGCGCGGCGCCACCCCGGGCGAAAAGCGCATCTTTCGGGTTCTCGAGCAGGCTCTCCAACCCAACTCTGACTTCGTGGTCTGGTACGAGCCCAAGGCTGCACGTCGCAGGCCCGACTTCCTCATCTGGGCCGATACTCTCGGCCTGCTTGTCATCGAAGCCAAAGACTGGAACCTTGAATCCCTCAAAGCGCTTACACCCAATCGCCGGACGCTCTTCCACGGGCAAGACGGAGAAGACGAGAAGGTTCACGAGAGTCCGCTGGAGCAGGCCCGCAGCTGCGCCTTCCACTACAGGGACCTGCTCACACGTGCACCGGACCTTCGCCAGGAAACGGGCCCATGGCGCGGGCAGCTCCTCTTCCCGGTCGGCTACTGCGTCGCCTTCACAAAGATCACGCGGCAGCAAGCCACAAACGCCGGTCTGCTGGACGTGCTTGGTACGAGCTTCTGCCTCTTCACCGATGACCTGCAGGAGAACTCCACCACACCGGAGGAGCAAAGCCGCTTTCTCGCTCAGCTCACGCGAGCCTTTCCTGTTCGCTTCTCGTTTCCTCGCCTCAACGCCGACCAGTTTCGCACCCTCCGCGCGCTGATCTTCCCCGAGGTCCGCCTCTCTCACCTTCCGTTACGAAAACAGGCAGCTGCCGCCCACCTGCGAACGCTCGATCTCGAACAGGAACGCACCGCCAAGAGCATCGCCGAAGGCCATCGCGTGCTGAAAGGCGTTGCTGGCAGCGGAAAGACAGTCGTCCTTGCCTGTCGCGCACGCTACCTGCAGCAGCTTCATCCCGAGTGGCGCATCCTCGTTGTTTGCTTTGGCATCCCGATGACGCAGCACATCCGCCACCTCCTCGTTGATTCAGAACAAAGCCCCTCACCTGCAGTGCCAATCGACATCCGCCACTACCATGGGTTGGTCAAAAAGCTTACCGGCGCGAGCCTTCAAAAGCTGGCCGCTGAAGCGGACCAGGCCTGGCATGCCCGCGTCGGCAGTCTCCTGTCAGACGCACTCCACGCCAATCGCTGCACCATGCGCTACAACGCAATCCTTGTGGATGAAGGACAGGACTTCGCACCGGAATGGATCCACTCCCTCACCACGCTTCTCGATCCCGCAACCGATAGCCTGCTCTTCTGCCTTGATCCGGCACAGAACATCTACGGACGCAAGCTGACCTACAAGAGTGTGGGAATCAACGTTCAGGGAAAACGACCCACCATGTTGCGCAGGAGCTACCGCAATACGATCGAGATCCTGGCGCTTGCCCGCGTCTTCTCTAAAACCTCATTGCAAGCCGACACGCCCAGCGGCAGCGGCGAGGACGAGCTGGAGTCGACACTCACACCCATCGGGAGTGATCGTCACGGCGACCAGCCCACCATCATCGCCGACATTCCAGCGGCCGACCAGAGCACCTTTCTTTGCGACCACATCGAGCGATTTGTGAGCAGCGGGCGTTTCATCTGGCCGGACATCGCCGTTCTCTACGCTGGCAGCGGCTGCGGAGACCCTGTGAAGCGCTTTGCTCAAGCCTTTCGCACGCGCTTCGGTGACAATCGACTGCTCTGGATCACGGAGTCCCGGGCGAGCAAGCGGCGCTCCGACAACAGCGCCGATGCCATCCGTCTGTGCACCATTGAGTCCGCCAAAGGCATGGAGTTTCCCCTCGTCTTCCTGCTCGGCCTTGAAGCCCTGCCCCGCCCAAACCGAGACGAACTCTGCGAACAGCAACTCGCCTACGTCGGGCTCACCCGCGCGCAGCAGACTGTCTTTATTCTGGGCCACCACCGCGTCGGGCTCTTCAGCCGATTGGCCGATATCGTTCACGAAACATCGACCCCATCTCCGCTTCCCGCTGAGCCGTAAACACCTTCTGCAGGATCGGACCCGCTCGCCGACGTCGATTTCGTCTCTCGACCCGCTCAAGCACTCCTGGTTCCCCGTAAAAACGTTTTTTCTTGCTCTGGCGGCTTGCGGCGGCGAAGATGAACCGATCTTGCGGAGGTTTACACGTGCGTTCTGCTGTCCTTGTGCTGCTGTCTGCCCTTCTCTCCCTGCCAGGCACCGGTCTGGCACAAACTCCCGCAAAAACCAAAGCTGCTTACGAAAGCGATCCAAAGTTTATCGCCGCCCTTGCCGACGCCAAACAGCTGATGCAGAAGCGCGACTACAACTTCGCGCGAGACGCCTTTCTCAAGGCCAACAAGATCTCCGGTGACGCCTGCACCGCCTGCCTCGAATCCCTCTTCGACCTCAATCTCGGCCTCACCAAGTACAAAGATGCCCAGGCCAATGCCTCCCGGCTGGTTGAACTCGCCCCCACCCCGGCCGAGAAGTCAGTCGCCGAAACCAAACGCGCGCGAGCTCTGTTGATGCAGGCGGGCGAGAAGGCAAAACCTCCACAGCTTGAGGCCGCCCACGCCGTCCTTCAGACCGCCCTGACGGACTACCCGCGCAACCTAAGCGCTCGCTGGGAGGACGCCTGCCTGCTCGCCCGCATGGGCCAGCTTGATAAAGCCGCAACCGAGTTCACCACCTGTGCGGATACCGCCAGCCCCTCTGACCCGCTGCGCGTCCGTGCTCGTCACTTCGCTGAAAATCCCTCCCTGTCTCTCGCGAAGATGGCTCCCGGCTTCGAGGTCACCGCCAACGACGGCTCGCGCTTCAACCTCGACAACATGGGCGGTCGCGTCGTCCTCATCGACTTCTGGGCGACCTGGTGCGGCCCCTGCAACGCCGAACTCCCGCACATGAAGAAGATCGCGAAGGAGTTCGCCAACGATCCCCTCGTCATCATCAGCATCAGCTGGGACAGCGACGCCGACAAGTGGAAGCAGTTCATCGACCGCAATGAGATGACCTGGCTTCAGTATCGTGATGCCGACCACAAACTCAGCGAGCGCTTTGGCGTCAACGCGATTCCGCACTACTTCACCGTCGACTCCGACGGCGTCCTTACCGCGGAGATGATGGGATCCGGCTCGGACGTCGAAGGCAAGCTGAAGAAGCTCATCAAGCGCGCCCGTGAGGCCCGCCCGCCAACAGCCGCCGCCACCCAGACCAACACCGGCAATTGATCGCTCGATCGCAGCTCTCTCCTGCCGGTCGCGCGGCACGATAGCATGGGGAAGACGCGATCGTCCCAAGGACCCCGCAATGCCGCTCTACGAATACGAATGTCAGCAGTGCCACAAACACACGGAGAAACGTCAGAAGTTCTCTGACCCCGAGATCACCGAGTGCCCCTTCTGCGGGGGCAAGCTCGCCCGTGTTCTTTCTGCGCCCGCCTTTTCCTTCGCCGGCGGCGGCTGGTATAAGGATCTCTACTCCTCCAACAAGCCCGCAGCGAAAGACGGCGCCGACTCTTCTAGCGGCAGCAAAGCCGACGCGAAGCCGGCCTCGTCCGATAGCTCCTCAACCCCCGCCGCTGCCCCCTCCGCCCCGGCTCCTGCCCCTGCCGCCTCCTCCTCCGAAAAGAAGTAACGACTCCTCGGAACCTGGAGCACATCGAAACAAAGGCGTCTCGGGAGCACTCGGAAGCAAACTCCTACGGAACATAGGCCACGTAGAAAGGCCGACGCCTCAGCGTCGGCCCTTCCCGCATCAATCACCGGCGCTTACTCGTTAGGGTTGGGTGGAACCGTCTCGCCTTCCCTGCGCGCCTTGGAAAGCTCAATGGCAATCGCCTGCTTAGGGTTCGTCACCTTCTCCCCGCTCGAACTCCGTAGCTTGCCCTCCTTCATTGCCTTCAGCCCGGCGCCCACCTTCGCGCTTGCTCCCTTGGAGTACTTGGTCGCAGAGCTCTTCTTTGCCGAGGCTTTTGCTGGAGCCGTCTTTGCCCCTGCCTTCTTTGCAGGTGCTTTGGCCGCTGCCTTTTTTGCCGGCGGGGCGGTCTTCTTTGCCGGTGACGCGGTCTTCGCAGGTGCAGCCTTCTTGGCGGAGCTCTTCTTTGCCGGCGTCTTTGCTGCAGCAGAGGTCTTTGCCGGTGCCTTCTTCGCTGCTTTGCTTGGTGCCTTCTTCGCAGTTGCCATGCGTCACCTCACTGGAGCGGATGCTTTCTGCGCTCGAACCCTACGATGCACCTTTTCTGGTGCACATGCAACTGCTTCTTTAACTTCTTTCCGGACGCGCTCGCCGACGCCTCAACCACCACACCACACCCGCAGCACACACCACCCCTGCAATCTCCAGAGCCCCCACAATCACGGCATCACGAGGGCTCCGCATCCGCCGCAGGCTGCCGTCATGCCACGCCGCCTCCGTCTTCACGAGGTCCTTGGACAGACCCGGTATGGTGATGGCACGGAGATCCGTCACCGGCAACGACCCGAACACCCGTTCCGGCTCCGGCACCTCGCCGTCCCGCTCCTTGGGAATTGCCGCCAGCAGCGCATTCACTTCGCCGTCCCGCGGATCGTCGAACAGCTGTATGTCGGCCGTGTTCGGAAACAGGGTCGTCTTGCCCGTCAGCTTCTTCTCGATCGCCGACACCGCATCCTGGCACACACCCAGCGTGTAGTAGCCGCCAAACGGCAGCTTGGGCCGCGCCACATGCTGGTGCACATACGCCACCACCATAGCCGCCGTCAGCCGTGTCACCTCGAGCGCATCGGCGCCCGTGTACTCATGCGCATGCCGGCCCAGAACCCACGGCTGGTTCAGTTCATCCATCGTGCGAAACTCCGCATGCCCGTCGATCCCGTAGTAGAACGCCACGTCCGCGTTTACCTTCGGCCCTCGCACGCGCCACTCGTACTCGGCGTGGCTCACCGGTACCAGCAGGGGTCGCCGCGTGCCCGGCACCCGCAGGCGTGTGTTCACCCAGAACGGCATCATCACGTCCTTGCCTTCATCGTGTAGATGGCCGAAGTTCGCGAAGTAGCGCGCGTCCACCACGGTCACGGTATGCCCGCTTTCCATTAGTGCCCGCATCAGGTCCTCAGGCCGCTGCACCACCTTGCCGCCAATCGCCGCCGTCACCAACCGCGTTCCTTCCGGCCCGTCCAGGTTCAACGCATTCACGCTTAGCCGGTTCAGCAGTAGCGCCAGCCGCGCACTCTCGGCATGCTCGCCAACCAGCGTCGGATCCGGTCCATCCCCGCTTACCACACCCATCCCGAGCGGCTTGACCAACTCCGTCGCCGGAAAGCCCGGCAGATGCGAGGGCGTACCGAGATCTACCTGTGTCGCCTTATCCAGCGTCAGATCCCCTACCGTCAGGTAGGCGGCTACCTCGCTTGCTCCCGGCAGCCGCGAAAGGTTGGGAGCCGTATCGGCCGTCGCCGCTTGATCCTTCTTCTCATTCTTCCTCACCACGCGGCCGGCCACATGCACCGTCGGCGTGATCGCTCCCATCGTCCATCCAGGAAAGCGATTCAGCCCCTCCCAGTCCTTACCCAGGATCAACTGCCGCATACGATCGAGCAGCTCCGGTGTCATCACCGCAGCACCATTCTTGCCGCCCTTACCCAGCTGCGCCAGCACGGCATCTGTGAACCCCGGCTGCGCACTCAGCCGCTGCATCAGCTCTGAGAGCAACACCGTGTTCGTGGGCATCGGTCCCGTCGGTGCAGCATAGTCGTTCTTCCCGCGGCACCCGATCAGGCAGACCAAGACCATACCCCACGCCAGCCGGCTACCCTCACGACGAACTCCTGCCCTGGTCAAGAACATAGCTCCCATTTGTACGCCACTCGCGACGCACACTTCTACCCAAAGTCGTCCATTGTTTAGCGCCGCCAGCTGGCCTTCGCTCGTCCGATAAGCCGCCCCGCATCTGCTACAGCACCACTCAGAGCGGCCCGAGCGCGTCCAGCTTCTTCACCATGAGCTCATTCAGTACGCCCGGGTTTGCCTGTCCCTTCGAGAGCTTCATTACCTGCCCCACAAAGAACGCCGACACCGTCTTCTTGCCGCCGCGATACTGCTCCACCTGCTTCGCATTTGCCACGATCACCTCATCGATCATCGCCTCGATCGCGCCCGTGTCCGAGATCTGCTGCGGCTTCTCTCGCGCATACACCGCCGGGAAGTCCTCCCGCGTCGCAAAGCAGCTGTCCAGCAGCCCCTTCAACTGCTTTGACGAAAGCTCGCCCGACTCCAGCAGATCCGCCGCCATCACCACGCCAGCCAGCGTCACCGGCGAGGCCGCCATCTCGATCTCCACCGCCCGTAGCCGCGGTGTCAACTCGCTCGTCAGCAGAGCCACCACTCGCCGCGGAGACTTCGCCACCTTCGCCGCCGTCTCAAACTGGTCCGCAAACGCCCGCTCCGCCGTCAGCGTTGCCGCATCCTGCGTGCTGATGCCGTACTCGCTCACCATGCGCGCCCGCCGCACCTCCGGCAGCTCCGGCATCGCCTGCAGAATCGTCCTCTGCCACGCCTCGCTCACCACCAGCGGCGGCAGATCGGGCTCCGGAAAATAACGGTAATCGTGCGCCGCTTCCTTCGATCGCATGCTGAACGTCCGCCCCTCGGCGTTGTTCCACAGCCGCGACTCCTGCACCACACGGCCGCCGTCTTCAATCACACCAATCTGTCGTTCTATCTCGTACTCGAGCGCCGCGCGAATGTAACGAAACGAGTTCACATTCTTCACCTCGGCCTTGGTCCCAAACTGGGCCGCGCCCTTCAGCATCACGCTCACGTTCGCGTCACAGCGCAGCGATCCCTCTTCCATGTTGCAGTCGCTTACCCCCGTGTACAGCAGGATCTCCTTCAACCGCGTCAGGTACTCGAACGCCTCATCCGGCGTCCGCAGATCGGGCTCACTCACAATCTCCACCAGCGGCGTGCCGCAGCGATTCAGATCGATATACGTCCGACTTGCGGAGTCCGAAAGGCCGTCATGCACACTCTTGCCCGCATCCTCCTCCAGATGCAGCCGCGTCACGCCAATCCGCTTCGGCGCACCTGTTGCGTCCGGCACCGTAATCTCGCCGTTCTCCGCGATGGGCTTATCGAACTGTGAGATCTGGTAGCCCTTCGGTGAGTCCGGATAAAAGTAGTTCTTCCGCGAAAACACACTCGTTTCGCGGATCCCGCAGCCAATTGCCTTCGCCGCCAGCACCGCATACTCCACCGCTCGCCGATTCAACACCGGCAGCGCTCCTGGCAGCCCCAGACACACCGGACACACATGCGTATTCGGCTCACCGCCATACCGGTTCAGGCACCCGCAGAACGCCTTCGACTCGGTCAGCAGCTGCACATGAACTTCCAGCCCGATCACAGGCTGGTACTTGGCGAGAACCTCAGGAGACATCGCGGAAAGTGTGGGCATCCTGAGCCCAGTCTACCAAGTCCACATCGTCGTCTGGTCAGCTGCATCTCATCGAGAGCGCCCCGCGAATCCAACCTGCTTCTCCCTTACTCTGCCCGAAAGGAACCGCATGCCCCGTCGTCTTCGCCGCAGCCGAAATGCCAAACCCGCTGCCTCCGAAGGCCAGAAAGATCTCAATCGCCCCAGCGCCGAAGAGATCTTTTATCAAGTAGCCCACAACGCTCGCCAGGAGCTGAAACGCTCCACCATCTCCCTTGGCTTCTCCGGCTTTGCCGGTGGCATCTTTATGGGCCTCACCGCTCTTGGCAGCGCCATCACCCTTGCCATGCTCGGCACCTCGAACCGGGTCCAGTTCATCGCGAAAATGTTCTATCCGCTCGGCTTCATTGTCGTCATCATCGGCCGCGCCCAGCTCTTTACCGAGAACACCCTCTACCCCGTCGCCCTTGTCCTTACCGAAAAGAAACACTTCTGGGCCACCATGCGCCTCTGGTTCACCGTCCTTCCTGCCAACGTCCTGGGCGCGTTTGCCTTTGCCGCTCTCGCCACCCTCACCAGCGCCGTCAGCCCGCACATCATCCACGAGCTCGCGCAGCTCGGCCTCGACGCCATCCATCGCGAGCCCTCCGCCATCTTCTGGTCCGGCGTAATGGGTGGCTGGATCATCGCCACCGCCGCCTGGCTGGTCTCGAGCTCGCACTCCATTACCGGCTCCGTCATGATCATCTGGATACTTACCTTCGTCGTCGGCCTGGGCAACTTCGCCCATTGCATCGCCGGCTCGGGCGAAGTCTTCGCCGCCATCCTCTCGCACCAGGCGCCCTGGCACAGCTTCCCCGCCTGGTTCCTTCCCGCCGTCGCCGGTAACATCTGCGGCGGAGTCGGCATGGTCACCCTGCTTGAGTATGGCCAGGTCGTCATCGGCGAGCCAACCGATCCTGACGCGGAGGAGACAGCGGAGAAATAGCCGCCGATCCTGCAACCATGCCAACGCGCCCGAATCAAGTGTGCAGGAGATCCCGCTCATGCCTGTGTCCCAAACAACCGTGCCTGCCTTTGCAAAGATCGTTCGCTTCCATCGGCTAGGCGGACCTGAGGTTCTCGAGCTTGAAGACCTTCCAGTGCCTGAGCCCGGCCCGGGTGAGGTCCTCCTCCGCGTCAAGGCCATCGGCCTGAACCGCGCCGAGTGCGTCTTCCGCAAAGGTCAGTACCTCGACCAGCCGATTCTTCCCTCCGGCCTCGGCTATGAAGCCTCCGGCCTCGTTGAGGCTGTCGGCCCTAACGTCGACTCCGCCCTAATCGGCCAAATTCGCTCCACCGTCCCCGCCTTCCATATGAGTCAGTACGGCGTCTATGGCGAGGTCGCCATCGTTCCCGCCAGCGCGCTCGCAGCCTACCCCGAATCACTCTCCTTTGAGGAAGGCACCAGCATCTGGATGCAGTACCTCACCGCCTGGGGCGCGCTCTGCCACTTCGGCCATCTCACTGCCGGCGACTTCGTCGTCATCCCGGCAGCCAGCTCGTCGGTCGGCCTTGCCGCCATCGAAATCACTCGTGCCGAAGGTGCTACCGCCATCGCCCTCACCCGCACCTCCGACAAGCGCCAGGCTCTGCTCGATTTCGGCGCCCACCACGTCATCGCCACCGACGAAGAAGACCTCGTCGCGCGCATCCGCGAGATCACCGCCGGCAAAGGAGCCCGCCTCACCTTCGATCCCGTCGGCGGCCCCACCTTTGAGAAGCTCGTTCAGGCCGCCGCGCAGACTGGCATCCTCTTCGAGTACGGCGCGCTCTCTCGTGACCCCACCCCGCTGCCCCTCTTCAACCTCCTCTTCAAACACCTCACCATCCGCGGCTACACCCTCTTCGAGATCACCCTTGACCCCGCCCTCCGCCAGCAGGGCGAAGCCTACATCTACCAGCGCCTCGCCTCCGGGCACTTCAAGCCGCACATCGCAAAAACCTTTCTCCTCTCCGACATCGTCGCTGCCCAGCGCTACATGGAATCCAACCAGCAGATTGGCAAGATCGTCGTCACCATCTAGTCCTCGTCAACACAGCGGCGCTCGCGTACCATGGCAGACACTTCGCTGCTGGAGCTTTCATGTCGCGCCTGTGTCTCCTCGTTCTTGCCGCCGCCGCAACCCCTCTCCTCGCGCAGGCTCCTTTCCCGCTCGGCCTCTTCACCCACGCTCAGGATGTCGGCGCCGTCCTCCATCCCGGGCTCACAAAATATGATCCCGCGGCCCAGACCTACACCATCACCGGCTCAGGCGAGAACATGTGGTCCGGCAAAGATCAGTTCCAGTTCGTCTGGAAGAAAGCCTCCGGCGATCTCAGCCTCTCCGCCGACATCCACTTTACCGGCAACCAGGGCAACAAGCATCGCAAGGCCGTCGTCATCATCCGCCAGAGCCTCGACACCGGTTCTCCCGCCGTCGACGTCGCCCTCCACGGCGATGGCCTCACCTCGCTCCAGTTCCGCGATGCTGCCAACGCCGACACCCACGAGGTCGAGTGCGCTGCAACTGCTCCACACCGCGTCCGCCTCGAGAAGCGTGGCGATCGCCTCTACGCCTTCGTCTCCGGCCCTGACGGCCAGCTCCACCTCGCCGGCGCCTCCATCCGCCTCCCCTTCCCGGGCGAGTTTTACGTCGGCCTCGGTGTCTCCGCCCACGACCAGAACGCCTCTGAGACCGCCGTCTTCTCAAACGTCGAGCTCACGCCACTCCCCGTCAGCACTGCCGAGCCCACCCTACTCAGCGTCCTTGAAACCATTAATGTTGCCTCCACCGATCGCCGCGTAGCCTACCTCGCCGCCACCCACTTCGAAGCTCCTAACTGGTCCCGCGACGGCTCCTTCCTCCTTGTGAACCAGTCCGAAAACAACACTGGCCGCATCCTCCATCTCGACTGGCACCAACCCACCCTCTCCGCCACCGATCCCAGTCCCGTCAACTCCGCCCCGCAGCTTCACCTCAACAACGACCACGGCCTCTCGCCCGATGGCACCCAGCTCGCCGTCAGCGATAACTCCGCGCCCGATCACAACTCCCGCGTCTACGTCCTACCCGTCACCGGCGGCACTCCGCGCGAGATCACCCCCACTGGCCCCTCCTACTGGCATGGCTGGTCGCCCGACGGCAAGACCCTCGCCTTCGTCGGCCAGCGCTCCGGCGAGTTCGACATCTACACCGTCCCCGTTACCGGAGGCCCGCAAACCCGCCTCACCACCGCCATAGGCCTCGACGACGGCCCAGAGTTCTCGCCTGACGGCCAGACCATCTTCTTCTGCTCCGTCCGCTCCGGCCACATGCAGCTCTGGCGCATGCACCCGGATGGCTCAGACCAGCAGCAGCTCCTGAACTCAGAGACCGACGACTGGTTCCCCCACGTCTCTCCCAATGGCAAGCTCATCGCGTTCGTCGCCTTCCCCAAAAACACCGAAGGCCATCCGCCCAACAAGGACGTCGAGCTTCGCATCCTCGATCTCTCTACCAGCAAGGTCCGCACCATCGCCAGGCTCTTCGGCGGCCAGGGTACGCTCAACGTCCCCTCCTGGGCTCCCGACAGCTCACGCCTCGCCTTCGTCTCCTACGAGCTCCTGCCACCCGAGGAAGCTCGCTAACCAACCTGCAGCGTGCAA
This sequence comes from uncultured Acidobacteriaceae bacterium, assembly GCA_964236325.1. Lineage (GTDB taxonomy): Bacteria > Acidobacteriota > Terriglobia > Terriglobales > Acidobacteriaceae > Edaphobacter. Next base: position 16,484 of record CAXSEC010000014.1, on the reverse strand, counting down.
ACCAGCACCTTACCGCGGCTCGTACACCACCACCCGATTCTTCCCTGCCTTCTTCGCCCTGTACATCGCGTCATCGCCAAAGCAGAACATCTGCCGTCCGCTGCGCTTCGCATGCTCATTGGTGGCCACGCCCGCGCTTAGCGTCACCGGCACCATGCCCCAGTCCACCTTGCGCATCTCTCGCTGGATCCGCTCCATCAGCGACTTCGCCTCGCCTGCCGTCGTCTCCGGCAGCAGCAGGGCAAACTCCGCACCTCCAAAGCGCACCGCCACATCCGCCTCCGTGGTGCACTCCTTCAAAATGCCGGCAATCGCCTTCAGCGCCGCATCGCCAGCCTCATGACCCATCCGCTCATTCCGCAGGCGGATGTCGTCCACATCAATCACCACCAGCGACAGCGTCTGCCGGCGCGACTGCGCTCCATCAAACTCAACCGTCAGCCGTTCATCGAACACCTGGCGCCGCGCCAGCCCTGTCAGCGCATCGGTCGACCCCAGCCGCTCCAGCTCCGCCTTCGCCTGCATCAGCTCCTCCTGCCGCTGCAACTCCTCCGTCACATCAAACGAGAGTCCCGCCAGCAGCGTCCGCCCATCCTCATCCTCACAGGGGAACTTGTATGACCGCCACGTCGAGCATTCACCCTGGTTGGTGCACAGCGTCTCCGTGCTGATCGTGAGCCCACCCGCCTCCAGCGCCTCGTTGTCGTGCTCTCGATATGCCTGCGCAACACTCTCCGGAAAGACATCGTGCACCGATCTCCCGATCCACTCCTGCATCGTCACCCGGCATCGCTCTGCCATGCGCGTGTTGTAGAACAGGAATCGCCCCGCCTCGTCCTTGACGAACGCCATCAGCGGCCCATTGTTCATGAACGCCTGGAACATCCGCTCGTTCGCGTACAGCCGCGTCGTCGCTCGATCCCGTCCCGCCATCGCCTCCGTCAGCCTCCGGTGCTCCGCCCGTAGCTCCATCGTGGTTTTAATCTGGTTTGTCAGCACCCGCAGCGCCTGCTCCTGCGTCCGCGTTAGCCTGCGCGGTTTCACGTCGATCACGCACAGCGTTCCTATCGCGCGGCCATCCGGCGCAGTCAACGGCAGCCCCGCATAAAAGCGAATCTCCGGATCCCCCGTCACCATCGGATGCCCCGCAAATCGCATGTCCATCATCATGTCGTCCACCACAAGAAGATCGTTCCTCTCCATCGTGTGATGGCACACCGTAATATCCCGCCGCAGCTGCTTCACCCGCAGACCGACCGACGCCAGCACCGTCTGCCAGCTATCGTCCAGCAACGACACCAGGCTGATTGGCGCCCCGCAGATCTCCGCCGCCAGCTCCACCACCTGCTGCAACTCGTGCTGCAGCGGCATATCGCTCCCGTCCTCCGCCAGCACCTCGTCACAGCGCTCTTGCTCAACCGCCATCACTGCATTTGCCGCCATCGCAGACTCCTCTTTCCGCCTCGCACCCAGTGCCACAGCCGCGAGGTGGCTTGCGGACACCAAAACGTCCCCCAGGCTGAAGACATGCCTCCCCAATCTTCGCCACGCGGCGAAAAAGCGAAATCACCCGCATGGGTCATTACCCGCAACAACGGCGCCTCCACCACATCCTGGCCCTACCGCCATCCATCGCATCTGCCCTCCGGCTGCTATGGTGTGTTGATCTTCGTTTTTCCGCCCCCGGGTACAGGTAATGAGTTCAGATAAGTCCAAAGCCATCCTTTTGCTCGTAAAAAGCGCCCTCACCGGCGCCCTCGGCGGCCTTCTCTTCGGCTTCGACACCGCCGTCATCGCCGGTGTCACCCATTCGTTGCAGCTCCACTACACCCTCACCGAAGGCCAGAAGGGCTTCACCGTCGCCATTGCCCTCTATGGCACCGTGCTCGGCGCCATCTTCGCCGGCCCTCTCGGGCAGAAGCTTGGCAGCCGCTCCGCCCTCCGCATCATGGGTGTGCTTTACCTGCTCTCCGCCGCGGGCTGTGCCTTCGCCGGCCCCTGGGGGATGTTCCTTGCCTTCCGCTTCCTCGGCGGCCTCGGCATCGGCGGCTCCTCCGTGCTCGGCCCCGTCTATATCGCAGAGCTCGCCCCCGCAAAGTGGCGCGGCCGCCTCGTGGGCATGTTCCAGATCAACATCGTCATCGGCATCCTGCTTGCCTATCTTTCAAACGCCATCATCGCCCACTTCGCCCTCGGTCCCATCGAGTGGCGCCTAGAGATCGGCGTTGCCGTCCTTCCCGCCCTGCTCTTCCTGCTTCTGCTTCTCAGCGTTCCACAAAGCTCGCGCTGGCTTGTCACCCAGGGCCGCATCGACGAAGCTCAGATCATCCTCGCCCGCATGGGATCGCCAGACTCTCAGGCCGAGGTCGACGCGATGATCGCCTCCACCCGCGCCGAAGGCGGCGCCACCCACCACTCCCTCTTCACCTCCCGCTACAAGCTCCTGCTCTTCCTCGCGATCTCCATCGGCCTCTTCAATCAGCTCTCGGGCATCAACGCCGTCCTCTACTACCTCAACGACATCTTCGCCTCGGCCGGCTTCTCCTCCGTCTCCAGCTCCTACCAGGCCGTCATGATCGGCGTCGCCAACCTGATCGCCACGCTGCTCGGCATCTCATTCATCGACAAGCTCGGCCGCAAGACCCTGCTGCTCATCGGCGCCGTCGGGACCAGCCTGTCCCTCGCCGGAGTCGCGTGGGTCTTCACCCTCAACCAGCACCTCAAGCTTCTCCTTCCTCTACTCGTCAGCTTCATCGGCTTCTTCTCCTTTTCCCAGGGGGCCGTCATCTGGGTCTACTTGAGCGAAGTCTTCCCGACCAACATCCGTGCCAAGGGCCAGAGCCTCGGCGCCTCGTCGCACTGGATTGCCAACGCTGTCATCGCCAATCTCTTCCCGCTCGTCGCCGTCTACTCGAAGGCGCTGCCCTTCTGGTTCTTCGCCGCCATGATGGCCGTTCAGTTCGTCGTGGTCCTCTTCATCTATCCCGAAACCAAGGGCCAAACTCTAGAAGGCATGAGCCAACACCTGGGCCTCCACTAACCAACTCGCCCTTCCAACGCAGAGAAGCCGCCCGTAGGCGGCTTCTCTGTAAGGGCGGTTATAACGGCTGACTACTGCGCCCGTCCGCGCTTGAACAACTCGTTCACGGTCGCGATGAAG
>CAXSEC010000014.1:0-13224 GCA_964236325.1 uncultured Acidobacteriaceae bacterium | reverse complement strand
TTGTTCATACCAACCAGAACCAGGTCCGTCGACTGTCCACCGGCTTGCAGGCCAAAGCTCGCGCCCGTCATCTGGACGAACGCTGGTGCGCTCCATCCGGTCTCCGTGCGGCACGTTGCCACACCCTGTCCGTACTCGCCGCCTACCAGAAACGCACCCTTCTTAAAACCTGGAACAACGAGCACGCACTGCGCCTTCTTGGCGATATCCAGAGGAATGCTCTTATCGGGCGTCTTCATCAATTCGTGAAGCACAGCATGGGCTGAATCAATTCTCCCGCTGATCTTTGCATCGGCGGTATCGGCGGCAACAGCGACGCCGCTAAGACTCGCGGCGATCACGGCGGAAGCAATAAAAGTTCGCATCGGTAAACTCTCCTGGCTTGCGGGTAGTTAGTCGCATCAGCAGATCAAATGGCATCCCGGCGTTCGCCCTACAAGCTACGATGATTATGATGCGCATAAGCCGACAAAGTATCGTTTGGCGATCTTCAGCGCGCCCAGAATGCCATCCCCGGTCCCAACCAAGGGGGGGGGTGCTCACAAAAGTGACGCGGTCCCCTCAGCGCCGCCTTTGTCATGGACCTAGCGCTCCATAACTTGTGACTTTCTGGTCGAGCCGAGACTTCGCGTAAGCAGGATCAGACTATCTCAGGTCCAGACTAAGCCGTCTCAAATGAACATCTTGCGCAGATGGCACCAGCGGCACCTTTGGCCAGAGAGCTTTGAGGCGAGCCTGGTACCGGAAGGTACACCTCCTCGAGCGCCATCTGACACCGAGGATCAAAGAGTAAGCGCACCCGAAGAGATCGCATCAACACCTTCATTGTCGCTTAGGAGGCAGACTTCTCCAGGACGCTCGACTCTTCCTCTGCGGCATCCATGATGGGGGCGCCGACTGCATTGTGCCCCGAAAGCTGATCGTGCAGAACGACATTCGAGAGGGATTTGTTGACATGAATGCGGCCATTGTAGGTAATGAACCCAAGCTTGCGAAAGCGGTTCATAAAGAAGCTGACCCGAGAGCGAGTGGTCCCAATAAGATTCGCAAGCGTCTCCTGTGAGATACGCGGGATCAACGTCTCTGGCTCTCCAGGCTTGTCGAACTCGGCCATCAACAGCAGGATTCGCGCCAATCGCTTCTCGCTGGAATTGAAGAGCTGATCGACGAGATCGGCTTGCGTCCGCATACTTCGTGCCAGCAGAAATGCGACGAAGAGGTCTGAAAAATCGTGCTCATCATGCATGACGCGAATCATCTCGTTCCGCTCGATACGAAGGGTGGTGCAGTTGGTCATTGCCGTTGCAGTGGCCAATCGAAGCCCAACGACGGCGGTGATGGCCTCCTCACCGATGAAATCTCCAGCCTTCAGCAACGTTATCGTCGCCTCTTTCCCAGCCTTCGACACTACGGTGAGCTTGGCCGATCCTTTGCGAATGTAAAACACCGCGTCAGCAGCATCACCCTGCAAAAAGAAGGCCCGTTTCGCCTTCAATTGCACAACCTTGCGGCCGACGCCGGACGACGCAAGAAATTCTGCCAGATTAAACGGGATCTCTTTCTCTTTATCCATGTCGCCATCCGAACATACGCGATGTACGTCAGATGCAACTACAAACCGAAATCATCCGCGTTTGAAGTTAAAGTCTCCGAAAGGCTGAGGGTCTCAGTGGATGCGTTAGCGCAGTTGCTCGATTGCGGTCTAATCTCTCAGGTGGTCAGCTCCTCTAGATCGCCTCTGACACTTCGGCAGGAGTGCTCTCCTGATGGATATGGCTCTGCTGCAAACGCGGCGCTGCGCAAATGCGGTCGAGCCAGAGGGCCAGAGCGTCCGTTCTCTCGCTCCAAAGATCGTCCGAGACCTTATCCAGCATTTCCAAAAGCGCGCTGCCGCTTGCGGCATGTCCAATGGTCTCGTCGTAGAGGTGGTCCTCGAAGTCTTGCGGCGCCTCGCCGAGTATAAAAATACGAGCCTTCGGCCAGTGCCCTCGCACCATCTCCGCGGAGGCCTGGAGGGCAGGTCCTCCGATCGTGTCGCTAAGAACAGCAACAGAGAAGGGAAAGACGTTCCGCATGAGGTAGACGTCCCGAGGATCCTCCGCCCGGGTGACGCAGAAGCGTGACCGATCGAGTAGAGCCGCTTGTCCCGAATCGTTCGGCATCGCCGGTTCGACGAAGAGAAGTGCTGGTTGATCTGTGGTGCGGGGCAGGGGAGTATTTGGCATGGAGACCTCGTATGCAGGCAATGCTGCGCCCGGGACAACAGAAAAAGGTGTGCTGTTTCGCACAGCCTATTCAGAATTTCTTGTAGGTGTATCGCATTGCTCAGTAAAGCGCTCGACATCAGCCGAACGACACGGTCACGCTGGAGTTTCACAGACCCATGCGCTATGCTCAGCTGAGTTCAACAGTAACCAGCTGGCCGTTGACCTCTGGTTCTCCAAAGAACAGGGAACGCCAAGGCGAGCCTCAGCGATGATGTTGCAAATGTGCTACATACTGCGAAAGTGGCGAAATTGGCAGACGCACCAGACTTAGGATCTGGCGGAGCAATCCGTGGGGGTTCAAGTCCCCCCTTTCGCACCAAAACTAATGTTCGATTGAAGTTTGTAGATTTTAAGAAACCGGCGCTTTCAGATGGAGCAGCCGAGTAGATGAGGATTGATGAGTCAGCCAACACGACCTGCAGGCGAGCCTGCGCTGAAGCTGGTGCAGAGCCAGACGTATCGCGAGGGATATGCCAACAGCGTGCAGGTGCGCATGAGTGTCTGGGACTTTTTTCTGGGCTTTGGGACGATGAGCCAGAGCGTACCGGAGGAAATAGTGCTCGAGAGCTTTCAGGGCATCTATCTCAGCCCGCAGCAGGCGAAGGCGCTTTGTAACCTTCTTGAGAACAATTTGAAGCAGTACGAGCAGACCTTCGGCGCGATCTCGATCGAGCCGGTGCCGCCGGTGGATGGCTCCGTCAACTAGACGGCGGATGAGCGACATTTTGGGAGACAGGCGAGCGGCACCAGAGGATCGCGGCGGCCGAGAGATGCCGCTCCTTCTGCTCTACCCGCTCTTCTTTGTTGCAGTGTATGTGAGCCACCTGACACTACTCCGCCTTCCCTACTTCTGGGATGAGGGGGGCTACTACATTCCTGCGGCGCACGACTTCTTTCGTACCGGCTCGCTGATTCCTCATTCAACGCTGACCAACGCGCATCCGCCGATACCATCGCTGCTGCTGGCGGGGTGGTGGCATCTCTCCGGATTTATGATCAGCGGGACGCGGACGCTGGTCTGCCTGGTGAGTGCGGCGGCGCTGCTGGCGGTATATCGCATCGGGCGGAGGATGGCCGGCGACATGGTGGGCTGGCTGGCGGCCCTGCTGACGGCAACCTATCCGATCTGGTTTGCGCAGAGCACGCTGGCGCACGCAGACATCTTCGCCGCGGCGTTCACGCTGTGGGCACTTTCGTTCTATCTCACGCCAGATGGCGAGAGCGGTGGCTTGAAAGAACGGGCGTGGGCGGCTGTGCTGTTTTCTCTCGCGGCCCTTTCGAAGGAAACGGCGATCGTGACGCCGTTGTCGCTGGCCTGCTTTGAGGGCTGGCGTGTCTTCAGGCGACGCGAGCTGAAAGATAAGCCGGGCATGGCGGCTTTGAGTTGGGCCATGGCGCTGGCCTCGCCCGTGCTGCCGCTGCTTGTCTGGTACGGGTATCACTACTCGCAGACGAGTTACGTGTTTGGGAACCCGGAGTATCTGCGATACAACGCGACTGCCAACCTAAGCCCATATCGGGTGGTGCTGTGTCTGTGGCATCGGCTGCTCCATCTGACGGCGCACATGAACCTGTTTGTCGTGACGCTGTGCACCATCGCGGCGTGGCTAATGCCAGCGCGGCCGGGTCAGCATGGAGTGCCGCGCCGGGTAGGCACGGGGATCCTGGTGGTAGTGCTGGCGAACTGGGTGGTGTTCTCGGTGCTGGGTGGCGCATTGCTGACCCGATATCTGCTGCCGGTGTATGCGCTCGAAGTGCTGGTGTGCGTGACGATCTGGCTGGAGCGCATGCGGTGGTGGCCCGCTATAGCCGCGCTGACCTTTGCGGCGTTTGTGGCCGCTATCTTTCTCAATCCACCGTATGCGTTCGCGCCAGAGGACAACCTGACATACCGTGACATGATCGTGCTGCATCAGCACGCGGCAGCCGTGATCGCGAAGCAGTTTCCGCAGGCCACAGTGCTGACGGCATGGCCTGCGACGGCAGAGCTGCAACGGTCGGAGCTGGGGTATGTGCGGCTGCCGATCAAGGTGACCGAGATCGCAAATTTCTCCTCGTCACAGATGGAGAAGGCGGCAGAAGACCCAGGAAACTACGATGTGGCGCTGGTGTTTTCGACGAAGTGGTCGCCAGCCGACGGCGCGCTTGATCTCTCCCGAGGGCACCAGCAGGCGGATGCGCGGTATTTTGACTTTCACCACGATCTTTTGCCGGAAGAAGCAGCTGCAATGCTGCATGGAGATGTGGTGTGGGAGGAGCGGCGCAAGGGAGAATGGGCCGCTGTGTTGCACTTTCCACGGGCAGTTAATGCGAGTCTGGTGCACTAGGCAACGGATATACTCAACCCTGTGATCCGGTCTGCCTGCGCACGCTTTGCCGTAGCAATCTGTCTGACGATGATGGCTGTCCGGCACGCAGGTGCGCAAACGCGGGCAATGGCACCGGACGCGACAGCTGCCACGCCGCCGGGTCGCCTGATCCTGGTGCTGCCATTCGATAACCACTCGGGAAGTGCGGCGCTGGACTGGATTGGCGACTCGTTTCCCGACACGTTGAACGCACGGCTAAGCTCCTCAGGATTCCTGACGATCACGCGCGAAGATCGCGAGTACGCGCTTGATCATCTTGGGCTGCCTGCAGGGTTCCGGCCGACGCGTGCAACCACGCTGCGGATCGCGCAGACGCTTGATGCTGACTACGTGGTGGTCGGAAGTTATACCGTGGCGGCCGGTAAGCTGCAGGTGCAGGCCCAGGTGGTGCGCGTGAATCAGCTGCGGATGTCTGCGCCGATCGCGGATGCGAGTGACCTGGCAAAGCTCTATGACGTTGAAAATGCGACGGCGTGGAAGGTAGCGCGAGAGATCGATCCTCGGTTTCCGATAGCGGAGCAGACATTTCTGGCAGCGTCCGCGGGTATCCCGTTGAGCGCGTTCGAGAACTACATTCGCGGTGTCGAGGCGACCTCGCAACAGGAGCGTTTGAAGCGACTCTCAGCAGCTGTCACGGAGAGCCCGGGGTATACGCAGGCGATGCTGGCCCTGGGAAAGGCGCAGTTTGCTGCGCGCGACTACGACCACGCCGCCATGACGCTGGCACGCGTTCCGCTAGCCGACCGACGAGCTCTGGAAGCAAGATTTTACCTGGGGCTGGCGCGCTTCAATGCGGCCAAGTATGCGGACGCGGAACAAGCCTTTGCCTTTGTGGCGTCGCGGCTGCCTTTGCCGGAGGTGGTGAACAACCAGGCTGTAGCGATTAGTCGTCAGGGACGGGATGCAGGGGCGCTGTTTCAACGCGCGGTCGCCGCGGATCCGAACGATGCGGACTACCACTACAACCTGGCTGTCTCTCTGCTGCGACGGCATGATGCGACAGGCGCGAAGCGGGAGATTGATGCGGCGCTGCGGCTACGAAAGACGGACGCGGAGGCACAGCAACTGCGCGATCAGATGGAGCATGGCGGAACGATCCTGGCGGTGAGTGCGGGAACCGGGGATGCTGGATTCGCGCCGCTTGAACGCATCCGACGTACCTACTCCGAGGTCTCGTTTCGACAAGCGGCATTTCAGCTCGAGCAGATGCGGCAGATGCGTATGGCGACCATGAAGCCTGCGGAGCGTTCCACAGAGTACACAGAGCAGGGCAACGCCTACCTGGCAGAGGGTCTGCTGCCGGAGGCTGAGCAGGAGTTTCAACAGGCTGCGGCAGCAGACACCGGCAATGCGTCCGCGCGGCTCGGCCTGGCGCAGGTACGCGAGCAGAGCGGCGATGATGCGGCGGCACGCAGCGAGGCGGAGGCTTCATTGCGGCTGCACCCGAGCGCGGACGCCCACGTGCTGCTGGGCCGCTTGGATCTAAAGACAAATCAGCTGCCGGAAGCGACCAGCGAGGTGAAGCAGGCGCTGCAGCTGGAGCCAAAGAACTCTGCCGCACTCGGCCTGCGCCAGGCGTTGGCAGCCCGCGGGCAGACCATTCCATGAGTTGCGCCGCGCTCGGCCTGGTGATGACTGGGGCGCTCTTGATTGCCGTCGAGTGCAACCGGCCGGGAAGGATCGTGCCGGGCTCGGTGGGTGTGCTGCTGCTACTGCTCGGCCTCAACCAGCTGCGGCCCTTTGCAGGCTGGCACGATCCTCCGCTCTGGCTGGCACTCGCGGGCTTAACTTCGATCGCCCTGGTGCGTTGGCGACCCCGCTATGTGATGCTGGGCGTCTTTGGCACCACGCTGCTCGCGACCGCGCTGGTACAGCTGGCACGGCAATCAGGTGGCGAACTGGGCGTAGCTCCGGCAGGCTGCTGCGGTGTTCTGCTCGGTGGGGGCTGTACCTGGCTGATGATGGTCGCGGGACATTCATGGAGAGCGAAACGCGGTTACGGCGGCGCCTCGGCCAAGCTCCTCCAAAGCGGCGTAGCGGAGCGCTGGGAGTAGACTGAAACCTGTTCTCGCAACCGGTAGTTGAAGGAGATGTGTCTTTGATTTTGATCGAGTTTCGCCGCCTTTGGCGCCGTGCGCTGCCGCTCTGCTTTGTCGTTAGTCTGCTGGCCGGAACCGCGCAGGGGCAGGCCCAAGTTGAGACCCCGCTTGATCGACAACTGCGACGGCTGGACTTCGGTCTGTCAGTGATCGAGGTAATCTCCGGCAACACCTCCGGGCAGAGTTATGCAAACACGAAGCCAACGCCGTCGCAGGCGCAGACGCTATCGACCAACTCCACCAACGGAACTGGCGGTCTGGTGCAGCTTCGCTATACGAAGTCGCCACTGCTAGGCGCGGAGTTCAACTATAGCTTTGCGCGGTACACGACCAACTTCAATCCGCCGGCAGGCGGCACTATCGTAGCCCCGGGTGGTGTTCAGGCGAACGCCAACGAGATCACGCTCGGCTACGTGGCGCACGGACCAGTGCTCACCAGCTTTGGGCTGAGGCCGTTTGGCGGAGGCGGAGCTGGATCCACCGTGTTCACGCCGACGCTGAACGGAGGCGGTCAGGGCTTCTTCAAGCAGGCGCGTCTGACGTACTACTACGCTGCCGGCGTTGAAGCGCCGCTGCTTTCGTCACACTTCGGTGTTCGCGCCCAATTCCGCCAGACCTTCTACCTGCTCCCGGATTTTACGGCCAACTTCCTGACCACGAAGCAGCGGACGAACAGTATCGAGCCAACATTCGGCTTCTATCTGCACTACTAGGGTCTTCGTTGGCGGCCGTTGGGTAGGGTGCGCTGCTTCATGTACCGCGCTGGTTCGTCCTGTATGCGCCAGCGTTGCATGCTGTGGCCGTGTACTAGTCTGAAGGCGGAGCCGTGCGTGGGCTGTGCTTGATCGCCCATGACGAAACGTTGACCGATGAGCATTCGATACGAACACTACGACGGCGATGACAGCGACGAGGACCAACGCGAGGCTGCGACTCCCGATCGTGAGATCTCGCTCGGAACAGCGACGGTGCTGGGCATCTTTCTAGCCCTCGCTATCGTCTGCGCTCTCTTCTTTGGCTTCGGGTACAGCATGGGTCGACGATCTCTGCCGTCGGCGCTGGCGAATGTGAATCCCGGGATCTCGGCGCCGCTGCCCGAGAGCAGGTTGACGCCCGGAACCCTCTCCTCGGGGCGGCCGAGCTACACGGCTCAGAGTGAATCGGCGCGCGCCTCGACAGACGATGCTGCGGCAACTAAGGCGGCCCCAGCGCAACGAGTGAAGCCGGGCGCAGCCACCGTGGCGACGGAGGATGCAGCTGCCGGGTCACCGCAGGCGGTGCAGCACCAGACCATCGCTCGTGCGGTGGCGCAGGCAACCGATCAGAAGCCTCTGCCAGTGCGAACCCCAGCTCCAGAGCCAGACTCCACGGCAACCCCCGCGGTAGCCGCCAGTGGAGCCAGTTATGTGCAGGTGGCGGCGATCTCCGTCACGCACAAGGAAGACGCCGAGATGCTGAAGGGGTCGCTGCAGCGCAGAGGCTATGCGGTGGCGATTCACCAGGGCACGCAGGATCAATTGCTCCATGTACAGATAGGTCCGCTCGCGTCGAAAAAAGATGCTGAAGCGATGAAGGCCCGGCTGCTGTCGGACGGATATAACGCCATCGTTAAGTAGTCGGCACGACGGGAAGCGGCTTCAGCTCTGGTGGAAGTGCCTGCGCGATCGCGGTGTGGACTGCCCGCATCAGGGCTTCGCGCGAAGCAAAGTGTGATGGATCAATCGGCGGCAGATACGACAGAGTGACGATGCCGGGATGGATGGCGGCACTTCCCTTTCGCAGGAGCTGCTCGGTACCCGCAATTGCCACTGGAATGATCTGTGCGCCGGTCTGTTCTGCGAGAAAGAACGGACCTTTCTTGAACGCGGCAAGCCGTCCATCACGCGAGCGCGTGCCTTCAGGAAATACAACGAGATGCAAACCGGATCGGACAGCCGCAGCCGCCGCGGTGACGCTGCGCCGTGCCGCCTCTCGGGTGCTTCCGCGCTCAACCGGGACGAACTTGCCCATCCGCATGGCGGTACCCAGGATCGGGATGCGCATCAGCGAGCTCTTAAGCAGCACCGAGGTATAACCGGGAACGAGAGGCAGAAGAACCGGTGGGTCGAGATTCGAGACATGATTCGCCATCAGGATGCAGGCTTGGCCGGGTGGAACGTGCTCGAGGCCATGAACGATGACGCGGATGCCGGCGGCGCGCAGGCCGAGACGAGCAATGCCCATGCTGACTTTGTAGAGCAAGTTGACGTTGCCTCGCAGCAGCGAGTACGGGATGCCGAGGATGCCGGCAAGCGGACCAAGTGTGAGGTAAACGATCGCGAGTTTAATCGTGCTAAACATGGAGGACCTGCTGCTGTTGCCCGAAGACGATGACAAATTCCGCCGCGGACACCGCCTAGTGTTTGACGCTGGCCTGGATTGCGGCAGGCAGCTTCTCGTAGATGTTGCCGAAACCACCGTTTGACAGGATGGCGATGACGTCACCGGGGGCGAGTTCGGGAACGATGCTGGTGACGATGGCATCGGCGTCAGGCAACGTGCGGGCATCTATGTTGCGGAGTTGCAGCATAGCGACGACGCTCCCTGGCGAGAGGCGATCGGCAGGAGGGATGCTTTCGCTCTTGAAGACGTTGGCGAGCACGATGCGGTCGGCGAGCGAGAGTGAGTCGACTAGAGCGACTTCAAAGACGTTGCGACGGAGGGTGTTGGAGCGAGGTTCAAGGACGGCCCACAAACGCCGGTTTGGGTAGCTCACGCGAAGTGCGCGCAGGGTCTCGCGGATGGCGGTGGGATGGTGTGCGAAGTCATCGATGATGGTGATGCCGTTGATCTCGGCCCGGATCTCAAGGCGGCGTTTAACGGAGCGGAAGGTGCGAAGCGCCTCTTCGATCGCGGACGCGTTAATGCCCTGCCCGGCGGCGAGCGCGGCTGCGGCAGAGGCGTTGAGGGCGTTGTGTTCGCCGGCGAGCGGAAGGGCGAGATCGGCGAAGAGCTGGCCAGCGCGGAAGAGCTGCCAGTGGCTGGTGCTGCCATCATGTCGCAGATCGCGGAGCTGCCAGTGAGAGGTCACAGCGAATCCGTAACGCTCGACGTTACAGAATGCATCAGCAACGCATTCAGTTACATTTCCTGAGCCGTCAAAGGCAATGACGCGGCCGCGCTGCGGGATCAGGTTAATCAGGCGCTTAAAGGCGGTTTTCACCGCCGTAAGATCGGCATAGATGTCGGCGTGGTCGAACTCGACGTGGGTAAGAATGGCAACATCCGGAAAATAATGCAGGAATTTCGGGCCTTTATCGAAGAAGGCGGTGTCGTATTCGTCGCCTTCGAGGATGAAGGGGCGGGTGGGGGTGATGCGGAAGGAGGTGCCGAAGTTTTCGGCGACGCCGCCGATGAGGAAGGAGGGAGCGAGCGACGGGTCGGTGCGGGAGGCGACCTCGTAGATCCAGGCGAGCATGCTGGTGGTTGTGGTCTTGCCGTGGGTGCCGGCGACGACGAGTGATTCGCGGCCGGGGAGAAACTCGGCCTGCACGATGGCGGCCATGGACGTCATCGGAATGCGTTCATTCAAAACGACTTCGAGCTCGACGTTGCCGCGTGAGATGGCGTTGCCGACGACGACGAGGTCGGGCGCTGGTGAGAGGTTGGCGGGGCTGTAGGGCTCGAGGATGGGGATGTTGAGGGACGCAAGAAGGTCGCTCATGGGTGGGTAGGCGGCGGTGTCAGAGCCGGTGATGCGGTGCCCTTGGGCCTGCAGCATGCCGGCGAGAGAGGCCATGGCGGTGCCGCAGATGCCGATTAGATGGATGTGTTTCGTTGAGGTCATGCCCTGTTTTTGCGCTTTCTGTCGAGGTTAAGGGGTGTTTTGGTCGAGGTTGTCTGTGACGGCGGACTCCATAAGGTGGAGGATGGGTTTTTCGCTGTCGGCGAGGTCAAGGGCGGCGCGGATGCCGAGGGGAAGGGTGATGTTGGGGGCGTCGACGTGGCCGGAGCGGAGGCCGATGCAGATGGGTCCGGCGAAGTCGCGGAGGGCGTGGAGGAGCGCGGCTTCGAGGAGGGCGTCGTCGGTCTCAGGGACGCACTGACGCATGTCGCCGAAGACGATCGCCTGGACACCTTCGAGCAGGCCGGCGTAGCGGAGGTGGAGGAGCATGCGATCCCACTGGTACGGCCTGGTGGTGACGTCTTCAAGGAAGAGGATGCCGCCTTGCGGGCGCGGGGCGAACGGGGTGCCGAGAGACTCGGCGAGGAGGGAGAGGCAGCCGCCCCACAGGGTGCCGGTGGGACGGCTGGCAAGAAGCGGGTCCCTCCACTCCGCTGCGCTCCGGTCGGGATGACAGTAAGGTTGCGCGGGCCGGAGGAGGCGGAGGCCGTCGGTGGGGCCTAGCTGCCATGGGGCGGTTTGGGTGAGGGCGGCGGTGAAGCTGGGGAGGTCTACGCCTTGCAGGTTTCCGTCGGCTTCGCGCCGGGCGAAGTCGGGGCTGATCATGGGGGCGTAGAAGGTGATCAGGCCGGTTTCGCGGGCGATCCAGGTGTGGAGTGAGGTGTGGTCGCTGTAGCCGAGGAAGGGTTTGGGGTTGGCGCGGATGAGATCGAGGTTGAGGCCGGGGAGGAGCTCGGCGGTGCCCCAGCCGCCGCGGGTGCAGGCGATGGCGGCGATGGTGGGATCGGCAAAGGCGGCGTGGAGATCGGCGAGGCGCTGCTCGATGGTGCCGGCGAAGTAGAGCGGGCCGGAGGCGAGGGCGTGCGGGAAGAGGACGGGGTCGTAGCCGAGGTTTTGCAGGTGGGCGATGCCGGCGTGAACGCGGTCGGGCTTCGCGGCGGAGGCGGGGGAGACGATAGCGATGCGGGCGCCGGGGTGGAGGGCGGGTGGCTTGAGGGTTGAGGGATGGCTCACCGGTGGTGCTCCGAGCTTTGTACGTCCCACCCATCGCGATGAAGCTGCGATGAATGGGGCACCGAGGGTCTGAGCGGGAGCAGATGCGGGGGTCTCTTCACTTCCCCTTCGACTTCGCTCAGGGTTCGGTCGAGATGACGGCGGTCGGGGGAGATCGGAGGGCTGAACTTGCGGCTTTGTACGTCCCACCCATCGCGATGAAGCTGCGGTGGGTGGGGCACCGAGGGTCTGAGCGGGAGCAAATGCGGGGGTCTCTCCGCTTCCCCTTCGACTTCGCTCAGGGTTCGGTCGAGATGACGGCGGTCGGGGGAGATCGGAGGGCTGAACTTGCGGCTTTGTACGTCCCACCCATCGCGATGAAGTTGCGGTGGGTGGGGCACCCAAAAGTTTGGGGCAAGTCGAGAAGCAGGTCCCTCCACTGCGCCTTCGCTGCGCTGCGCCTTCGGTCGGGATGACAGTTTGATGGGAGGGCGACGCACGGTCACGGGGCCATGTCCTCGGTGGCGCGGAGGTGGGCGGCGGGGTCGAAGGCCTGGCCGGTGCAGAGGAGTTCGGCGGGGCCGGTGAGCTGCATTTCGGAGCCGGCGGTGTGCCAGACGACGTGCTGAGGGCCGCCTTCGGCGAGGACGGTGAGAGAGCGGGCGGTATCGCGAAGGGACATCGCCGCCGCGGCGGCGGCGCAGGTTCCGGTTCCAGAGGAGGTGGTGGGGCCGCAGCCGCGCTCGAAGATGCGAAAGGCGATGGTGTCCTGGTCGAGGATCTGGACGAACTCGACGTTGGTGCCGTGAGGGAAGCGGGGGTCGGTGGCGAGGCGGGCGCCGAGCTCTTGCCAAGGCAGGCCGTGGACGGAGAAGTCGGTGCTCGCGCGCGCAGGGTCTTTCCCAGTGGAAGCGAAGTCCCTACTGGCGGAGGTCATGTCGTTGCTGCCGGCGGCCGAAGGGGTGTCGGTGAAGATGACGAAGTGGGGGTTGCCGACGTTGACGATGGCGCCTTCGATCTCGGTGGCTCCGTCGGGGAGATTGGTGAAGGCGAGGGAGCGCTGCATGACGCGCGGGATACCCATGCCGGTCTCGATCTGCCAGGTGCTGCCGGAGTTCGAGAGGACGCGGCAGTGACGGGGGCCGCCGTGGGTGCCGAGGATGAGTTCGGTTCGGTGCTCGGTGTGGGCGAGAAATGCGGCAACGCAGCGGGTGCCGTTGCCCGAGAGCTCGGCCTCAGAGCCATCGGCGTTGAAGAGGCGGAGGAAGAGCTCGCCCGAGCGGTGGCGGCGATCGACGAACTCGATGCCATCGGCACCGATGCCGGTGGTGCGGGCACAGAGATGGCGGGCGAGGGCGGCGTGGCGGCGGTTGGCGAGGGACTCGTCGAGGATGAGGAAGTCGTTGCCGTTGGCGTGGGCTTTGGTGAAGGGGATCATGGGCTTGCTTCAGGGTAGCGGATTGTGGCGGGTTAGGGTGCGGGAGGAGATGCGGGCGCTCGAGAAGTGCTGTTCCGGGATGGTAGTGAGCCAATGTTTGGACTGTAGGAGAGCTGTGGCTTTTTGATGAAAGGGATCTCTCCGCTTCGTCTACGCTACGCGTTGACTTCGGTCG
>CAXSEC010000013.1:31289-37151 GCA_964236325.1 uncultured Acidobacteriaceae bacterium | reverse complement strand
GTGCAGAGGGCGGCGGCGGTTGGGTCGTTCGGGAAGAAGTAGCGCGAGTAGAGGGGAACGATGAACTCGGTGAGGCCGAGACCGGCGGAGAGCACGAGCGAGGCGGTGGTGAGGATGACGGAGAGGGCGCGGTCGCCTTCGTCGAGGCGATTCTGTTCGCGGTAGCGGGTGAGGATGGTGACGAAGGAGATGGACGCGGCGCCGCCGATGAGCAGGCTGCTGATGAGGTCCGGGAGCTGGAAGGCGACGTTGTAGGCGTCGGTGGCGGAGCTGGCGCCGAAGGTGTAGGCGATGTACTTATCGCGGATGAGCCCGATGACGCGGGAGAGCAGCGCGAACAGGCCGAGAAGGATGGTGGCGGAGGTGGCGGTGTGCTGGTGCGAGGGACGGAGGAAGCTGAAGCGACGCGGCGAGACCGGGAGCGGAGGCTGGGGCGTCGTGGACAAGCGGATCCGATCGGGGCGGTGGGTTAGCTGGAGGGTGGTGCGATTACTATTATGCGGTTGACAAGGGGATGAGGTGGTTGTCAACTTGGGTGAGCCTGATGCGGCGGACACCGCATCAGGGTTAGTACAGCGCTATAGCAAGACCTTCAGAAGAACAGCAACGAGAACTACAAGCGCGAGTACAAGCCATCCGTTGACTTGTATTGAGCCTGCAGCCTTGAAACTTCCGAGTTCCATAGGCTACCTCCGTGGTGAGAGTCCGGCCCTGACCGATCAGAAGTCATGATGCGGTTGGGGCCGGTTCTTTCGCTTTGCGGCGAAAGACCTTTCACCGGTGACTTCGTTCGCCTGCCAGCGTGCCGCCCCACGGAGATGGATCGAGTGTACTGTCGGGCTTGCAAAGGCCTGTGGCACGAACGGGGTATGAGCGGCTACGGTTGCGAGCTTCGGGTGGCGCTGGGGGGCTTCGCAGCGGGGGCGGTCCGTGAGGCGGTCTGAGAACCGGCCGAGGAAGCGGTTGGGGAGATACTCTCGGGCGAGTGGTGGGACGAACCGGAGTGGTGGCGGTGTCGGATGTGGGACGGGATGGAGACGGCGGCTACGGTAAAGCTGACGCTCTGCCGCTGGCTGCAGCGCGCACAGCGGACGGGGTAGCGCATAAGCAGCAGCTGCGGGATGTCGCCCATGCGAAGCCGAGAGCGGCGGAAGCTCTGACCGACGCAGAACTGGCACTGCAGCGGAACACCGCTGGACATTTTCTCAAATTCGGGCTCACGGACGGCATCCGTGGCCCAGAGGGGGCGGGAGATGTGTTGGCGCTGCTTACTCGTCATAAGGATCTTCCAGGGCTGGTTGCGGGTCGGTTGGGGCGGCGGCAGCACCCGGAAAGTCAAAGAGTTTGTCATCCGCCGGAACGGAGATCGGAGTTGTTCTTCCTGAGGCCGTGGCGGAGCCTGGCTGCCTCGCGGCGGACCGCAGAGCAGGCGTTGGGGATCGATCCGGAGAGGCGGGTTTGGGAGCTGCGCGAAGCAGGCTGAGCAGACCGGCCAGCTCCTGCCGAAGCCGGCGCAGCTGCGAGTCCCGATCCAGGGAATGGAGAGCAAGGGAGCGAGGAGCTTCGAAACGAGCGTCGTCACCGAGGAGAAGAAGCTGAGGCTCTTTCAACCGCGCCTCTGACTTCAGCAGCTGCCGTGCTCCGGGAATGGTGTAGCCCTCGTTGTAGAGCAGCTGCTTGATGCGGAGGGCCATTTCGACATCGCGCCGGCGGAAGAGGCGCTGGCCGGTGCCACCCTTGTTGGGCTTGAGCTGTGGGAATTCCCCTTCCCAGAAGCGCAGCACATAGGCAGGCACGTCGCAGAGGCGGGCGACCTCGCCGATACGGAAGTAGAGCTTGTCCGGGATGTTGACCGGGCCGTCGCCGGGTGCAGGGGCGAAGGGATTCGCGCCGGGCCCGGGAGCGTGCTTCCGGATTGGCTGATGGTGGGCCATGCCACACTCCGCTCGAGAGCGAGGTCAGGTGCAACGGCTCGAGCTGCTTCTCGATAGTCGAGTTGCTTCCCGATAGTATAGGTCGGATCTGCGCTTGCGGACGGATTTCTGCGCGGCGGATGACGGCGATGGAACCGGCGCCCCCGGAGCAGCGTATGCTCCGGGGGAATAAAGCTTTTTCCTGATGCTGGGCCGTTTCCGTGAAGCGAAGGCTATTTTCCTTAAGCGAGATAGCACTGGCAGAGCAGCTTTCGGTACGCCTTCAGGAAGAGTCCTTTTAGCTGGAGGGAACGATGCGTCAGCGAGCGGTTTGGATGATGGCCTGGACGACGGCAACGATCGCCGTGGCGGGCATGCTGGGTGGATGCCACACGGAGAGCACAAAGGGTGCCGGGAGCGACCAGGTGAAAGTGTCAACGCCGTTCTACGGGCTGCAGATCAAGACTAACCAGGACGCGGCCGGAAGCGGGACCGGTCTGCCGATCTATCCGGGCGCAACGCTGGCACCGAAGGGCGGCGGCAAAGGCGAGAACGAGAGTGCGGACATCAATCTGAGCTTCGGCTCGATGCGTCTGCGGGTGGAGGTTCTGAGCTATCGAACGGCGGACAGCGCGGACAAGGTGCGTGGGTTCTATCAAAAGGAGCTGGGCAGATTTGGAACCGTCATCTCCTGTGTCGACGAGCATGCGGTCGGGTCGCCGACGCGAACCGAGGAGGGGTTGACCTGCGACGACGACAGCAACAACAAGGTAAAGGGGGCAGCCAGAGGACTCAACTCAAGCTCGGTGGAGCTGAAGGCAGGATCGCCGCAGCACCAGCATGAGGTGTCGATTGATAAGGATGGGAGCGGAGCAAAGTTCGCGCTGATTCGGATTGATCTGCCGAAGCGCTTTGTGATCGGAGATGAGCATGAGGGTGGGGCGGAGACGACGCAGTAGAGCCGCAGGTGGAGGTTTCGCCGCGGACGCGTTCTTCTTCGCCGGGCGGCTGAATTTGCTACCATGCAGGTGCTCCTGTAGCCTCGGAGTGCTATGAAACCGACCTGCCATCGTTGCGATGGCGATCTTCCGGGCGATGATCTGCGCGGCTTCTGCCCGGCCTGCGGAGCGCCTCAGCTTCGCTTCGAGGCGGACCTAGAAGCGGCGGCGCACCCGGCGGTCAGCAGCGGTACGGCGCCACCGCCGCGGCCAAGAGAGATCGACTGGCCGCGGGCTATGCGATGCGCTGGGAGCGTTGCCCTGGCGACAGCTGCGGTGTTTGCTGCTGCGTTCTTCGCTCCTTACCTTGGACTGCCCAGCCTGCTGCTCATGTTTGGGGCGTCGTTTCTTACGGTCGGTCTCTACCGGCGGCGGTCGCCGGGAGCGGTGATGACGGCGGGTGTGGGCGCCAGGCTGGGTCTGTCAACAGGGGTGCTGCTGATGGCGGGCATCGCGATCGCGCTCTCGGCGGTGCTGTTACTGGCGCGGTACCGGACCCACACCATGGATGCGTTTGACGTGCAGTGGCGGTCACAGGTTACGGAGCTGCTGGATCGGACGCGAGCGACCTCGCCGGTGCCGCCCGAGGCAGAGCGGCAGATGCAGACATCGGAGTTTCGCGCGGGCAGCATGCTGGCTGGACTGATGCTGCTGGGGGGCTTTCTGGTGGTGATCTCGGTGGGTTCCGGAGCGTTCGCGGGGTCGATTGCCGTGCAGCAGCGGGCAAAGCCTGAGCGGTGATCGCAACGTGAGTTTGCCTGGAGCAGATAGGCGGCTGGCTGCTATTATCGACCCCAACCCATGAGCGAATCTGCGGCGACAACGCAACCGAAGTTGAAAGAGAAGGGCCGGCTGCTGTCGGCCTCCGAGATCGAGCGCACGCTGGTTCGGCTGGCGCATGAGATCGTCGAGCGCAATGAGGGCGCGGCGAACATCGGTCTGGTCGGCATCAAGCGGCGCGGTGTGCCGCTGGCGGAGCGCCTGGGGAAGTTGATCGCAGGGATCGAGAAGCGGCCGATCGACTCGGGCGTGCTGGACATCAGCTTTTATCGCGACGATCTGTCGACCCGGGGAACGCGGCCCGTGGTGACGCCGGGCGCGGTTGGCTTTGATGTGACCGGGCGGGACATCATCCTGATCGACGACGTGCTGTACACGGGACGGACGATCCGCGCGGCGCTCGATGCCTTGTTCGATCATGGCCGGCCGAAGAGCGTGCAGCTGCTGGTGCTGATTGATCGCGGGCATCGCGAGCTGCCGATCCAGGCGACCTACACGGGGCGGAACGTGCCGACGTCGAGCCGGGAGATCGTCGAGGTCAAGCTCGAGGAGATTGATGGCCAGGAGCAGGTGTTGCTGGTGGAAGTGGTCGAGTAGACGCGATGGCGACGAAGGATGTGGCGGCGCCCTTGCCAAGGCCGGCGCCAAGGCCAGCGGTGACGGGATCGCTGGTGCGAGGGTCTCTGCTGTCTGTCGAGGATCTTTCGGTGGCGGAGGTGTCCTCCATACTTGCCCTGACGGCGCGGCTGGAGAGCATGTCGCACGCCGAGCGATCGCGGCTGCTGAGCGGACGGCGGGTGGCGCTGCTGTTTTACGAGTCAAGCACGCGGACGCGAACTTCGTTTGAGCTGGCGGCGAAGAGCCTCGGCATAACCACTACGCTGGTGAGCGATAAAAGCTCCTCGATTGAAAAAGGCGAAAGCCTGAAGGACACGGGTCTGACGCTGCGGGCGCTGGGCGAGGAGTGCATCATCCTGCGGCACGCGCACTCGGGGGCGCCGGTGCTGCTGGAGCGGATGACGGGGCTGCCGGTGTTGAACGCGGGGGACGGCACGCATGAGCATCCATCGCAGGCCCTGCTCGATCTGCGGACGATGCTGACGCGGCTGCCCGGCTTTGCGACGAACCGGGTTGAGGCGACGTCGCTGCGCGGCGTCACGGTGGTGATTACGGGAGATATTCTGCACAGCCGGGTGGCGCGATCGAACGCGATGCTGCTGCCGCGGCTGGGGGCACGGGTGATCCTGTGCGGCCCGGAGGCGTTGCTGCCGGAGGACGCGCTGGGACTGGCGGCGGCCGTCGAGATCGAGCGCGACTTTGATCGCGCGCTGGAGCAGGCGACGGTGGTGATGATGCTGCGGATCCAGAGGGAGCGGCTGGCGGGTCTGGAGCTCGATCTGAACGACTACGTGGCGCGCTATCAGCTGAGCGAGGAGCGGCTCCGAGCGCGTGCGCCCAAGGCGCTGGTTCTGCATCCGGGCCCGATGATTCGCGGGCTGGAGATTGCCGGCGAGGTTGCCGATGGGCCGCAGTCCGCAATCGAGGAGCAGGTGCGGCACGGGCTGGCGGTGCGGTCGGCGCTGCTGGTGCGCGCGCTCGTGAGTGAGGATGAAGTGCGGCGGCTGACGGGTGAGGTGCGGGTTTGACGATGCGAGACGTGGTGGTGCGCGGTGGCCGGCTGGTGGATCCGGCAGCAGGCATCGAGGGCGAACGCGATCTGCTGCTGCGCGACGGGCGGGTGGCCGCGGTGGAGATGCCGGGCGGGCTGCGCGAGGTGCGCGATGCGGAGGTGATTGAGGCTGCAGGATGCGTGGTTGCGCCGGGGCTGATCGACCTGCATGTGCATCTGCGAGAGCCGGGGCAGACGTGGAAGGAGACGATTGCGACGGGCACGCGGGCGGCGGCGGCGGGCGGCGTGACGACGGTGGTGGCCATGCCCAACACCGTGCCGGTGAACGATTCGCCGGAGACGCTTGCGTGGATGCTGGCGGCGGAACGCAGCCCGGCTGTTCGGTTGCTGGCGATGCCGGCGGCGACGCGGGGGAGCCTGGGCGTGGAGCTGACGGACTATGCGGCGCTGGTGCGGGCGGGGGCGGTGGGTTTTACGGACGACGGCAAGCCGGTGCTGGAGGATGCGGTGATGCGGTCGGCGCTGGTGGCCGCGGCGCGCG
>CAXSEC010000013.1:16020-31189 GCA_964236325.1 uncultured Acidobacteriaceae bacterium | reverse complement strand
GGCCAAGGCGGAGGGACTGTGGGTGACGTGCGAGGCGGCACCGCATCACTTCAGCCTGACCGAAGAGGCGATCGGGAGGTACGACACCAATGCCAAAATGAATCCTCCGCTGCGCGCGGCGGCGGATCGGGATGCGGTGGTGGCGGGCCTGCTGGACGGCACGGTGGACTGCATTGCGACGGACCATGCGCCGCATGCGCGATACGAGAAGGAAGTGGAGTTTGACCGCGCGCCGAACGGGATTACCGGGCTTGAGACATCGCTGGGGCTGACGATGCGCGTGCTGGGATGCGGGTGCGGCGCGACGATCTCGCAGATTGTAACCCTGATGAGCACAAACCCGGCGCGGCTGCTGGAGCGCAAGGATCTGGGGACGTTACAAATAGGCAGCGCGGCGGATGTTGTCGTGCTCGATCCCGTGGCGGAGTGGCAGTTTAGTGCGGTGAACAGCCTGTCGCGCTCGAAGAACACGCCATTTCACGGAGCGGCGATGGTGGGGCGAGTGCGATCGACGATCGTTGCGGGCACTCTGGCGTATCAGTTGGAAGGGATAGGAGCGACTGAGTGATCGGTCGACCCTGCGGGAGGCAAGGCCGAACCGATCTGTAAGTGCACTTAGAGCAGATGCCCGGAGCGTAGCTGGAAGGGGTTGCCGGCAAGCGCGGCAAGCAGGTACCAGCCGGTTGCGCCGATGTGAAGAGAGGGACCGTAGGTGTAGCCGAAGCCGGTATCGAGAATGCTGGTGGCGGCAAGCAGGCCGAGCCCCTGCGGAATGGGTCGACCGCCGGCGGTCTTGCCCGCGCCGAGCAGAGCCTGCGCCTGCTCACAGTGGTTAAGCAGACGCAGAGCGGCTCCAAGGTCCGAGAGCAGGCCAGGAAGCGAGTCTCCGCCGTGCAGGGCTCGTGCGATGAGTGAAGTGGCAGCGTGGGCAGTGCCTTCAAGCCAGACCGCATCGGGGTCATCGGCTGTGGTGGTGAGGCTGGCGGTGTCAAAGACGAGACCGCTGATGCGCTCGGCGCCGGTAAGGCTGGAATGCGGCGCGGCGGCGGTGTCTGTGGCCTTGAGGTTGTTGAGAGCCCAATCGATGGTGCGGCTCCATGCGCGGCTGAACGTAGCGAGGTAGGACCAGGTCTGCACATCTTCGGGGATGGGCGTGGGATTGATGGTGATCTGATCGCCGAGGGTACCGGTGTAGAAGAAGGGGCCGGCGGGGTTATACATAGCGGTGACGAACTGAAGGGCGTGTTCCGCCAGCGAGGACCAGCTTGCTCCGTTGCTGGCATGCGCTCCTTCGGTCAGGGTGTTCAGCATGGTGAAGAAGGCGAAGACGTCGATGTTATGTTCGGTCGATTTGCCGTTGCTGGAGGGTACGGACTGGTTGCTGGGGTTGATGGTTGTACCGAAGGAGAAGCCGCCGGCACCGAGCGTGCTGTAGGTGTTAGCGACGATCCAGTTGGCAACGGCGAGGGCGCCGGTGAGGTACCGCTTGTCGCGGGTGCGATGGTAGAGCTGAGCGAGCGCCATGCCGGCCCATGCCTGATCCCCGACGGTGCTGCCATAGAAGTAGAAGGGCGCGGCTGCGGGTGTGATGTAGGCGCCGCCTGGCGATGCGGGAACGTTGACGAAGTAAGCCTGAGCAAAGCGGCCGTCGGCTATGGGGAAGTTGTTTTGCTGCGCGAAGAGCAGGCCATCGCCGAGGATCGATGCACGCGCGATGGTGTCTCCCGCGCCGCTGGCGAGATAGGCCTGGATGGTGACGGCGTTGTCGTAGGTGAAGGCGGTCGCACCGAGAGCCTCGTCGCTGTAACTTTGCGCCAGACGCACGGTTGAGCCGCCGGCATACGCGTCCATCATGAGGTTCTGGAAGGTGAAGGCTCGCTCACTTGAGGCTGCGAGAGATTTGCTGTCAGCACCGAGGGAGGAGAGCGCGCCAGGCTGCGGCAGCTGCGCGGAGGCGACTGGGAGAACGGAGAGGCTGGCACCGGCGGCAGCAGACGAGGCAAGGCCGAGCAGGGTGCGGCGAGAGAGGGCGATTCGAGACATGGACGGAGCTCCTTGAGGAACGCCCAAATCTACTCGGCAGAAAGGTCTAGAGGCAAGTGCCGGCGACGCGCGCGGCAGAGGATCGATTTCGTGAGGTGAAGCCGGCGGGGGGCGCTACTGCTTGTGGAAGTGCTTATTGAGGCGGTTGTTGATGTCGGGGTAGAACTCTTTGAAGGTGAAGTTCGCGCTGTCGATGATGATGCCGGTGAGCCACTTCTGCCCGACCTTGGTCCAGGTGCGGTAGCGCTCGGGATAGTAGGTCGCGCCAATGCCGGAGGCGGCCCCGGCGCCGATGATTTCGGAGAAGTTGGGCTGCGCGTTGCCGTCGTCGCCGCGGGTGATGAGAACGCGCGTGGCGGCGTAGAGGGCGCGATGCGCAATGCTGCCGTGGCCGAGGGTGTAGAAGCGAGAGTCCTGATGGAACACAGCGGGGAAGGCGCCGCCGACCATGAAGTTTTCGTCTGCGGTGTCGAGCAGGGTTCGCCAGTAGTAGCGGCCATAGCCCAGCGGCCCTTTGCCGAACTCGGGATAGGAGTTTCCGGAGATGGAGACGCCGGCCTGGAACGCGGCGAGGACGAAGGAGCCGTAGTCAAAGGAGTCATGCGCGGCGGCGACGAACTTGTCTTTGACGGTCTGCGGCGGAAGGTGCTGATCGGCGGAAACGGAACGATAGTTGGGAATGATGCCGAACATACGCTTGGTCTGACCGCCGGGAACGTCCTGCTCTCCGGCGGGAACGGTCTGCGGGGCATTGGGTGCGGAGACAGGCGTGGCGGGTGCAGTCTTATCCTGCTGTGGATCCACTAAGACCGAGGAGGAGAAGCCGGGCGCGTCAGGCAGGGCGCCGGGAGCATCGGGCTGGGTGCCGGGAGCGTCGGGCAAGATGACGGCCGCGGTCTGAAGGGTGACTGCTTCGTGTTCCGTGATGAGCTGAGCTGCTGACGGCGAAATCGGCAGTGTGGTTTGTGCGGAGGCGAATCCTGAGATACCTAGAGCAAACAGGCCGGGAACGAGGGACACACGAAGGGCATAAGAAAAAAGGGGCACTTGGAAGAGACGCTTTCGGGCTGCAGGAGTTGCAGCAATCGGCCAGATAGCTGCTCTGGCCGAGCACAGGCCGACAACAGACGGGCTAAAGAACACCGGTCTGCCTGGCCACGGAGTGAATGGTTTGCAGTGCCTGATCGAGCTGGGAGTGGGTGTGCTCGCTGGTGACGATGCAGCGGATGCGGGCCTTGCCCTCAGGAACGGTGGGGAAGGCGATACCGGTGGCCATGACGCCTTGATCAAACAGAGCGCGGGAGAAGTTCATGGTCTGGCGGCCATCGCCCAGGATGATCGGCGTGATGGGCGTTTCGGAGGCGGGCGTGGAGATGCCGCCGATGTCGAACCCGGCGTTCTTGAGTTCGCGCTGGAAGTAGCGGGTGTTTTCCCACAGGCGGTCGATGCGCTCAGGCTCGGACTCGAGGATGTCAAAGGCGGCGATGCAGCTGGCGGTGACCGATGGCGGATGCGAGGTGGAGAACAGGAAGGGCCGCGCGCGATGGTAGAGGTAGTCGATGAGATCGCGGGAGCCGCAGACGTAGCCGCCAAGCGACCCGATCGCCTTTGACAGTGTTCCGACCTGCACGTCGACCTTGCCATGGACGCCGAAGTGATCGACCGATCCGCGGCCGTTGCGGCCAAGCACGCCAGAGGCATGGGCATCGTCGACCATCATGATGGCGCCGTACTTCTCGGCAAGGGCGGCGAGCTTGCCGACGGGGCCGATGTCGCCGTCCATCGAAAAGACGCCATCGGTGATGATGAGCTTGCGACCTGGGTCGTTCTCGATCTCCTGGAGAAGCTCTTCGGCGTGGGCGACGTCCTTGTGGCGGAAGACCTTGATCTTGGCGCCGGAGAGGCGGGCGCCGTCGATGATCGAGGCGTGGTTGAGCTCGTCAGACAGGATGAAGTCACCCTTGCCGAGGATGGACGAGACTGTGCCGGCGTTGGCGGTAAAGCCGGACTGGAAGACGACGCAGGCCTCGACATTTTTGAAGCGCGCGATCTTCTCTTCGAGCTCCATGTGCAGCCGCATGGTGCCGGCGATGGTGCGAACGGCGCCAGAGCCGACGCCAAACTGCGCGATGGCGCGGGTGGCGGCTTCAGCCAGGCGCTTGTCGTTGCAGAGGCCGAGATAGTTGTTGCTGGCGAGATTGATAACCTGTCTGCCGTCGTAGTGGCAGACAGGGCCCTGCTGATCGTCAAGCACGCGCAGGCGGAAGTAGGTGCCGCGGGCGCGGAGATCATCGAGCGCAGAGGTAAGATGGGCGAGCTGGGGACGGGTGGCGGAATCAGAAGGGGCGGGTGCGGCGGTCTGGGTGCCGGCGTCGGCGACTTCAGTGCTCATGCCTAAATGGTACGCCAGACGGACGAAGCCCGCCGGGTGGCGAGCCTGTCTGGTGTTCAGAGATGAGGGATCAGGCGCTAACGGTCTCCGTCGCAGGCTGCAGCTTCCAGTTGGGCCGAACCCAGTGGCAGGTGTAGCCGTGCGGGATGCGTTGCAGGTAGTCCTGGTGCTCGGGTTCCGCCCCCCAGAAGGGACTGGCGGCGACGACTTCGGTCACCACTTTGCCAGGCCACAGGCTGGAGGCGTTGACGTCGGCAATGGTCTGCTGCGCAACCCGCTTCTGCTCCTCGCTGGTGTAGAAGATGGCCGACCGGTAGCTGGCGCCGCGATCGTTGCCCTGCCGGTTCGGCGTGCTGGGATCGTGAATCTGGAAGAAGAACTCCAGGATCCTGCGGAAGCTGATCTTCTGCGGATCGAAGACGATTTCTACGGCTTCAGCGTGGTTGCCGTGGTTGCGGTAGGTCGCATTGGCAACCTCGCCGCCGGTGTAGCCAACGCGGGTCGAGAGAACGCCTGGATAGTCGCGCAGGAGCTCCTGAACGCCCCAGAAACATCCACCTGCCAGGATTGCGGTTTCGCTTGTGCCTGCCATGTCACACTCCTTGAAACACTTGATCCATTCGATGCGCGCGGGATGGCCGTCGCTTCATCACGGAAGCCTCTCCGTGGCAGGAGCCTTCAGGCGAGAGGGTGGAGGCGGATGAGGTTGGTGGCCTGCTCCAGGATCTCGGGCTCATCGCCGAAGCCCTCGAGCCAGTGGATCTGGGGCTCTTTGCGGAACCAGGTGCCCTGGCGCTTGGCGTAGTTGCGGTGTCCCTGCTGGGCCTGGCTGACGGCCGCAGGCAGGGTGAGCTCGCCGCGCAGCACGCCGATCGCCTCCGCATAGCCGAGCGATGCGAGCGGCCGGCAGTCGTAGCCGTAGCGATCGACGAGGAGAGAGGTTTCGGCCAGCAGGCCGCGATCGAACATGGCCGCGGCACGGCGGTTGATGCGGTCGTAGAGGAGTTGGCGCGGCGCTGCGAGGCCGATCCGCAGCACGCGATAGCCGCTGAGCGCATCGCGCCCCTGCGCCCACTGCTCGGTGAGCGGACGGCGTGCGGCGAGGGTGACCTCGACCGCGCGCACGGACTTTGGGAGGTCGTTGGCGTGGATGGCTGCGGCGGCAGCGGGATCGAGGCGGGCAAGCAGGCGATGGAGAAACGCGGCGCCTCTGCGGGCGGCGAGCTCCCGTAGCCGTCGGCGCAGCTCGGGGTCAACTGGCGGCGCGGGAAAGAGGCCGTCAAGCAGCGCGCGCAGGTAAAGCCCGGTGCCGCCGGCGATGATCGGCAGGCGGCCACGTCCGGTGATGCCGAGCAGGGCCTCACGAGCCAGTCGGCTCCAGTCGCCCGCGGTAAAGGGCTCGTCGGGGTTGACGACGTCCAGCAGATGATGCGGAACCAGAGTCCGCTCGTGTGCAGTGGGCTTGGCGGTGCCGATCTCCATCTCGCGATAGACGGCGACCGAGTCGCAGCTGATGATCTCGCCCGAGAGCTGCTCGGCCAGGTGAACAGCCAGTGAGGTTTTACCGCTGCCGGTCGGCCCCACCAGCACCACCAGCGGCGGGTCCTGCGCCGCTTGAGGCGATGGAGCAGCCGGGGGATCTACCAGAGTCGCCACCAACCCGGGGTGAGGACCTGGCCGAGGCCGTAGCGAAGGAGAATGAAGGCGATTGCGGCGACTGCGAGCAGCAGCAAGCCGCGCAGCTGCCGACGGCGTTCGCCGGCCTCACGAAGCGGGATGTGCTGCGGATCGCGCATCGATCCTTCGCTGGGGGTCACTGGGCGGCGGGATCTTTGTTGACGAGGAAGTGGATGCGCAGCTCCAGGTTGGGCCCGTGGAACTCCTTGGGCAGCGGCGGGAACTGGCCGACCCCGGTGATGCCGCCCCAGGCTGCGCGGTTGATGGCGTCGTCATGCGAGGAACCATCGAGGCTCATGGCGCTGACATGGCCGTCCGGCGAGATGGTAAAGCGGATCAGCGTTGTGCCTTGCTTGTTCAGCGGAGGTCGCGCCTCTTCGGGAATCAACGGGATCCAGGTGTTGTAGATCTCGCGCAGGATGCGGCGGAGATAGGGGCTAAAGTCCACCCCCATGGTGTCTGACAGAACGTCAACGCCGGTATTGACGCCCTGGTGCTCAACCGGCAGGCTGTTGCCGTAGTTGCCGCCTTCGCCAGGTTGGGCCGCCTGCCGAGCCGCCTGCCGAATGGCGTCTCCCGCCGTCTGCGCGGGCTGCGAGAAGTTGGGTTTGGTCGGGGCTGGCTGCGGGGCATCGGCGGCGGCCTGCTGCTGCGGATCAGGTCGCGGGCTGTCGACCAAAGGAGGGCGCTGTGGCATACGAGGCTGCGCCGGCGCGGGCGGGGCCGGCTGAGATGGAGCCGCGGAGGGCTGCGCTTCCGGTGTCTTCGGCAGAGGTGCGGCCGCACCCGGCGCGCCTGCCTTGCGCATCGCCTGCAGCTGCTCCAGAGTCTTGCGGTCGAGGGATGGCCGCGCCGTCTGCTGCGTCCGATCCTTGTCGCTTATCGTGTTCGTCGGCTTGTGCGGCAGCTGTTTGGCAAGATCCTTGGGCAGATCGAGCTGGGTCAACTCACGGTCGCGCTGCTTGAGGACATCGGCGGGGTTGATCAGGCGCGGTTGATGGAAGAGCACCTGCGGTCCGTAGAAGATGAACCAGCCGACAGCCAGCCACAGGATGACCGAGATGTAGATGGCCTCTCGAAAACGCGCACGCGCCCGATCGTCGTTAACCTCATCCAGTAAGTAGATGAGCTCATGCGTATCCAGATCAGCGTAGCGGCCCGAGCGGGTCTTCTCGGTCGGGGGAGGGCTGGCCGGGTTCGGTGGTGTTTCGAGGATCGGCATTCGTGTCCGTTGGGAGCATCCTTGCCGGGGCGGGGCAGGTTGCCGCGGAGATCGTGGACTCACCAGAGAGGCGGGACCCACGCTTGGTTATCTTCTCATCTTCTCCGATGTAAAGTCCGCATTTCAGACGGCGATGTCCTGCGCGCCTGCGGAATGGACCGCGTCGGGCGCTATGACGCGACGTAAACTGGAAGGAATGGGAACGATGTCCGAAGAGGCTACGGCGTGGGTGCTGACCGTTAGTGATCGATGTATGCGGGGCGTGCAGGAGGATCTGTCTGGACCGGCGATCGAGGAGATGCTGCGTGGTGCAGGGATCGCGCGGGTTGATCGGCGCCTGCTGCCGGACGAGCTTGATGACATTGCGGCCTCGCTGCGGGCGGGCGTCGCGGCAGGCGTCTCTCTGATCGTGACCACCGGTGGGACTGGTCTGGCCTCGCGCGATGTGACGCCGGAGGCGACGAGGCTGGTGTGCGATCGGATGGTGGATGGCCTGGCGGAGCGGATGCGTGCCGCCAGCCTGGACGCTACGCCACTTGCCGCTCTGAGCCGGGCAGTCGTCGGCACTTCGGGCCAGACGTTGATCGTCAATCTGCCGGGCAGCCCGAATGGCGCGACGGTATCACTGGCCGCGGTCCTGCCGCTGCTGGGCCACGCCCTGGATCTGCTGGCCGGAAGAACGGCCCATGAGGCGTCCACCATCGGAAGAGCGGCGGTTCCGGCGGGCGAGCGGTGAAGCGTGTCTCGGTGCGAGGCAGAGCAAGCCGTTCTTGTCCATGCCCCATTCGCTGAACAAAGGAGAGCCTGCACCGCGCTGGTGCAGCGCCAAAGGTATCGGAAGAATGCTCTAGACTGAGGTTTGAGGTGCTGTGAAACTTCATCCTGTTATCTGGTTCCACAAGGGCAGCGCCTGGATGCTGGCTCTGCTAAAGCCGCTGGGTGTGTGGGGTCTGGGGGGCCTGGCTTTCATCGACAGCGGACTTTTTCCGGTGCCGCCGACCATGGACCTGGTGCTGATCGGATATGTGGCCTCGGACCCGAGCAAGCTGGTGCTGTATTCGTTCGCGGCCGCTCTGGGCTCGGCGTTCGGGAGCCTGATCCCGTTCTTTATCGGACGTGCGGGCGGAGAGCTGTTTCTGCTGAAACGGATCAATCGCGAGCGCTACGAGAAGCTGCGTAACCGCTTTGAAAAGCAGGAGTTCCTGGTCATTATGATTCCGGCGATGGTGCCGCCACCCATGCCGCTCAAGCTGTTTGAGCTGGCGGCAGGCGTCTTTGAGATGAAGCCGCTGCTGTTTGCATCGGCGATCTTCACCGGCAAGCTCATCCGCTTTCTGGCATTTGCGTTAATCACGCGGTGGTATGGGCCGGCGATCGTGCACACGGTTGGGGAGGCGTTTCACGATCATTTTGGGCTGGTGATTGCCGGCATTGGCCTGGTGGTGCTGCTGATTGCGTTCTTTGTGGTGCGGCGCGTCTTTGATCGGCGTCGAGGGACAGCGCTGCCGATCGAAGAAGAGATTTAGCCATTTTCCTGATGTTTGGGGCTGCTCCGGTCTAGTGAGGCTATTGCATGGGAGCCGGCACGAACGGCAGCGGCTTGCTGTACCCCTTCAGCGGGGAAGCGGTTCGGCAACACGTTCTATTTGCCGGGTTTGCCGTCCATCTCCATTCGCACTACCTCGTCTACCTCGTTGACGAAGGCTTGTCCGCTCAGGACTGGCTGGGTCCGACCGTGCATGCCCAGGGTGTCGTAGGAGAAGCGTAGATCGCGAAAGGTGACGACGGTGAGGCCGTCTGCTGCGGGTAGAGACGCCTGCGAGACGAGCGGAAAGGGCGACCAGTCGAGGTAGGCGTGGCCGAGTGGGCTGCGCTTGGCGGCGAGGGTGGCCGGGGTCTCGGCGGGCTTGTAGAAGAGGTCGTCCTGTTCGCTGGTGGCGACGTGATCGGCGAGGCTGTCGACGGTGGAGAGCTGGAAGAAGTTGGGCGTTTCGACCACACCGTGCCAGCGGAAGGGGTTGATGGGATAGGGACTTACGGTCGAGCGCTGGATCTCGGCGTTGCCGTAGTCGGCGGCGCGGGCGAGGTCTTCGGCGTGCAGGCGCTCGTAGCCGCGGATGCCCCAGAGCAAAAGGATCCCGATGAGAGCGAAGGCCGCCCAGCCGCGGCCGCGGAAGGGATCACGGCGGGCCCCGGACGGGGTGCTGGTAATTTCGGAGTTGATGAGGCCGAAGAGGACGGGCGCCAGGAGGCCGATGGCGAGCAGCAGCAGCATGACGGGTTCGACGATGAAGACGAAGGAGCCGGCGTACCAGCGCGGGTTGAACGGGAAGAAGGGGCGGAGGCCGTAGTTGTTGGTCCAGTCGAGCAGGAGGTGGCTGAGAAGGGCAATGATTGCAAAGAGATAGAGCTCGCCCCAACGCGCGGGTGGCGCGGTCGTTGCCTTCCGGGTATGCGTGTGCGTAGTGGGTCTGGCATGAGCCGTACGGCGAGACTTCCAGCGGTGCCACAGCCAGACAAAGCCAAGGACGATGGCGGCGTCGACCGGTAAGCCTATGAAACTATGGGTCCAACCGCGGTGATGGGAGAAGTTGGCGATGGGTCCGCGGATGGGCCAGAGGGTGTCGAGGTCGGGGGCTTCGGCGGCGAGCACCATGGTAAGGGTGGCGTAGGCGGAGCGGCGATTGAAGCCGGTGCGGGCGATGCATGCTCCGGTAAGGAAATGGGTTACGGGGTCCATGGGGGGTCTCCGAGCAGCATACCTGAGGGGATGGCGCTCCTATAATCGGGGGCATGGCGAGCTTGGGCAAGGGGTCGATTGAGGATCGGGTGGGGGTGTTGCGAGAGGAGTTGCGGCGGCACGAACAGCTTTATTATGTTGAAGATGCGCCGGAGATTTCGGACGCGCAGTATGACGCGTTGATGAACGAGTTGAAGCGGTTGGAGGGGGAGCGGCCGGAGCTGGTGACGGCGGACTCGCCGACGCAGCGGGTGGGGGGCAAGCCGAAGGACGGGTTTGCCAAGGTAAAGCACTCGCGGCCTTTGCTTTCGCTTGATAACGCCTATGATGAGAGTGAGTTACGGGCGTGGGAGGAGCGGGTGCGGGCGGGTTTGCCGGCCAGCGAGGCGGTGCGGTATGTGTGTGAGCTGAAGCTGGACGGGCTTTCGCTTGCGCTGACGTATGGGCCGGTCGAAGCTGCGGAAACTATGCAGAAAGGAGCGAATTCGGGTGAGGTTAAGCGTAGTTTCGCGGAGGTTAAGGGGGGGTTTGCGCCGCTTTTGCGAGGGTTGACGCGAGGGGACGGGATGACGGGGGAGGATGTGACGTCGAACGTGCGAACGATCCGGTCGGTGCCGCTGAGTGTGGGGGTGGCGACGTTAGGGAAGGCTGGGTTTCCGGAGAGCGTGGTCGGGGAGGGGTTCGAGGTGCGGGGCGAGGTGGTGCTACCGCAGGCGGCGTTCCTGAAGATGAACGCGGAGCGCGAGGCAGCGGGGCAGGCAGCGGCGGCGAATCCGAGGAATGCGGCGGCGGGAACGATCCGGACGATTGAGCCGAATATTGTGGCGCAACGAAGGCTGGAGTTCTTTGCGTACTTTCTGCTGAACGCGTCGGGCGAGCCGCTGCTGGGGACGCAGACGGAGGCGCTCGACGCGCTGAAGGCGTGCGGGCTGAAGGTGAACCAGCATGGGCGGCCGGCGAAGGATATCGACGCGGTGTGGACGTTTATCGAGCATGCCGAGACGCTGCGGGACACGCTGCCGTACGAGATTGATGGCGTGGTGGTGAAGGTGGACGCGGTGGCGCAGCAGCGGCGGCTGGGGTTTACGGGGAAGGCGCCGCGATGGGCGATCGCGTACAAGTTTGCGGCGCGGGCGGCGGTGACGGTGCTTGAGGACGTGTTGTTCCAGGTGGGGCGGACGGGCAAGGTGACGCCGGTGGCGGCGCTGGCGCCGGTAGGCATTGGCGGGATCACGGTGACGCGGGCGACGCTGCACAATGCAGACGAGATTGCGCGGCTGGGGGTGACGATCGGCGACCTGGTGCAGGTGGAGCGGGGCGGCGATGTGATTCCGAAGATCGTGCAGGTGGTGACGGAGGAGAGTGTGCTGCCGGAGGGCGCGGTGTTCTCGGTCGCGGCGACGAAGACGGGGAAGAAGCGGGGCAAGGGGCGGGAGATTGTGTTTCCGGCAGCGTGTCCGGTGTGCGCGAGCGAGCTGGTGAAGGTGGAGGGCGAGGTGGACTGGCGGTGCGTGAATGCGAGCTGCCCGGCGCGGCTGCGGGAGGAGCTGCTGCACTTTGCTTCGCGCGGGGTGATGAACATCGACGGGATGGGGGACGCGATTGTGCGGCAGCTGCTGGGGCAGGCGCCGGCTGTCGATGTAGGCGATGAGGAGTCGAGTGAGGAGGTGGCGGCGGTGCTCGAGGCGGAGAGTGCCGTGGCTGCTGCTAAGGCGGATCAGCCTTCTGGGAAGAGAAGCAGATCCCTACGGGATGACAACCAAAAAGAAACGGATGTGGTTACAGATGCAAAGCAGCCGCTGGTGCGGACGGTGGCGGATCTCTACGCGCTGACCAAGGCCGACCTGATGGGGCTGGAACGGGTGGGAGAGAAGACGGCGGCGGCGCTGATTGGGGAGATTGAGAAGAGCAAGCGGGCGCCGCTGAATCGGGTGCTGCTGGCGTTTGGGATACGGTTTGTGGGGGAGCGGACAGCGCAGCTGCTGGCGGCGCAGTTTGGCGAGATGGATGCGTTGATGGCGGCGACGAAGGAGGAGCTGGAGGCGGTGAACGAGGTGGGGCCGAAGGTGGCGCAGGCGATTGCGGACTTCTCTGCGGTGGAGCGTAATCGGGAGCTGGTGGAGCGGCTGAAGGCGGCGGGTCTGACGATGTCGGCGGAGAAGCGGGTGACGACGACGACGCTGGCGGGGATGACGTTTGTGCTGACGGGCTCGCTGCCGACGCTGACGCGGGAGGCGGCGAAGGAGCGGATCGAGGCGGCGGGCGGGCGGGTGGCGGGGACGGTGAGCAAGAAGACGAGTTATGTGGTGGCGGGGGAAGAGGCGGGGTCGAAGCTGGAGCGGGCGACGGCGCTGGGGGTGGCGGTGGTGGATGAGGCAGGATTGCTGGGGTTACTGGCGGGGTAGGTGGCGAGGGTTGAGTCCAAACTACCTTTCATTTGACGGCTTGCGGGGCGTTTATGCTTAGTCCGTGACGACTGTGAAGGTGTTGCTCGATCGCAATGCCGTCTTCAAGCTTCTTTAGGGCTTCCGGTCCCTCGTGGTAATCGGTAGTCATTTCTAATCTCCTATGATGAGGCTAAACCCTTGCCAGATCAGCAAGGAAGCGAACAGGCAGCTTCCGACTCCGTAGATGACGCGGCCCTTGATTCTCAATGGAGAGCCACTATAGAGAGCCGCGTAATGTCCTTGGAATCCAACCAAGGCATCGCTCAGCAAAGTCAGCAATCCGAGGAGGTTCTCAGAGAAGTAAAGACCGGAGAACTCTGGCTTATTGGGGTAAATGTCTGCCTTCTGATAATCCAAGTCATCACGGCCGCTGTTTACTACAAGCAGCTGACCCAGATGCGTATCGCTACAGAAGCGAGTACCAACGCCACATCGTTGGCCAGCGACTCCCTCCTCACCAACGCGTCTCAGTTTGATCGGTCCATGCAACAGATAATTACGCAAACTGCCATTGATTATCGAGCTGAGCGGGCTACTACTCAAGCAGCGAACAGCGCAAAACGAGCCGCTCAAATTGCAAATACAACTCTTCACCTTTCGGAACGAGCATATATTAGCTTTGAATACCGAAGTGGCGGGATCGACTACGCGAATCATTCCGTCGTCTTGGGACTTACCAACTATGGGCACATTCCGCCAAACAATCTTAGGGCTGTAGCCCATCATGCGATTTTTGAAGCTCCTAAAGGAGTCGACGCTATAGTCGATTTCGCCGGACCCGGCATTAGAAATTGGAATACCACACAGTTCGTTGCGATAGGCACTGGCGACACAGTTCACCTCATCATTCCGTTCCCAACAATGGTGGAAGCCAAAATGACATCCTTCCAACAGCTCATCCTTATTGCCGGATACGTGTTCTTCAATGATGGGTTTCCTGAAGATGGCGAGACGACGGTTCCGTTCTGCTTCAAGAGTCAAGGGAATGTGACTACGAAGCAAGTTTATTTGACACCCTGTGACGCGGCAGCCGTGATTCCACTGATGGAAACTAAAGATGGCTACCCCAATAATGAGAATAAATGAAAACCATAGGTACGTTGCCCTCTCTTCTTGTGTGCCAAGTACGTAGATGCCGTGATTTGGGCTGGAGAAGTTGCGAAGGACGCTGTCTTTGAGGAGGAGCGTAGTCGCTCCAGTGCGGGTCATTCATGAGAAGACTTTTATGCCGAGGATGAGAGATTTACGCCTTTGA
Organism: uncultured Acidobacteriaceae bacterium; assembly: GCA_964236325.1. Classification (GTDB taxonomy): domain Bacteria; phylum Acidobacteriota; class Terriglobia; order Terriglobales; family Acidobacteriaceae; genus Edaphobacter. Next base: position 17,413 of record CAXSEC010000013.1, on the reverse strand, counting down.
AGGACAGCCAGAGCCCGGCGGATAGTTCGGCGAGAATGTCGGGTACGAGGAAGGCCGGGTCCAGCGAGGGCCTGATTTTTGGAACGAGGATGAAGGTGAAGCAACAAAGGAGCATCTCGGCGCAGGCGAAGAGGTAGAGGTCGGAGATGAGGCGCGGGATGTAGTTGGATTTATAGAGCAGATAGCTATGAATGCCTGCTCCAAGGCAGAAGAACATGAGGCCCAGCAAGGAGAGACGATCGTGCAGATCAAAGAAGATCAAGGCGATGGGGTGCAGCTGGGCGGGCGTGAGGAGTGAGGCAAGGTTGGGGTAACTGAAGAGATCGAGCGCGACGAGGCTGGCGGCGATGCCGACTGCGAGGAGGCCTGCGTTGGCGATGCGCCAGAAGGAACCAAGGAGCGAGAGGGTTGCGTTGACGGGCTGCAGCAGCGCATACAGTGCGAGCGCGAGGACGACGTCGCAGTTGAGCATGATGATCTCGCAGAGGAGACCACCGCGGAAGCCGCGTTCATGGAGGAGAAGATTGTGTGCGGTGGCTAGGGGATCTCCATCGACGATTTGGTTGCCGCCAAAGGCGAACATGCCGGTGAACCCGCTGACCATGAGCAACAGCAGGGTGAAGCCGGCGATGCGGGCGGCGAGTCGTTGCGATGCCTGCGGGCTGCGAGCTGTCATGATGAGTCCTTACGCGGGGAGCTAGTCTCTGCTACGACGGCTTTTGAGATATGTCAATGTATTACGGGGCACGCGATCGTCGAATTCCCAAAGGTAGCGGCCCTTTTTCTTGCTTGTTGACGCACTCTTTGGTGGGACCTGATCGGCGATATGCCGAGGTCCAAGGAGAGAGCAGCCATGGCAACGACGACAGCAAGCAAACCCATTCTCGCGACGGCGACGGACAACAGCTTTACGCTTCATGACAAGGCGAACGTGACGCAGGTGACCTACATGCCCCAGCGGGGCGGGCCGGTTGCTGTGGGCGGGATGGGGAATGGGGCGAGTCTGGAGTACCGGGGGCCGGAGGGTAGTTTCAGCTTCTCGGATGAGCAGATTACGACGGAGGCGACGGTGATCGGCTCGCTGGTGACGGTGACTTTGAGTATTGTGGCCGGATCGCAGACGCTGCCGTTCTCGGTGCTGGTGCCCGAGGTGCGGAGTTCGGGTGTGGATGCGGTGCAGGCGTTCGAGACGGTGGCGATCAAGGCTTCGCACCAGATGTCGCTGATGGGGTCGTCGGCTGCGGGAGGGACTCCGACGTATCAGGCGATGGCGATGGCGGGGACGGCGAGGTGGGTTGAGATTGCTGATTAAGGGCGGCGGCGGGGGCGGGATTAGGGCGGTGCGGCTTGCCGTTCCTTGCCCCGCTGGCGTTGTCTTAGGTGGTTTGGGCGG
>CAXSEC010000013.1:0-15920 GCA_964236325.1 uncultured Acidobacteriaceae bacterium | reverse complement strand
CGGTGCGGCTTGCCGTTCCTTGCCCCGCTGGCGTTGTCTTAGGTGGTTTGGGCGGGGAGGCGTCGCTTCGCTTCGTTGTAAAGATGAAATGCGGGGATTCCTCGGCTTCGCCTCGGAATGACAACAAAAATTGCAACGGCAACGGCAACGGCAACGGCAAGGGCAACGACAAGGGCAACGACAACGACAAGGGCGAGGGCAAGGGCAAGGGCAAGGGCGAGGGCGAGGGCGAGGGTAAGGGCGAGGGCGAGGGCGAGGGCAAGGGCAACGCCTGATGTGGGTGGGGCGAGCGGTTTTTCCAAAGGGAGCGTGGTAGGTTCAGACTAGAAGTGCCGGGCGATGGGGTTCGCCGATGTTGCAGACGTCCAGGACGACGACAACGGCGGGGGAGATGGTGCAGATGGGTCGGTACCTGCTGCGCTGGATTCCGGTGGCGGCGGTGGCGGGGGTTCTGGGCGGGTCGGCTTCGGCGCTGCTGCTGGTGTCGCTGGCGTGGGCGACGGCGATGCGGGAGAGTCATCGCTGGCTGATTGCGCTGCTGCCGGTGGGCGGGCTGGTGGTGGGGTGCCTGTACCGGTACTTTGGTACGGCGGTTGAGGCGGGCAACAACCTGATCTTCGATGAGATTCATGATCCGCGGCGGACGATTCCGCTGCGGATGACGCCGCTGATTCTGCTGGGGACGATTCTGACGCATCTGTTTGGCGGGTCGGCGGGGCGGGAGGGGACGGCGATCCAGACGGGGGCGTCGCTGGCGGACCAGCTGGTGCGGCCGCTCGGGATGGGGCCGAGGGAGCGGCGGATTCTGCTGATGGCGGGGATCAGCGCGGGGTTTGCGTCGGTGTTTGGGACGCCGCTGGCGGGAGCGATCTTTGGCATGGAGGTGCTGGCGATCGGCGCGGTGAGCTATGACGCGATTGTGCCGTGTTTTCTGGCGGCGTTTGCGGGGGATTTGACGACGCATGCATGGGGGGTGCGGCACACGGTGTATCGGGTGACGGAGACGCCGGCGATGAGTGTGCGGGGGATGGCGTGCGCGGCGGTTGCGGGGGCGCTGTTTGGGCTGGTGGGGATGGCATTTGCGCGGTGTACGCATGGGGTGGCGCGGGTGTTTCGGGAGCGGATCGGGTGGGCGCCGCTGCGACCGTTTGTGGGCGGCGCGGTGGTGGCGGGGGCGGTGTTTGCGCTGGGGACGACGAGGTATATCGGGTTGGGGATACCGACGATTGTGGCGGCGTTTGGTGCGCAGGAACCGGTGTATGACTGGGCGGGGAAGTTTGTGTTTACCGTGGTGACGCTGGGTGCGGGTTTTAAGGGCGGGGAGGTGACGCCGCTGTTTTTCATTGGCGCGACGCTGGGCAATGCGTTGTCGCATGTGCTGCCGCTACCGGCCTCGCTGCTGGCGGGGATGGGATTTGTGGCGGTGTTTGCGGGAGCGGCGAATACGCCGGTGGCGTCGACGCTAATGGCGATGGAGCTGTTTGGGGCGGAGGCGGGGGCGTATGCGGGGATTGCGTGCGTGCTGAGCTATTTGTTTTCGGGGCCGTCGGGGATCTATCGGGCGCAGCGGCCGGGGCGGAGCAAGCACCATGGGGATGCTGAGGTTTCGCTGGCAGTGGTGGCGAAGGACGAGGAGTTTGCGGGGCAGGACGCGGCTGGCGGCTCGCGATTCGGCGAATGAGTTCTTTGGCGGCGGGCTTTAGTTCCTGGGCGGGGACTTGGTTATGTGCCAGAGAGATCTGACACATAACCATGGCGGGCGGTTTGGGCGGGACTAGGCGGTGAGGCGGCGGAGGGAGCGGATGGCGAGGGCGACGGCGGCGGCGTCTCCGGTGATGGCGATGGGGAGGTCGGCGAGGCCGGCACCGTGGGTGAGGCTGCGGCGGAGATAGAAGCCGCCGTAGGTTCCGGCCGCTGCGCCGAGGGTGCCGAGGGCGATGCCGCCGGCGAGGGGTCGGCGGAAGGCGGTGGCGACGATGGCGCCGACGAGGCCGCCGAGGATGAGGCGGCCGGTGAGGGCGATGGGGGCGGTGCGGTCGGGAGTGTTGGGGAGCTTGTCGCCGACGAACTCGCCAATGGCGGCGGCGGTAAGGGCGGCAACGGCGGCGGGATGCGCGATCCAGGCGGCCCAGGTTCCGGTGACGGGGAGCTTGCCTTGCCGGGCGAACCAGGCGGTGACGGCGAGGGGCGTGAAGGAACGAAGGCCGGTGCTGACTCCGAGGAGCGGGGTGGCGATGTGGGCGAGGGTGGCGGAAGGGGGCATGGTGGGTTGGATGCGGGTGGCGGGGTGGCGGGGCGGAGAGCCAGGCGCGTCGCTTCGCTCCGTGGTTAAAGGCGGAATGCGGGGGTTCCTCGCTGCGCTCGGAATGACAACCAAAAAGTGCACGTCTACGTCCGTCAGCGCCTGGACTTGCGGAGACAGGTGGGCGCTGGATCGTAGAGGGCCGGGGCGGTGGGTCAGCGGGGAAGCGGCGACAGGACGGGGGCTGCGGCGGGGTTGGGTGAGGGGGCGCGGGTGAGGCGGGGGCGAAGGAGCCGACGGGCGGGATTTTCAATCAGGAGGTAGACGACGATGGAGACCAGGCAGATGGCGACGAGATAGGCGGCGACGATGGCGTGGATGTGGGGCGAGTTGTCGAGGTGCAGGCCGAAGGTGAGGGTGACGATGGGAACGGTGTGGAGGAGATAGAGGCTGTAGCTTGATTCTCCGAGGAGGATGAGGGGGGTTGCGCTGAGGAAGCGGGTCCACGCGGGCTGGGTGGCGAGGCCGAAGATCAGAAGGGCGAAGACGGGGGCGAGCAGGCCGGTGTGGAGGATGGGGTAGGGGATCAGGTCGCGGGCGGCGATGGCAACGAGGAGAAGACCGGCGGCGGTGAGGATGGGCCAGGTTCGGCTGCGGGCGGGGAGATGGAGGAAGAGCGCGCCGGTGCCCATGCCGAGGAGGAACTCGGGCAGGCGGGCAAGCGGGTTGAGCTTGAGGACGCCGAGCCAGGCGAGGTCGTTGCTCTGGCTGGTGGTGTGGAGGACGCCATCGGGATGGAGCAGGACGTAGCTGCTGGTGAGGATCAGGCTGGCGATCCAGGAGGCGGCGATCCAGAGGGGAAGCTGGTTGCGGCCGAGCTTTTCGAGCAGGCGCATGGCGAAGGGGAAGACGAGGTAGAAGATGACCTCGACCGAGAGGCTCCAGGCGACGGGATTCCAGAAGAAGAGGATGCGGGGGAACCAGGCTTCGAGCAGGAGCGGGTTCGAGAAGAGAACGAGGCCGGCGATGTGCAGGCGCTGCGCTACGGGCAGGAAGTGCAGGAGATTGGGGATGGTGACGAGCAGAGAGAAGAAATAGGCGGGGTAGATGCGGGCGAAGCGAGCCTGCCAGAAGCGGGGCCTGGCGATCTCGCGGCCGGCGTAGACGTAGACCAGGATGAAGCCGGAGAGGACGAAGAAGAAGCCGACGCCGAGGTAGCCGACGCTGATGATGGACTGGTAGAGGGGTGTGCCGCCGGTCCAGAGGCCGATCTCACGGACGTGAAAGAGGACGACCCAGAGTGCCGCAAAGAAGCGGATGGAGGTGAGGGCTGGGAGGTCGGGGCGAAGGTGGCTGGTGGAGGCCTGTGACATGAGTGATGTCCTCAAAGGGCCCGACAGCTAGCGACTAAGCTACGACTGGTGCGAGTGGCGCGTCAATGGGATATTTTGTATAGCGGAGGGCGGCGTGGTTACCGGGCTGTTGCGATTGCTGGGCGGCCGCGGACGTGAGATTCAGCGAGGAAGCGGAGCCAAGAGCGGGGCTATTGGCGGCGCGGCTTCGATGGAGGGAAGGAAGGCTGGGGAGAGGTGGACGTGGGCGGCCTGCTCAAAGGCGAAGCCGAGGCCGAGCAGGCGGGCTTCGCTCCAGGCGGGGCCGAGGAAGGAGAGGCCGACGGGAAGGGCGAAGACCTGGCCCATGGGGACGGTGAGGTGCGGGTAGCCAGCGACGGCGGCGAGGTTGCCTGCGCCTCCGCCGCTGATCTGGTCGCCGTTGGCGGCGTCGATCTTCCAGGCAGGGGGCATGGTGGGGCAGACGAGGGCGTCGAGGTGGTCCGCGGCGAGCATGGCGTCGATGCCGTCTTTGCCGGCGAGGCGGAGGGAGGTGGCGCGGGCGGTGCGGTAGGCCGGGTCGTCGAGGCCTTTGGTGGCTTCGGCTTTGATGAAGGTTTCCTGGCCGAAGAGGCCGAGCTCGCGGGCGGCGTGGGCGGTGTTGAAGGCGATGAGGTCGGCGAGGGTGCGGGTGGTGACGGAGGGTGGGGTGGTGGCGAGATAGGCGTTGAGGTCGGCCTTGAGCTCGGTGTTGAGGACGAGGTGCTCGGCGTCGCCGATTTTGTTGCGGTCCTTGAGGTCGGTGATGTCGACGAGGGTGGCGCCCTGGGCTTTGAGGACGGCGAGGGCCTGGTCGAAGACGATATCGGTGGGGGTGGACCAGCCGGTGGCGAAGCGGAGGACGCCGATGCGGGCGCCGCGGAGGGCGTCGGGTTTGAGGGCGGCGAGGTAATCGGCGTGGTGGGCGTCGGCGTCGCGGGTGGCGGGATCGGCGGGGTCAGAGCCGGCGATGGCGGAGAGGACGAGGGCGGCGGTGCGGACGTTGGCGGTGATGGGGCCGGCGGTGTCCTGCGAGTGGCTGATGGGGATGATGCGGGAGCGGCTGACGAGGCCGACGGTGGGTTTGAGGCCGACGACGCCGTTGATGGCGGCGGGGCAGGTGACGGAGCCGTCGGTCTCGGTGCCGATGGCGGCGGAGACTTCACCGGCGGCGACGGCGGCGGCGCTGCCGGAGGAGGAGCCGCAGGGATCGCGGTCGAGGGCGAAGGGGTTGCGGGTCTGGCCGCCGACGGCGCTCCAGCCGGAGATGGAGCTGTCGGAGCGGATGTTGGCCCACTCGGAGAGATTGGTCTTGCCGAGGATGACGGCGTCGGCGGCGCGCAGGCGGGTGACGAGGGGGGCGTCGCGATGGGTGACGTTGTTGAGCAGGGCCATGCTGCCGGCGGTGGTGGGAAGTGGGCCGTCGGATTCGATGTTGTCTTTGAGCAGGATGGCGAAGCCGAAGAGCGGACCGCGTGCGCGGCGGCCGCGATCGATGGAGCGGGCCTGGGCGAGGGCGGTGGGATCGAGGGCGAGGACGGCGTGGACCTGGGGGTCGACGGCCTGGATGCGGGCGATGGCGGCGGTGGTGGCGGCTTCGGCGCTGGGGGCTTGCGCGAGGGCTGTGGCGGGAGACAGAACGGCGCCGAGCAGGCCGAGCGAGGCGGCGAGGGAGAAGCGGAGATGGAGGGCCATCGTCGGATTGTACGGGGTGGGTTTCGGGTGGCCGGGGTTGTTTTAGCGGCGGCGGAGAAGGACGGGCGAAAAGGTGATGAGGAAGGCGGCGGTGAGGGTGAGGAGGAGGGCGGTAGGGGTGTCGTAGAAGAGGAAGATGGACCAGGAGAGGAGGATCCAGAAGGCCATGTTGGCGGAGGCGGCGAGGTAGACCCAGGAGGCGAAGCGGTGCTGGTCGTGGACGAAGTTCATGGTGCGGAGGGTGGGGATGGGGCGATTGCTCTTGTCGACAAGACGGAGGAGGACGACGGGGGCGAGGTTGAGGGCAAGGAAGGCGAGGGTGATGAGGAGGGGGGTGGTAAGGAGCATGATGGGGAGAGTGGCGGCGAGCGGGCTTTCGGGCAGCCAGCGCTCGAGGAAGAAGATGACGGTAATGGTGAGGAGGATGTTGAGGGTGGCGCCGGCGTTGACGAGGGGCGGGAAGTGGGCCATGTCGGCGAGGCGGTTCATCTGGTCGAGTGGCTTGTCGGCGGGTTTGTCGGGGCTGGGGGTGGTGGGCAAGCGGGGGCTCCGTGGGTGTGTCTGGAGTTTACTTGGAGTAGCGATGGGCTTTTCACAGAGAAGCCTGTTCCTCCGCTTTTCTTAGCCGCGCGCTGAGGGGATCGGCGAGCGAAGAAGCTGACGCGTGAGGAATGACCAGACCGCGCACAAGGCGAGATGCGGGGGTCTCTCCACTGCGCCGTGCAAGAAGCCGCACGGCTTCGGTCGAGATGACGGCTTTTCAGGGTGGACGATGCCGTGGAGATGTCAGAATGACGGCGGGGCATCACGAGGTGGACGGGTATGGATGAGGTTAGGCGGGAGTCGGTTTGGGAGTATCCGCGGCCGCCGCGGTTGGAGCGGACGGATCGGCGGCTGCGGGTGGTGCATGCGGGGATGGTGATCGCGGAGACGCGGCGGGGAATGCGGGTGCTTGAGACGAGCCATCCGCCGGTGTACTACCTGCCGCCCGAGGATGTGGCCATGCAGGTGATGCGGCGGAGTGCGCGGGGCGGGAGTTTCTGCGAGTTCAAGGGGGTGGCGACGTACTGGAATCTGGATGTGAATGGGGCGCATCGGGCGGACGGGACGGTGATCGCGAACGTGCCGGTGGTGCCGGGGGTGGCGTGGAGTTACGCGGCGCCGACGAAGGCGTATGCGGGGCTGCGGGACTATCTGGCGATCTATGCGAGCAAGGTGGATGAGTGCTGGGTGGATGATGAGCGGGTGGAGGCGCAGGCGGGGGATTTTTATGGTGGGTGGATCACGAGCTGGGTGACGGGGCCGTTCAAGGGGGCGGCGGGGACGATGGGGTGGTGAGTGGGGGGCGTGGAGAGCTGTGGAATGCGGACGGTTAGGCGGATACGAAGACGGCTCAGCAGATGCAGGCGGATGAGCTGGTGGAACGAACTACCTTCCGGCTATCTCTCCCCGAAGTGGAGTACGAACCGCAAGAGTTGAGGCACAGCCTGGGACGGCGGTTCGCTTGAAGTGATCCTCCGTTTAGTTCAACCACGAGAGACTGGTTGAAGAACGTGCTTGTGATCTCCACTGCACTTAGCGCAACGTCTGTAATGCATCGCTTGCGACCCGACGAGAACCTAGTGACTCTGCCGAATCATTCTGTATCGCGGCAAGACGGGTCTTTACCTTAGCAACGGCGGCTGGACCAATTTTCGTCACCGCCGAGATCGCTGCATCACGAATGCTTTTGTCGGTCGACGTATTCGCAAGACGCACAGCATTCTCGCAGATGAGCACGCCTGCAGAAGGCGAAGCTGTAGAAGATAGGATCTGGCTACGCGAGATTGTTGACAGGCTCGTGTCGTTGATGGCGTTGACAATCACATTTTGAGCGCCAGTATCAGTTGGCCGAGCCGAGGCAAGAGCGGCGGCTGCTCCTACCCTATTCCTGTCGGGTATGTTTGCTTCTTGTACCAACTGTTCAAGTGGCCCAGTGAAGGTGTCAGAAGCATTTTGCTTGAGGTCGATAACGATTAAGAGGGTAAGCCGCTGTGACCACTCATCTTCTTGCACAAGCAATTGAGCTATCTCATTCTCGATCGGCTTTAATGCATTGGGGCCCTGTGGTGAGATTGCGATTGCATGTAATACAGCCAACGTTTCTACACGCACTTGCGGATCAGCATCTTCCAAGTTTTTGGCACATATGGAAGCGGCCTGAAATGCTGAGGATGGATCGTTACTTAGAGCTTGGTCCACTGCGTCTGAAAAGGGCCCACGCTGATACTTTCCCTGATGTAATAAGTCAGGAAGAACGGCGACAAGCTGGGGTAAGGTGCCGGGTAATTGTTGCCCGACTTGCGCCTGTGCGGACCAAATTAGAACCACTGAAGCGAACAGTTGTGGCAGCTTCATACTAGCCTCCCAGCAGCAATATGCTTTGCATCCTGTCTGCTAAAAGCTCTTGCTTAGATCTGCGCGAACAATAGTAGGGGACTAAGCAGGCGCGAGTGCGCTCAAGGGAAGATTGCGTGGATAGGATTGTGGTGTCTGCCCCGAACTGAGGGTGGGCAGACACTAGATTTGGATGAGCTTAGTTCTCGACGGCCTTCTCTTCGGCGATGGCCTGCTCGGCGGGGATGTTGAGCTTGAGCTTGCCGCCCTGGACGGAGTCGACGTACTTCAGCTTGATGTAGTGGTGCTGGCCGTGCGCGGCGGGGTCGTTCTTGGTGAGCTTGATGCCGATGTTGTCGACGGAGCCGACGTGGCCGCCGTCGGAGCCGACGACTTCCATGTGTTCTTCGATGGTGTTGACGTCAATCATGTTTGTCTCGCTTTCTGCTGGGTTGGATGCGGAGGGTGGTGGGGCGGTTTGTTAAGGGATTGCGCGTCGCTGCGCTCCGGGGTGAAGGGCGAAATGCGGGGGTTCCTCGGCTTCGCCTCGGAATGACAACTAAAGATACGCTTTGATTGCCGGCGAAGAGGTTGCTGCGCTTTGAGCAAAGAGCGAAATGCGGGGGTCTCTCCGCTCGCGTTCCACCCCATTGAGCAAAAGCGCTCGTTGGGGACCCTGGTTGCTCGGTCGAGATGACGGCTTTCTTAGGGTGTTTGGCGGATTGCGCGTCGCTTCGCTCCGCAGTGGAAGGCGAAATGCGGGGGTTCCTCGGCTTCGCCTCGGAATGACAACCAAAAATTGCGCTGTGTTCCGTTTATGCGCTGCATTCACTGTGTGCGACGCGCGCCCGCTGTGTGCGACTTGCGCCCGCTGTGGGCGACGTGCGCTTTATGCGCGTCAGGGGATGGGCGGCGCGGTGGCGAGCTATGGGCGCGTGGGGGTTAGGTGGTGGGGGTGGTGGCGTAGCGGCGGCGGGTGCGGCGGGCGGTGGGTTTGGGGGTGTCGGGGGTGGTTTGGGTGTCGTCGTCGCGGAAGTTGCAGGCGGCCATGGCGGTGGTGGGTTCGGGGTTGCGCATGAACATCTCCCAGACGAAGCCGGTGCGGAGGTTTTCGGCCATGATGACGCCGATGCCGACGTCGATGCCGAGGACGTCGGGGTCGTACCAGAACTGTTCGGGGTGGAAGGCGTCGCAGAAGCCGTAGCGTCCCCAGGCGTCGCGGCCGAAGCGCTCGAAGCAGGAGCGGAGGGTGCGGACGCACTCTTTGGGGAGGAAGGGAAGGGAGCCGGCGGCGGCGGCGGGGACGATGGAGCCATCGACCGGACCCATGAGGGGTGGGCCGCCCCAGGCGGTGTAGCCGTGCTGCCAATCGGAGGCGGTGACGCCCCAGTACTCGTCGGTGTAGCCGCGCTTGATGGTTTCGAGCCAGGCTTTGTGGGCGCGGGTGGCGGTGACGGAGTTCTGGAAGTAGTTGGTGTAGTTATCGCGCTGGCGGGCGAAGTCGAACCAGGCGTGGGAGTACTGGTGGACGAAGAGGGGATCGCGGCCGGAGATGTACTGGAAGTTGCGATATTTGACTTCGGGGCGGGAGAAGGCGTCCCAGGCGGTCGGCGGGACGGGATGGGTGCGGGAGCCGATGGCGAGGAGATAGAGCATCATGAGCTCGCAGTAGTGGTCCCAGCGGGTGGCGATGAAGCCGGAGTTGGGGAGCCAGCCCATGGAGAAGGCGGTGCCGCCGTTGAGCATCCAGGGCCACTCGACGCGCTCGTAGAGGCGGGTGGCGAGGTCTTTGATGCGGCCGTCGTTGAAGTAGGCGCGGCAGGTGAGGACGCCGCAGAGCAGGATGGCGGTGTCGATGGACGAGACTTCGCTCCAGCTGGTGGGGCGGCCGGTGGAGACGTGGTTGAAGTGGTAGAAGAAGCCGTGCTCGTGCTGCATGTGGTTGAGGTGGAAGTCGAGGGTGGTGAGGACCTGGCGCTGGACGGCGTCGGAGGCGAGGTAGCCCTCTTTGTGGGCGATACAAAGGGCGGTGAGGCCGAAGCCGGTGGCGGCGATGGAGGCGGTGGTGCGCTCGTCGCGCTCGCCGGTGGAGCGGCGGTTGATGGCGCGGTCGAGGACCTGGCCGGTGCGGGGGTCGGTCTGCTCGGTGAAGTAGAGGCAGCCGCGCTGCTGCATTTCCATGAGGAAGGCGTTGTCTTCGGTGGTGAGGCCTTCGGGCGGCGCGACGTCGTCCTGGTCGGAGTAGGACTCGTCGGCGTTGTCGGGGGATTGCTGGGGCTGTGGGGGTTTGGCGGGGGAGTGTTTCTGCTGGGCGAGGGCGGGCGACTCGACCGTGAAGCCGGCGAGGAGCGCTCCTCCTAGTAGTTTGGCTGCCGATCGGCGGCTCAGCGCGTCCTCACTCAACGGCTTATGAACTCCATGGCAGATATGACGTCAGCCGGTTGCAGCGGATGCGGCAGGGATGCCCTTTCATTATCCCTAATGTCGCGACGATGTGCCTTGTACCTTTAGGAGAACGAGGGCCTGCGGCGAAAGGGTGAGATGAAGCTCGCCGTGGGTGAGGTGCAGGGTTTCGGGTGGAGCGGCGAGGCCGGCGGCGCGGAGGTCGGCGATCTGCTGGCGGGAGGGGGTGGCGGGGCGGCCCATGGCGTCGAAGGCTTTGACGGCGTTGCCGTGGTCGGCGTCGAGGCGCTGGAGGGTGACGGTGGCGTTGGGCTGGACGCCTGAGAGATGGAGGGTGATGGTTTTGGCAGGGCCGGGATTGGCGGGGGGCGGGGTGTAGGAGGCGCCTTCGCCATAGGGGGCGGCGTAGTTCCAGAGGGCGAGGACGAGGGCGCCGTCGGCGGTGCGGGTGGCGAGGATGTCGTCGGGTTCGGTGCCGGCGGTGGGGGTGAGTTTGAGGCGCTGATCGCCGAGCTGGTGGAGCATGGCGAAGGCGTTGAAGGCGGGTTTGTGGATGCCGTCTTCGGCGATGATGCCGAAGCCGCCGTAGAAGGGGGTGCGGACGACGCCCTGCTCTTCGAAGACGTCGGAGAAGGTCCAGTAGGACATTTGCTGGGTGAGGCCGTCGGTGAGGCGGATGTTGTTGGCGAGCCAGGGGCCCATGTAGATGGAGTCGGTGACGTTGGGCTCGTTGGAGTAGCTGGCGTTGTACTCGGAGAAGAAGAGGGGGATCTGGGGGAAGGGCGAATTGGCGATATCGTCGTGAACTTTTTTGACGGCGAGGTAGACCATTTTGTCGCGGGGGACGGGGGTGTCGGAGCCGAGGATCTTTTTGTAGTCGTCGTTGCCGTAGACGTGGGAGCTGGCGAAGTCGACGGGGATGTTTTTGGCTTTGCAGTGGGCGAGGAACTCGCCGACGTATGCGGCCTGGGCGGTGGAAGGGCCGCCGACGCGGAGGCGTTGAGAGACGTGCTTGAGGGCGAGCGCGGTGTGGTCGTAGAGCTCGTAGTAGGTGGGCATGTTGGGGCGGCCGCCCCAGAAGTCGAGGTTGGGCTCGTTCCAGACTTCGAAGTCCCAGGTGGAGACTTCGGCGAGGCCGTAGCGATCGATGAGGTGCTGGGCGAAGGCGGCGATCATGGCGTCCCACTCGGCGTAGTCCTTCGGTGGGGAGACGTTCGGGTGGTACCAGAAGGGATGGATGGCGTTGGGGTCGGAGGCCATCTTTTTGGGCATGAAGGAGAGCTCGACGAAGGGGCGAACGCCGAGGTCGAGGAGGCCGTCGTAGATCTGGTCGATGTAGGAGAAGTTGTAGGGGCTGGCCTGGTCGATTTTGGTGGCGGCGAGGCCGGGGTCTTTGTGCTCGGCGTTGGGGTCGAAGAGGCCGACGTCGTCGTTGAAGATGCCGTGGAAGCGCACGGCTTTGAAGCCGGTTGCGGCGTGAACGGTGCGCATGTCGTCGCGGTAGGACTGGCGGAGCGAGAGGATGGCGCGGCCGGAGCCGAAGGTTTGCTCCCAGACGTGGGGGAAGGGGGTAATGGGGGCGTGGGCGTCGACGGAGATGGTCTCTTCGGTGGACGGGTTTTCAGTCTGGGCGAAGGCGACGGGGGTGGTGAGGAGGAGGGCGGCGGCGAGGTGGCGAGGTTTCAGCATGTGTCGGCCTTTGTTGAGGATGGGATATGCGTCGCTGCGCTCCGTCGTGAAGAGCGAAATGCGGGGGTTCCTCGGCTTCGCCTCGGAATGACAATCAAAGGTTGCCACAGCAATCGCTCTGGGTGTAACAGCAAGAATCGCTATGGGTGTAACAGCAAGGCGAGACGTGGCTTCCGAATGAGAGAGGGTGCGCCCGAAGGTGCACCCTCTTTGCCAAGTGTAACGGCTTTTGTTGCAGACTCGCTTAGAAGCTGAAGCGGGCCTGGAGGTTGACGGTGCGGCCGGAGAGGGCGCTGCTTCCCTGGCCGAAGGTGTTGCTCTGGTAGTTGGTGTCGACGCTGCTGGGGGTGACGTTGGTGTTGTTGAAGAGGTTGAAGGCGTCGGCGCGGATCTCGAGCGCGGCGTGCTCGCCGACGAAGCGGCCGGGGTGGAAGCCGAAGGACTTGGCGACGGTGGCGTCGAGATCCAGGTAGCCGGGACCGGTGAAGGTGTTGCGGGCGACACCGGGAAGGGTGGGCAGGGTGTAGTCGGTGCCCATGATGACGCCGGTTGGGGTTGTGCCGGTGACGATCGGGTTGATGCCGGTGTTGGGGTTGTTGAAGTAGGGCTGTTTGGGGCCGGCGTTGGGGAAGTTGAGGTTGGCTCCGCCCTGCTTGTAGGCGGCGTTGCTGCGGATCTTGCCCGCGCCGCCGTTGTAGCTGGCGGGACGAAGCTGGCCGTAGGGGCTGCCGCTGTAGTAGAGGGCGCCGGTATTGAGCAGCGGGGTGAAGGGGAAGCCAGTGTGCATGTTGTAGATGCCGGAGACCGACCAGCCATCGAGGACCTGGCCGAGAAGGTGGCTGCCGTGCCAGAGATGCGGCTGCCAGAGACCGTAGACCTTGAAGGCCTTGCCGAAGTTGAAGTCGGATTTGCCGTAGGCGAGGTCGGGACGGTAGGGGTAGGGATCCTCGTAGTAGGGGTAGGAGCCGGTGTCCATGGTCTTCGAGTAGTTGAACTCCGCGTCGAACTGGATGTCGTGGCTGAGGTTGTGCTTGATGCCGACGAGCAGCGAGTTGTTATTGGAGTTGCCGGTGTTGGAGTAGTAGTCGACGTTCTGGATCAGGGGATTGAAGGCCTGTCCGTTGGCGAAGGCGTTGGCGTAGAGGCCGGACTGCACGATCAGGTGCCGGGTGACGGATCCGTTGAAGCCGACGGTGGCGACGAGCTGATGGCCGAGATCGACTTCGGTATCAACCGAGTAGTGCTGGGTGGCGATGGTCGGCTGCCGGTTCTGGTAGGCGGTGACGGAGATGCCGCTGGCGATGGGCAGATTGGCGGAGTTGAGGGTGGTGGTGGCGTTGGGGTTGGAGGGGTAGCCGAAGAGCGAGTTGCCGCCGGGCGCGCCGTAGACGATGCGTGGATCGATGGGCCCGGTGGTGCCGGTGTTCTCGAAGTCTGCGTTGAAGATGAAGGGCGGGTTGTTGCCGCTGTTGCCGAGGATGGCGATCTCGCTCTGGTTGAAGTTCATGCCGTAGCCGCCGCGAAGGACGACGCGGTTGCGCAGGCCTTCTGGAGCGTAGCTAAAGCCGAACTGAGGGCCGACGTTGGCGGTCTGCGGCGTGATGAGAGGACCGCCCTGGCGGATGCTGAGGCCAGTGTAGGTGGTGGCTGGCGAGCCGCCGAACTGGACGACGCCGAGGTTGTTCTGCTTGGAGTAGAAGGCGCCGAAGTAGTTATAGCGAACGCCGAAGTTGAGGGTGAGGTTGGGTTTGGCCTTCCAGGCGTCCTGAATGAAGCCGCCCCAGAGATTGACACGGGTGTCCTGGCGATTGACGCCGGGGGTACCGGTGGCATTGAGGAAGCTGCCGGCCTCTTTCCAGGGGGCGTCGTTGAGGAAGTTCCAGAGATTGAAGAAGTTGTAGTTGGGACGCGCGGAGTAGGTGGGGGTGTTGAGGTAGTAGAGGCGCGTGAGGTCGGCGCCGAACTTGATGGTGTGGTTGCCGACGACCTTGGTGGCGACGTCTTTGTAGGTGTAGGTGTGCTGGTTGAACTCGGAGGGTCCGGGTGCGCCGAAGGAGGCGAAGTCGGTGCTGTTGATGTTGCCGATGGTGGCGCCGCTGCGGGTGGTGATGTTGGACTGGGGCAGGCCGAAGGGCTCCTGCGGGTTGGTGGTGATCTCGTTCCAGCGCCAGCCGGCGTCGTTGAAGCGGGCCTCGTTGAGCAGGGAGGGTGAGAAGACGTGGTTCCAGATGCCGGAGTAGGCGTCGTTGATCTGATCGTGGTGATAGAGGTTGTAGGAACGAACGGAACCGTTGAAGTTGGTGACGCTGAGGGGCACCCAATAGATGGCGAAGGCGAGGTGATCTTTTTTGGTGGCGTCGGCGTCGAGGCGGCCGTTGTACTGCTGGCCGACGCGGGTGGTGGGGTTCTGGGTCTGGTAGAAGGCGAGGTCGGCGTTGCCATCGAAGCCGGAGCCGACGCCGGGCTGGAGGTTGCTGACGTAGGTGGGATCCTGGGTGCCGAGTGCGGAGGTAAGGGGCGAGCCGATATCGAGTCCCTGGCCGGGGATGGTGTGGCAGGTGATGGGACCGTTGGCGGCGACCTCGTTCAGACCGGCGGCGGCGCAGGTCTGGTTGACCAGCGTGGCTCCGGCGGGGGCGGCGCCCTGGAAGTTGTTATAGACGGAGGCGATGCTGCCGGGGCGACTGGCGGCGCGGAAGGACGGCGTTTCGAACCAGCTGTTTGTGGGTACCGTGCTGTTGTCGCGCTGGGTTTCGTAGGCAAAGAAGGCGAAGAGATGATTCTTCCAGATAGGGCCGCCGATGGAGCCGCCGAACTGGTTGGCACGTTCCGGATCGCGGATGAGGCCGCGCTCGATGGCGGTGCCGGGATTGTAGGTGTTGGCGCCGTTCCAGCGCTGGTAGGCGTTGAGGCCGGGGCGCTGGGCGCGGAAGAAGGCGGAGCCGTGGATGTCGTTCGATCCGGTCTTTGAGGTGATCTGAATGTTGGCGCCGGAGAAGCGGCCATTTTCGGCGTCGTACTGGTTCGAGACGACCTTGACGTTGCCGACGGAGTCTTCGGTCGGGGTGATGACGGAGTGGCCGCCCCAGACGGCGGAGACGGTGCTGATGCCGTCGATGGAGATGCCGTTGGTCTCGGACTGACCGCCGTTTGCGTTGATCTGGGGACCGTTTTCGGTCGAGAAGATGCCGGCGCCTGCCGAGGAGCCGCCGGGACCCGAGTTTCCGGGCAGATTGCTGGAGCCACCACCGCTGGCGCGGGAGCCCTCACCGAAGACGCCGGGGGCGAGCTGGGCGAGCTGGAAGACGTCGCGGCCGGAGGAGGGAAGGTGCTGGATCTGGTTGTCGGAGATGTTGCCGGAGATGGTGGCGGTTTCGGTGTCGAGGGTAGCGACCTGATCGCCCTGGACGTTGACGACGGTGGCGATGTCGCCGAGGGCCATGGAGACGTTGACGGAGCTGGCTTCGTCGGGGTTGATGGGGACGTTGGCGATGATGTTTTTCTGGAAGCCGGCGGCGGTGGTGGTAAGGGTGTAGTGGTCGGGCGCGAGGGCGTTGAAGTTATAGGTGCCGCTGGCGTTTGAGGTGGCGGTGAGGGAGCGGTTGGTGTCGGTGTCGAGCAGGGTGAGGCTGGCGTTGGGGACGATGGCGCCGGTGGAGTCGGTGACGGTGCCCTGGATGGAGGCGCGGAACTGGGCGAAGGCGGGGGTGGCGAGCAGGGCGAGGCCGGAGGCGGCGAGGCCGATGCGGTGGATCCGGTGCAGGGAAGAACGGTTCATGGAGAGCCTCTGAGGGGTGGTGCGTGCGGCGATGGTGGCGGCTCTTTGGGGGGAGTCTCGCGAGAGCGGATGCGGGGCTGCTGATTGCCTGAGCCGCAGAGATGGTGCTCTTTCGGCGACAGGGCTGTCAATGGCCGCGGGGTTGACGTCAGAGGAACGTGCACCGGCGGGGGCCGGCGTGCGAGGGCTCTTGCTTGCTTGCGTGTGCGTTTCGCTCTGGCCTTGGTCGAGATGACGGTGTTGCGGGGAGGGAATGGCCGCGTCGCTGCGCTCCGTCGCTACAGACGAATGCTGGGGTTCCTCGGCTGCGCCTCGGAATGACAACTAAAAATTGCGAAGGCCTTGCTTGGCCTGTTGTTCCGGGTCA
>CAXSEC010000012.1:18188-38923 GCA_964236325.1 uncultured Acidobacteriaceae bacterium | reverse complement strand
ACTTGTTGGGGGTGATGGAGACGACGTCGTAGGTGGGGGTGGGGACGGTGGGGGTCTGAGGCGTCTGGGATGGGGCGTGGTGCGAGAGGAGGAGGAGGGCGAGCGGGAGAAGGACGGGATGGCGGCGAGTGCGCTGTTGGGCAGGGTGTATGCGAGTCATCGGTGTGCTCTCGGGGTGTTACAGGAGACGGTACACGAGTGGACTGGCTGGAACGCGGCGAAGTTGCAGGGGGGGTGGAAGGCGCTAGTTGGGAGATGGAGTGCTGCGAGTATGACCGAGCTATCCTCAGCGGCTAAAGCCGCAAGCGATGCAACGCACTTACGGCATGGCTTAAGCCATGCCCTTAATGGGGCTAGTTAATCAGGATCGGGCTAGTTGGGGGTTGGGGGATCGATGTGGTCGACGACGAGGGTGGTGACGGGGCCTTTGGCGGGGATGAGTTTGAGGCCTAGCTGGTCCTGGAGGGCGGAGAAGAGGGAGGGGCCTGCGTCGGCGGGTTGGCCGTTGTCCTGACCGGCGGCTGCGGCGGGTTGATCGGGCGCCCAGGTGAGATGGAGGTCGTAGCGCGCGGGGAGGTTGGTCTGATCGATGACGGTGCGATGGAGTTCGTTGGCGAGGAAGCCGGCAAAGGCGGACATGGTGATCACGGTTCCGGTGAACTCGTGGTTGTTTGTGTTCCAGCCGCCATGGTGTTCGTCCTGAAGGGCGCTGGGCTTGAATTTGGGGCCGTGCGGGATGACGACGAGGTTGTAGACGGCGAGTTGTTTAAGTTCGGTGTGGGATTTGAGCTGGAAGCGGTCGGCGAGGATCTGGGCGAGCATGGCGTTGTGCTGCTGGTCGGTGAGTTTTTTGAGGGTGGGGAGGTCGGGATCGACGATCTTGGCGGAGATGTCGTAGCGGGCGGACGCGGCCCAGGCGGGGAGGCCGGAGATGAGGTCTTCGCGGAGGTCGAAGGCGGTGCTCAGGAGGTCTTTGAGGCCGAAGTTGGTGGCGATGAAGGTGGCGTCCTGGTTGTTGAACATCATGTTGCCGCTGTCAGACTTGTTGGGGGTGATGGAGACGACGTCGTAGGTGGGGGTGGGGACGGTGGGGGTGGGGGTTTGGGCGGGCAGGGGAAGGAGCAGCAGGGGCAGGAGAAGATGAGCCAGAAGCTTCATTTGGCGGGGGCCTCGGGTGGGTTTCTGCGACGGTACACGAGGGGGGTGGGGTGGGGGAAGGGGTTTGGTGAGGGTCGATGGACGCGTCGCTGCGCTCCGTGGTTAAAAGCGGAATGCGGGGGTTCCTCGGCTGCGCCTCGGAATGACAACCAAAAATTGCAACGGCAGGGGCACGGCAACGGCAACAGCAATGGCAAAAGCAACGGCAGAGGCAACAGCTAAGGCAACAAGGCGGTGCGGTTTAGAGGCTGTTCAGGAGGGTTTGGTAGATGCCGAGGATGGGGGTGAAGATGAGGTAGATAAGGCGGAAGCCGAGGAAGAGGAAGCCTATGGTGATGTAGAAGCTGTACTGGTCGTAGAGGCGGGCGGCGTTGTAGGGGAGGTAGTAGCGGAGGATTTTGCCGCCGTCGAGGGTGGGGAGCGGCATGAGGTTGAAGGCGAAGAGGAGGATGTTGACCAGGATGCCGAGGTAGAGGAGGAGGATGACGGGGAAGAGCGGGGGGAGGTCAGAGGGGGGGATGACGGGGGAGCGGAGGGCGTAGAGGGGGACGATGGCGAGGGCGCCGGCAGTGGTGGGGATGAGGTGCTTGAGGACGAGAAGGGCGATGAGGCAAAGGGTGGCGGTGAGCAGCTGGGCGACGGGGCCGGAGAGGTGGATGAGGTTGACCTGGTCGGGGCGGCGGAGATTGCGGTCGGTGACGGGGACGTCTTTGCCCCAGCCGATGACGAGCGGGCTGCGGAAGAGGAAGAGCAGGGGCCAAAGGACGGTGCCCCAGAGATCGTAGTGGCGGAGGGGGTTGAGGGAGATGCGGCCGAGCATTTTGGCGGTGGGATCGCCGAGGCGGTCGGCGGTGAAGGCTTCGGCGGCGTCGTGGATGGAGATCGAGAGGACCATGACGAGGTACTCGAAGAGGGCTAGGACGATCTCCAGGGACATGAGGGTAGCTTACTGGATGGCGGTGGGGGTGTAACGGGCGATGGGGGAAGGGCATGTTCGCGTCGCTTCGCTCCGTCGACAAACAAATGCGGGGGGGGGGGTCTCGGCTGCGCCGCGAAATGACAGCTAAAGATTACGAAGGTGCTCAAGGTCCGTCGATCAAGACAGATGCGGGGGTTTCTTGCTCGATCGACTTCGCTCAGGTTTGGAATGACGACCCAATTATGCGCGGTGGTGGCACGGCTTTGGTGGGGCGCTTCAAGGGGGAAAGCTAAATGCGGGGGTCTCTCCGCTCCGCCGTGCGAGAAGGCCGCACGGCTCCGGTCGAGGTGACGGCCTTCTCTGGAGATGATTTGTGGGCGATTCGATCTATGCTGTCGTAGAGAGAGCTGGAGCGATGCGATACGAGATGGATGAGAAGGCTGTAGCGGAGCGGATCGCGGCTGAGAACCAGATTGCGACTGAGAACCGGATGGCGGCGGAGAACCAGGTTGCGGCGGAGAATGACGACAAGGTGGATCTGCTGCGGATTGTCGCGCTGTTTGCGGCGGAGTGGCGGACGGGCCTGCTGGTCGCTGTTGTGGCGTTTGTGATTGCTTTGGTGATGATTGAGCGGATTCCGGCGCAGTATGAGGCGACGGCGGTGATTTTGCCGCGCGAGAGCGAGGGCTCGGGGGGATCGGACCTGGCGGCGCTGTTTACCGGGGTGCGGCCGAGCAACAACTATCTGAGCCTGCTGGTGAGCCGGTCGCTGCGGGACGATGTGGTGCGGCGGGTGAATCTGCTGGGGTACTTCGGGACGACGAGTCTGGAGGCGGCGCGCGGGCAGCTGCTGGGGATGACGAAGCTGATCCCGGCCGACACGATCACGATTCTGGTGCGGGACAAGGATGCGGCGATGGCGGCGAAGATTGCGAATGCCTATGTGGGCGCGCTTGAGAGCCTGCAGGAGTCAATGACGACGGCGCAGGCGGATGTGCAGCGGCGGTTCTTTGAGCAGCAGCTGCAGCGGGAGAAGGACGCGCTGGTGGCGGCGGAGATGGACCTGCAGAAGACGCAGCTGGGCTCGGGCATTGTGCAGGTGGACACGCAGACGCAGATCGGGCTGAGTGCGATTGCCTCGGTGCGGGCGCAGATTACGACGATGCAGGTGCAGCTGGCGGCGCTGCTGCAGGGCTCGACCGAGCAGAACCCCGAGGTGCAGCGGCTGCGATCGGAGATAGGCCAGCTGCAGACGCAGGAACGGCAAATGGAGAGCGGCAGCGGCGGGACGGCGGCGGGGGCGGCGTCGCCGGCGGGACGGATGCCGAAGGTGAACCTGGAGTATGAGCGGAAGCTGCGCGAGGTGAAGTACCACGAGGCTCTGGTGAGCTCGCTGGCGAATCATTTTGAGACGCTGCGGATGAGCCAGGGCACATCGAACAGCACGTTTGAGGTGATTGATCCGGCGATTGTGCCGGAGATGCCGACGTGGCCGCCGCGGCGGTTGTTCCTGGAGGGCGCGGCGGCGGCGTCGCTGCTGCTGGGTGTGATGGCGATCGCGCTGCAGCTGCTGGGACGGCGGGTGTGGTCGGACCCGGTGCAGCGAACGCACCTGTATTCGATCAAGCAGAACGTTCGCTGGGGACGGTAGGTGATGGAGGGGCGGCGGCATCGGCTGCTGGAGACGATTTCGGCGCTGCTGGTGATCTTTCTGGTGCTGTTTCCTAAGGGCGGGGTGAAGCTGCTGGGAGCGCCGCTGACGTGGGGGTACCTGGTGCTGGCGGTGACGGCGGTGCCGGCGCTGATCTACCGGATGCTGTTTCTGCCGCTGCGGATGAGTGCGATGGCGATGGCGGCGATGGGGTCAGTTGTGCCGTTTGAGCTGGTGTTTCTTTACAGCTATAAGGCGAACGGGTTTGCGACGCTCGAGTACCTGATCAGCCTGTTGGTGAACTTCTTTGCGCTGCCGCTGCTGTTTCTGTTTGTGTATCCGATGTATTTTCCGGCGATCAACCGGGGGAGATTTGTACGGCTGATTTGCGGATGCGTGTTCTGGGCGGCGGCGTACGGGATCTTTCTGTTTTTCTGGAGGCCGCTAACGGGTCATCTGATCGAGGTGCCGCTGCTGACGGTAAATCTGGCGGACTATGGGCAGATCGAGCTGACGAAGCATATTGCGCGCGGCGCGTTTCTGAAGCTGATTTCGACCTACAACAACGGCAATGTGTACGGGGTGGCGACGCTGCTTCTGCTGCCGCTCTACAGCCTGCTGGAGCGGAGTAGGGTGCGGCGGCTGACGGTGCGGGCGGCGCTGCTGCTGACGCTCTCGCGGACGGTGTGGGCTGGTCTGGTGGTGGAGCAGCTGCTCTCGCTGGCGCGACCCGTGCTCGAGATGACGCTGACGTTTCCGCGGGTGAATCTACGGCGGGCGATGAAGCCGATTTTGTTTGTGGCAGGGACGACGCTGGCGATCCTGGTGGCGCTGTTTGCGAGCTCGTACTCGCTCTCGTTTCTGTTCGATCCGACGCTGGGTGGGCGGCTGGGAGAGATCGCTTCGCTGGGATCGTCGACGTGGCTGCCGAGTCTGCCGCTGAACGGGTTTGCGGAGGTGCTGTTTGCATCGGCGCTGACGAACTATGGCTATGTGGGTCTGGCGACGCTGCTGCTGCTGTTTCTGTTTCCGGTGGCTTTGGTGATTGCACGGCCGGCGCTGGCGCGGGATCCGATACGGAATGCCGCGGCGAAGGGACTAGTGCTGTACGTCATCGTGGCGAGCAGCGACGGGGCGACCAACCTGATTCCGGTGATGGCGTTTTACTGGTTTGTGTACGCGGTCCTGGTGAGTGGGCTGCCTGGCGAGGCGGCGGCGGCGGGCGAGCGGGTGCCGGCGGCTCTGGAGTATGTGCCGCGGCGGGGGAGTGAGGCGGCGGCTGCGGGCTGAGGCAGGAGGTGCATGCTTCCGCGCAGAGGGTACGTCCGGTTCTTCTTCAATCGAAGGCGAGATACAGGGGTCTCTCCACTGCGCTGCGCTTAGGTCGAGATGACGGCGGTTGCGGGGACGTCGAGGCGGCTGTTGAAGGGACTGGCTCGATGCGGGTTTGCACTTGGTGTTGCGGTTACTCGATGGCGAAGATGGCACGAACGGTAACGGATCGCTCGATGCGGCGGGGGCTGATGGCGAGGGGTTCGTTTTCGTTGGCGGCCTTGTGCATGGCCATCATGGGGATGGGTCGAACGGTGGAGGACTCGCTCTCGTTTGAGGCGTAGAGGAGCGCGCCGACCTTGCCGCCGAAGCCGGAGACCATTTGGATGGCGACGCGGTGGGCGTGCTGGATGGCGCGGGCGGCGGCGGAGGCGGTGGAGGCGGACTCATCCTTGAGCGACCAGTCGATCTGGCCGGACTGATTGGCGCCGGCGAGAACGGCGGTGTCGAGGAGCTTGGCGGCGTTGGTGGCGGCGGTGTGCACGAGCCAGGACTGCTGGACCTGATATTTGCGATTGGCGGCTTCGGTGGGGGAGAGGCGCTCGACCTGGAAGTTCTGGGTGGGCTCGACGGTCTGGTTGTCGCTTTCGATGGAGTCGGCGGGGACACCGGAGTCGGTGAGGGCCTGGATGATGGTGTTCGAGAGCTTGGTGGCGTTGGCGTAGGTGGTGTCGCGATCGCGGCCGTAGGTGATGTAGCCGACGTGAACGGTGGCGATGTCGGCGGGCACGGTGACGTGCTCGGTGGCGGTGACGGCGACGGTGCGGTTGTCTTTGTTGACTTCGATGTTCTGCGCGCGAAGCGGTGCGGCGAAAAGGGCGGCGAGGAGAAGGGCCGATGGAGCGAAGAGGCGGCGGGATGGGCGGAGGGTGACGGTCACCGAGGGTCTCCTTCATGGAAGTCGGGGGCGAGAAGCTGGACGAGCGACGGTTTTGCGCGGGTAGTGGCGCGCTTCTTCTGGGGGTCTGGCAGAACGCGTACTGGTGGCGGTGTGCCAACGCTGGCGCGGGCGATGGCTTTGACGGCCTGAACCCTGGAGTAGAGCTTCTTCTTTGATTTGTGCATAGCGAATCGGCCTGTGAGGAGCGCAGGAGACATGGTAACTCGACTGCAGATGCACTAGTCTTGAAACTGCACGCAGACTGCCGCGAAGCTGGATGGCGGAGCGAAGAGGGGCCTGATGGAAGAGCGGGAATTTTTTGAGGAACGGCCGGAGATGCGGAAGCACATGATGACGTGTCCGCACTGCCGCGAGCAGAACGAGTATGAGGTGAGCTGGCTGGTGCGGCGGAAGCGGGCACAGCTGCCGCGGGGTGCGGATGAGCGTGACCGGGCACGATTTGCCAAGGCGCAGAGCTACATGGTGCGGCGGGACGACATGCTGGGGTGCAAGAACATCCGGTGCCGAAAGCGGTTTGAGGTTGCGGGCATCCAGTCGGTCGCGTTTCTCTAGAGCGGCTGCGGGACGGCAGGAATGTGGTGTAATACAGGTACGGAGTCGGGGCGGGCGCGGGTGCCGCATCGGACTCGATAAGAGCGGAGTGAGAGCATGGCGAACACATTGATCCCGATTGAAGAACGTACTCTGACTCCGGACCAGGTGGAGCGTCTGGATCTCCGCCGGCGACGTGGGCAGCTGATGCTGACGATCTGCTTTCAGTTTTTGATTATTTCGACGCTGATGACGCTGTGGACCGGGCAGGACCTGACCTACTCGCCGGGATGGGCGCATCCGATGGCGTACCTGAATGCGCTGACATTTGCCATTGCTGCGATTACTGGGGTTCTGGGTGTGGCCTGGAAGCGCGGATCGAACGAGTTCATCAGCTATTAGGCAGAATGACCCCGGGCGCTGACGATGAGTCACTCTGCTTGGCTCACGCACCGTTAACTCTCGTGCCTGCATCAGATAGACGAGAGGCTGGCGGCGGGAGAACTTCCTGCTTTTGCGGAAGGTTTTCGTGTTCCGGGACGCTTCCGTATCTGCCCAGCAAGAAGAGGACGCATGGCGTCGATCACCCTTGATCTTCCGCAGTTGATCTCGATAGGCCACTCCGCGCAGCACATGGAGCTGGCTGATGGGGTAAGCCGGTTGCGGGATGACCATGGGCGGGCGATCACGGATCTTCGCGTGTCGGTAACGGACCGCTGCAACTATCGCTGCGTGTACTGCCGGACGGGGAACGAGGGCGCGCAGTTTTCCGAGCTGCCGATGGCGACCTATCTGCGGATGATTGAGCGCTTTGTCGCGCTGGGCATTGAAAAGGTGCGGCTGACGGGTGGCGAGCCGCTGCTGCGCGCAGGCCTAGTGGAGATGGTGAGCGAGCTAAGCCGCATGCGGACGGCGTGGACGCCGGGTGGGCTGCCGGTCGAGCCTGGAGAGGGCCAGCCACTAGATATCGCGATCACGACGAACGGACATCTTCTGAGCGGGATGGCGAAGCCGTTGGCACTAGCCGGGCTGAAGCGGGTGACGGTCAGCATGGATGCGGTGGAGGCGGAGACGTTTGCCGCGATTACACGGGTGCCACGAAGCTATGAGAAGGTGTTGGCTGGCGTGCGGGCGGCGCAGGCGGCCGGACTGGGGCCGGTGAAGGTGAACTGCGTCCTGCTGCGCGGCTTCAACGACGGGCAGATTGAGGCGTTTGCGGAGTTTTCGCGGCGCGAGGGCGTGATTGTTCGGTTCATTGAGTGGATGCCGCTTGAGGAAGACCGCAGCTGGTCGCTCGAGAAGGTGGTGACGATGGACGAGATTCTGGCGCGGCTGAACGCGGTGCGGCCGGTGGTGGAGTTGCCGGCGAACGTGGCGAGCGAGACGGCGCGGCGGTTCACGTTTGAGGATGGGCTGGGGGAGATCGGGATTATTGCGCCGGTAAGCCGACCGTTCTGCGGGCATTGCAGCCGGGTTCGGCTGACCTCGGATGGAAAGATTCGGACGTGCCTGTTTTCGCAGAGTGATCATGATCTCTTTGGCGTTATCAAGAGGGGTGGAACCGATCGGGAGCTTGACGCGTACATACGAAAGGTGGTCTCGCGGAAGGAAGCGCGGCACCATATCGGCGAGGCTGGATTTGAGAAGCCGTCGCGCAGCATGGTTCACATCGGTGGTTGAGTATGGTGGGGTTCGATCAATGACGAAGGGACTGTTCGTATAGATCCTGAACGGCGAAGTGTACGCGATGAAGGAACGGCGCCAGTACGAGGTTATTGATAGCCGGCAGATGGATCATCTTCGGGTGTTTCATGATGTGGCGCGCGCGGTAACGGCTTCGCTTGAGCTGGAAGAGATTCTGGGCGCCATCATGGAGAAGATGGCGGGGTTCTTCGGGCCGGAACGGTGGTCGATGCTGCTGGTCAGCGAGGACGAGCAGCACCTGTACTACGTGAGAGCGGTGGGAGAGGATCAGGCGTCGCTGAAGGGGCTGAAGGTGGCGATGGGCGAGGGCGTGGCGGGTTGGGTGGCGGCCACGGGCAACCCGCTGATTGTGCCGGATGTGTCGATTGATCCGAAGTGGTCGGCCTTTACGCGGGCGCACCCGGAGCTGAATATTCAGTCCATCGCGTGCGTTCCGGTGCGGTCAGCGGGGAAGACGCTGGGTGTGATCCAGCTGCTGAACAGCAAGCTGGATCTGTTGAGTGAGTACTCCATCTCGTTTCTGCGAATTCTGTGCGATTATGCGGCGATTGCGATCAAGAACAATCGGTCGGTGAAGCTGATCCAGGAGCTAACGATTACGGATGATTGCACGAGTCTGTTTAATGCACGGCATTTGTACACGATGCTTGATGAGCTGGTGGCGCGGCGGCAGTCGTTCAGCCTGCTGTTTATCGATCTGGACCGCTTCAAGCAGGTCAATGACACGCACGGGCATTTGATTGGCAGCCGGCTGCTAGCGGAGGTGGGCGATCTGATGCGGCGGGTGATGGGGCCGGGGACGAGCTCGTTCCGGTATGGCGGGGATGAATTTGTGGTGTTGCTGCCGGGCTCTGGCAAGGAGGGTGCGTGCCAGGCGACGGTGCGGCTGCATGAAGCGCTGCGGGAGACGCCGTTTCTCGAGGGCGCGCAGTTGTCGCTGCGGCTGTCGGGAAGCTTTGGGCTGGCGACGTATCCGGAGGATGGACTGACGGTGCAGGCGAGGCTGAAGGCTTCGGACACGAAGATGTATGAGGCCAAGGTGTTTCGGGATTCGGTGGTGGTGGCGGGGCGGGGAGTGGTGGCGGGAAATGGACCGGACGTGCCGAGGATTGGGGATGGGGCGGCTTAGGGGCGGTTTGTTGTTGGAGATTCGAGCGTCGCGAGAAGGAAGCGGGTTCCTCCAGATCGCCAGGTTACGGTGCCGGGTTGACGAGTAGCAGGCTGCCGGTGACTTACAGGGCTTGCGTGGCTGCGGTGTGGATGCGGAGCAGGCGCTCCAAGGTGGGTTCGAGGCGATCGAGGGGGAGGGCGTTGGCGCCGTCGGACCTGGCGTGTTGCGGGTCGTTGTGGACTTCGAGGAAGAGGCCATCGACGCCGGCCGCTACCGCGGCTTTTGCGAGGATGGGGATGAACTCTGGCTGGCCACCGGAGACGCCGTTGGCGGCGGATGGGGTCTGGACGGAGTGGGTGGCGTCGAAGATGACGGGGGCGAAGGCACGCATCTGGGGCAGGGAGCGCATGTCGACGACGAGGTTGTTGTAGCCGAAGGAGGCGCCGCGTTCGGTGAGCGAGACGTGGGGGTTGCCGGAGTCGCGGACCTTGGCGACGGCGAACTGCATGTCTGCGGGCGCGACGAACTGGCCTTTTTTGATGTTGATGGCGCGGCCGGTGTGGGCGGCGGCGATGAGGAGATCGGTCTGGCGGCAGAGGAAGGCGGGGATCTGGAGCATGGCGCGGACGTCCGGGCCCAGGGCGTCCGAGAGGCGGGCGCAGTCGTCGGGGGTGTGGACGTCGGTGAGGATGGGGAGTCCGGTGTCGAGGGCGATGGCGCGCAGGATGCGGGCGCCCTCGACGAGGCCGGGGCCGCGGAAGCTGGAGATGGAGGTGCGGTTGGCCTTGTCGTAGCTGGCCTTGAAGAGGAAGGGGATACCGAGGCGGGTGGTGATGGCGGCGATGGCGGCGGCCATGGTGCGGGCGTGCTGTTCGGACTCGATGACGCAGGGGCCGGCGATCAGGAAGAGGTTTGGGCCGCCGATGGTGACGGGGCCTAGCTGGAAGGGGTCAGGCATGGGTTTATTGGAGCACAGGGTGGGAAGAAAAGCGCATTAGGCCTGGCGTGATGGTCCACTCATGACAAGCTACCCCGGAGAACAGGTTCGCTGGGCGGGGGTCTCGGTTGATCAGCCCTCGCTGGTGGGTTCGGAGGGGTCGACGCGGCCCTGGTTGTGCTCGCCGGTGTTGAGGCTGCGGCCGAGCTCGCCGAGGATGAGGGTCAGGAGGGAGATGGCACGGCGGCTGTCGGCGCTGACGGCGCGGCGGGCGAGGGTGAAGAGGCCGGGTGGGTTGTACTCCTGCTGATGGAGGGTGTTGGCGGATTCTAGGGATTTGGTGAGGGCGAGCAGGACGTCCGGGTCGATGACCATGAGCAGATTAGCGAGGCCCATGAGGTTGCGGATGGCGGCGACGCCCTCGGGGAGGCGGCCGTACTCGGCGAGCTTGCCGGCGATCGTGTCCTTGGCGCCGACTAGGCCGTGGATGAGGTCGAGCAGACCCTGATCGTGGGCGGTCTGGAGGAGATCCCAGGCGACGAGCATGGCCTCGCCGTGCTCGATGGGGGCGGCGTCGAGGCGACGCTGCAGTTCGAGCTTGGGGTTGACCGGTTTGGGGGTGAAGGCTAGTGGGTTGGCCATGGAGACTCCTGGGTTCTGGTGGTGCTCTTCTGAGTGCCTTGCGGATCCGACGAAATACAGGGGTCTCTCCGCTCGCGTTGCTCGGTCGATATGACGGCTTTATTGCATGAAGGGCGCTTTCAGACGGTGGTGGACTTGATCTGGACGAGTTTGTCGCCGACGGAAGTTCCGGGGAGGCGATAGCCGGCGCCAGCCCACTTCTTTTCGATCTCGATGCCGGGCAGCGGAGTGCGATTGCCGTAGCGGAAGTTGGTGCGGGGCAGGGGGTTCTTGCCATCGCCGAGGACGGTCATGTGGACGGAGGTTTCCTTGTAGGCGGGGGTGTGGGTGGCGCGATCGACGTGGCTGCTGGTGAGCTTGTTGACTGGCTCTTCAGTCGAGTTCATGGGCATGTAGAGCTGCTTGCCGGAGACACGATCGGTTACGAGGACCTGGACCTTGACGCGGCCGTAGGGGCTAGTGAGCTGGACGTAGTGACCGCTGACGAGGCCGCGCTCTTCCGCGAGCTCGGGGGAGACCTCAAGGAAGTTATCGGGCGTGATGGCCTTGATGCCGGGCGAGCGGTAGGTCATGGAGCCTTGTTCAAAGTGCTCGAGCAGACGGCCGTTGTTGAGGTGCAGATCGTACTCTTCCGAGACTTCTTCGGATGGCGGGACGTAGGCGAGCGGGTGGAACTGCGCCTTGCCATCGGGGAAGGCGAACTTTTCTTTGTAGCACCACGGGGTGTCAGTGCCGTCGGCGGCGACGGGCCACTGCAGGCTCTTGAATCCCTCGAGCCGCTCGTAGGTGACGCCGGCGAGCGACGGGGTAAGGCGGGCGACTTCGACCATGACGTCCGAGGGATGGGCGTAGTTCCACTTGGCGCCGAGTTTGTTGGCGATGAGCTGGATAATCTCCCAGTCGGGGAGCGAGTTGCCGAGCGGATCGAGGGCCTTGTAGAGGCGCTGGATGCGGCGTTCGGTGTTGACGAAGGTGCCGTCTTTTTCAAGCGAAGGGCTGGCGGGAAGGACGAGGTCGGCGTAGCGGCAGGTCTCGGAGAAGTTGATGTCCTGCACGATCATGAAGTCAAGCTTGCGGAAGGCGCCATCGACGTAGTTGGCGTTGGCGTCGGAGGTGATGGTGTCTTCGCCCTTGATGTAGAGGGCTTTGAGGGTGCCGTCGTAGATGGCCTCGATCATCTCGTGGTTGTCGAGGCCCTTGGTAACGGGGAGGACGCAGCCCCAGTCGGCCTCGAACTTGGCGCGGATGTCCGCGTCGTCGACTTTTTGGTAGCCGGAGAAGATGTTGGGCATGGAGCCAAAGTCGCTGGCGCCCTGGACGTTGTTGTGGCCGCGCAGCGGGTAGCCGCCGCAGGAGGGCTTGCCGAAGTTGCCGGTGGCGAGCAGAAGGTTGGCAAAGGAGGTGGAGGTGTCGGAGCCGCCGCAGTGCTGGGTGACGCCCATGGCCCAGAGGATGCAGACGCCGTTTTTGGCGTTGGCGATCTCGTGGGCGACGGCGATCATGGTTTCCTGGGTGAGGCCGGTGACGCGCTCCGCGTACTCCATGGTGTAGGGCTCAAGCGAGGCCTTGAACTCGGGCCACTTGTTGACGCGGGCGTCGACGAAGGCCTGGTCGTGGAGATTGTTGTCGATGAGGTACTTGGTGATGGCCATGACCCAGACCTCGTCGGTCGACGGGTAGGGGCGCATGAAGATGTCGGCGCGCTCGGCCATCTCGTGCTTGCGGAGATCGGAGACGATGAGGCGCTGGCCGCGATGTTTGTGGGAGCGCTTGATGCGGGTGGCGAGGACGGGGTGGGACTCGGAGGTGTTCGAGCCGACGATGATGACGAGGTCGGCGGTTTCGATGTCCTGGATGGAGCCTGAGTCTGCTCCAAAGCCTACGGTCCGCTGCAGGCCCATGCTGGCTGGGGTCTGGCAGTAGCGGCTGCAGTTATCGATGTTGTTGGTGCCAATGACCTGACGGGCGAGCTTCTGCATCAGGTAGCTTTCCTCATTGGTGCACTTTGAGGAGGCGATGAAGGCGAGGGCGTCAGGGCCGTGCTCGGCCTTGATGCGAGTGAAGTTGTCGTAGACGATCTGGAGGGCTTCGTCCCAGCCGATCTCCTCGAAGGTGTCGCCGACACGCTTGAGCGGATGGGTGAGGCGATCGGGCGAGTTGATGAAGTCCCAGGCGAACTTGCCCTTAATGCAGGTGGAGATACCGTTGGCGGGGCCGTGGGTGGGCTCGATCTTGAGGATGTGGCGGTCGCGGGTCCAGACCTCAAAGGAGCAGCCGACGCCGCAGTAGGTGCAGACGGTCTTGGTGCGCTTGACGCGCTCGTTGCGGGCTTCGGCTTCGATCTCAGAGAGGGTGAGGATAGGGCCGTAGCCGCAGTTGGGCTCGACGCCCTTGACGACGTCGATCATGTCGTCGAGGACCTTAGGTGGGAGGTTGGTGAGGTAGCCGGCGTGACCGATCATGGACTTTTCCATGAGCGCGTTGCAGGGGCAGACGGTGACGCAGTGGCCGCAGGAGACGCAGGAGGAGCCGGCGATCTCGTGGCCGCCATCCCAGAGGACGCGCGGGTGCTCGCTGGTCCAGTCGATCGAGAGGGTCTCGTTGACCTGCACGTTCTGGCAGGACTCGACGCAGCGGCCGCAGAGGATGCATTGGTCGGGGTCGTAGCGATAGAAGGGGTTGGACATGTCCTTCTCGTACGGCTTGACCTTGAACTCGCGGGCCTGGTGCTTGACGTCGAGATCGGCGGTGGCGTTGTGCACGGTGCAGTTCTGGTTGTTGTTGTCGCAGACCGTGCAGTAGAGCATGTGGTTCTGAAGGATGCGATCGAAGGCCTCGCGCTGGGCGATGTCGACGCGCTCACCCTCGGTCTGGACGGCCATGTTGGCAGTGAGCGGGGTGGCGCAGGAGCGGACGAGCTGACCGTCTACCTGGACCATGCAGGTGTCGCAGCTCTGGATGGGACCCATCTGCGGCATGTAGCAGACCTGCGGGAGATGCTTACCGTGGGTGCGGTCGGCCATGCGGTTGAGGGCGTCTACCAGGAACTCGCCGACGTGGGCGTCTGTCTGCCTGCCATTCACGGTGATGGTGGTGTTGGGGGTGATGTCGGGCGGGGTATTCAGCAGAACCTTGGTAGCCATAAGACCTCTGATGACTTAACGCTAGCAGATGATGGTTTGGCCAGAGCCCGCACGGCGAACGTTGCTTTCGCGCGGATGTCCGCGCTGTGCGGCGCATCGAAAGAGTCGGGGCGAAGGACGCATGACACGTCAGCAAAGATCCGGGCAGATCCGTATCGGAGTTTCGGGGTGGCGATACAAGGGCTGGCGAGGGGTGTTCTATCCGCCGAAGCTGGTGCAACGGCGTGAGCTGGAGTTTCTGGCAGGGCACTTTGAAACGGTGGAGATCAATGGAACCTTTTACTCGCTGCAGCGGCCAGAGAGCTTTGCGCGCTGGGCAGCAGAAACTCCGGCGGACTTTGTATTTGCGGTCAAAGGCTCTCGCTTTATTACGCACATGAAGAAGTTGCGTGGGGTGGAGACGGCTCTATCGAATCTGCTGGCGAGCGGGATCCTGGCGCTCGGCGAGAAGATGGGGCCGATGCTGTGGCAGCTTGCACCGCAGATGGTGTTTGACGCTGAGCGGCTGAAAGAGTTTTTGCGGATGCTGCCGCGGTCCACCAAGGATGCGGCGCGGCTGGCGACGCAGTGCGATGAGCGGATGCTTGGGCGGGCCGTGCTGACAGCAGACGTGGATCTTCCGCTGCAGCACGCGGTGGAGATCCGGCATGAGAGCTTCTGCACGCCGGAGTTCTTGGCGCTGCTGCGTGAGCAGGACGTGGGGCTGGTGGTGGCGGACACAGTGGAGTGGCCACTGCTGCTGGATGTGACGAGTTCGCTCGTGTACGTGCGGCTCCATGGCTCCGAGGAACTGTATGCGAGCGGCTACTCGGACGAGGCGCTGGACGTCTGGGCCCGCCGGATCGTGCACTGGGCAAGGGGTGGAACGCCGAAGGCAGAGGCGGCGGAGCGGCCGAATGCGGCGCGACGCCTCGCGGCGACGGCACCGATCCAGCCTCGCGACGTGTTTGTGTACTTCGACAACGACATAAAGGTGCGCGCACCAAGGGACGCACAGACGCTCCGCCACAAGGTGAATGCGCTGCGCTCGCTGGAGTAGCTCCTGGTGGAACGCGCCTAGAGGCTGCTGAGGATCTGCTGTGCCGCGCGGTAGCCGCTGCGAAGGGCGCCATGGACGGTGCCCCAGTGGCCGGTGATGTCGGTGTGTTCTCCGGCGAAGTAGAGGGTGCTTTCGACCGGCTCGGCCATACGGCTGGAGGCCTGGGCGCCGCCGACGGCAGCATAGCTGTAGGAGCCGTGGAAGTTTGGGTCAGCAGACCAGTTGTGGGTGACGCAGGCCTGAAGATGTTGCCGGAGCTGAGCCTCAGACAGATGAAAGAGGCGGGCTAGGGCGTGGCAGCCGAGATCGGCGAGCTCCGCTTCGGACTTTCCAAGAAGAGCTCTGGAGCGAGGACCACCGACCCAGCCAGTCAGCGCGCAGGTGTCTTCCGGATGGGTGGTCCACCAGACGGAGGGAAGCTCGCCGAAGTCAAAGAGGAAGCTGAGGTGTTGGAGTGCGGGTTGCGGCGGAAGGGTCTGCCAGAAGCGCTCTCGGAAGATGAGGGTGAAGCGGCAGACGGCGCCCATGCGCATGAGAGCGGCGGCCTCGAGGATTGATGTGGGCTCGGGCACGATGGGGACAGCCCCGGCCTGGAGGACGCCGAGCGGCAGCGTGATGACGGCCTTGGAGGCGAGGAGTTCGCCGGCTGCGGTCTCGAAGGCGACGCGGCCGGTGCACCAGTGGATCGCGATGACGGGGGTGTTCAGGCGG
Organism: uncultured Acidobacteriaceae bacterium; assembly: GCA_964236325.1. Taxonomy (GTDB): domain Bacteria; phylum Acidobacteriota; class Terriglobia; order Terriglobales; family Acidobacteriaceae; genus Edaphobacter. Next base: position 23,144 of record CAXSEC010000012.1, on the reverse strand, counting down.
AGGGCGCCGCCGGCGGCGACGAAACGATCGGCGAGGAACAGCGGCAGACGATCGTAGCCCTCGGCGATGTGGGCAAGTCGATCGCCGTCGATGGAGTCTTCGGCGGTCTGCTGGAGACCGAGGGAGATGGAGCTGATCTGGTTGGCGTCGGCGGCGTTGAAGCCTTCGACGTAGCCGATTGCGGCCTGGCGGGTGTCTGGGTTGAGGCCGGATGCGGATTGAGCGAGGTAGTTTTGGAAGCTAAGATCTGGTCCGGTGTAGGAGCGAAGCTCTTCGAGCGGGTCGAACATGCCATCGCGGGAGCTGCCTTCGGCCGTGAGATGGCCATCGTCGAAGCTGACCTGGGTTCCGGTGCGCTCGACGAGGGTGAGGCCGGCTTCTGCGATGAGGGTGAGGAGCTCGGGGGGACGGCCGTGGACGAACTCCGCGCCGAGCTCGACGACCTGATTGGCGACACGATGCGTGAGGATGCGGCCGCCGAGGCGATCGGTGGCTTCGACGAGGCAGACGCGCTGGCCGCGCTCAGCGAGTGTACGGGCGCAGGCCAGACCAGCGATGCCCGCGCCGAGGACGAGAACGTCGAAGGCAGCGGAGCTAGAGGGAGCGGGCATGCAGGTCAGGTGCGGACTCACTGGCCGGTTGGTCGAAGTGCTTGCGGAGCAAAGCAAGACCTTCGTTGGTGGTGTGGATCGTGCCTTCGAGCTGGGCGTCTTCGGCGGCCTCCAGCATGGCTTTGAAGGCTGTGCCAGGTTTGTACCCGGCAGCGATCAGATCGCGCCCGGTGACGAGCAGCTGCGCGCGATGCTCTTCCGCAGGCTCGCTTTCGTGCCTCTGCTTCATAGCCTCCCAGATGCCGAGCTTGCCATGGCAGGAGCTGCAGTCAAGCCAGTGCAGTTGCAGGTGTTCGTCGAACTTCGGCAGGCGCAGGAAGCGCTTGATGGTGGACTCTTTCATCTGCGGGACGTCGCCGAAGCGCATGTGGTTCTTGATGAGCGCGACGATCTGCTCGGTGCCTTCGTTTGAGAAGCGGAGCCGGCGGAGGATGACTTCGGCGATGCGCACGCCGACCTCGACGTGGCCGTTAAAGCGGATGCGCGGGGTGGGGCCGGTCTGGTCGAGCTGGTAGGTTGCGGGCTTGCCGATGTCGTGCAGCAGAGCGCCCCAGGCCAGGGTGGCGGGGCAGCCGGGCTGGAGTTTTTCGAGCAGGAGCATGGTGTGGATCCAGACGTCGCCCTCGGGGTGCCAGTCGGCGGGCTGCTCGACGCCATGCATGGCGATAGCTTCAGGGAGGATCTCGCCGAGCAGGCCGAGTTCGTCGAGCAGCTCGAAGGCGCGACGGGCATGGCCTTCGGTGAGCATGCGGGAGAGCTCGTCGCGAACGCGTTCTGCGCTGACCTGGTGGATCCCGGAGGCAAGCGATGTGATTGCCTGGGCGGTGAGGGGCTCGATATCGAAGCCGAGACGCGCGGCGAAGCGGACGGCGCGCAGCATGCGGAGTTTGTCTTCGGTGAAGCGACGGACGGGCTCGCCGATGGCGCGGAGGATGCCGAGCTTAAGGTCATCACGGCCGCTGACGAAGTCGAGAACGGAGCCGGCGAGGTCGTCGGTCTGCTCAAAGGCGAGCGGATCGAAGAGCATGCCGTTGATGGTGAAGTCGCGGCGAAGCACGTCTTCGCGCGGATCGGTGGAAAAGCGAACAACGTCTGGCCGTCGGCCATCGGTGTAGGCGCCGTCGTTGCGGAAGGTGGCGACCTCGATGGCGTGGCGCTCTTCGGCATGGCCGGAGAGGACGAGGATCACACCGAAGTGGGCGCCGACGGCTTCGGTGCGGGGGAAGAGCGACTGGACGATCTCGGGCGGCGCGCTGGTCGCGATGTCGAAGTCGTTCGGCTCGACGCCGAGCAGGAGGTCGCGAACGCAGCCACCGGCGAAGAAGGCCTGATGGCCGGCGGCGGCCAGAGATCGCACGACGTCCAGAGCGGCGCGATACGCGGTGCTCTCCAGATGTTCGATGGGGGTATCGATTGCCATGCTGCGGTCCTCGTACACTACTTTCAGATGCCCCAGGAAAGCGTAGGGTCCAGCACGTCTATCGATGCGATGAACGGTCGCGGCACGGGTTTGATTCTCGGCATTGAAAGCTCGTGCGACGAGACGGCCGCGGCGGTGGTGCGGTGTGGCACGGAGGTGCTGTCGAGCGTGGTGGCGAGCCAGGTGGATCTACATGCGCTTTACGGTGGCGTGGTGCCGGAGCTGGCGAGCCGGGAGCATCTGCGAAACATTGTTCCGGTGGTTCGCGAGGCGATGGCAAAGGCGGCGGTCGAGGTGCCGGGGCTGACGCTCGAGTCGCTCGATGCAATTGCCGTGACGGAGGGTCCGGGACTGGCGGGAGCGCTGCTGGTGGGGATCACGTACGCGAAGGCGCTGGCGTTTGCGCTCGAGAAACCGCTGATCGCAGTGAACCACCTCGAGGGCCACATTTACGCGGTGCTGATGCGACATGAGGGCGGGCTGCTGCAGCACGTTGAGCCCGATTCGCCCGTGGTGGCGCTGGTGGTTTCGGGCGGGCACACGCACCTGTATCGCGGCGACAGAGCGGGAGGGGTTTTCAGGTATCAGACGCTGGGCCGGACGGTGGATGATGCAGCGGGCGAGGCGTATGACAAGGTGGCGAAGCTGATGGGTTTGCCGTACCCCGGAGGGCCGTGGGTCGATGCGCTGGCGAAGCTGGGAGATCCGGCGGCGGTACCATTTCGCTTTGCGGCAATTCGGCATCGCGGGGCGGCGAATCCGGCGGCGCTGAACCGGGACTTCTCGTTCTCCGGGATCAAGACGGCCGTTCTTCGCTATCTGGAGACGCACGGGATGCTGGCGGCAGCGGCGGAGCGTCGTTTGCGCATTCCCTATACGACACGTGCCGCGGCAGAGACGATCACCGCGTTGCGAGAGCAGGGGCTGCTGCCGGTGGAGGTTCTCGACCTGGCGGCGAGCTTTCAGGCGGCGGTGGTGGGGCGGCTGCTGCAGCAGACGTTTGCGGCGGCAAGCGGGGTGGGGGCTCGGCGCGTGCTGGTCACGGGAGGGGTTGCGGCCAATTCGGAGTTGCGGCGGCGCTTTACGGAAGAGGGTACGCGGCGAGGGCTGCAGGTCGCATTCCCGACGATGGCGCTGTCGACCGATAATGCGGCGATGATTGCGGCGGCAGCGTGGCCGCGGCTGCTGGCGGGGGAGCGTGCGGATGGACGGCTGAGTGCGCGCCCGCAACTTCGCCTGGACACGGCGGGCTCCAACCCGAGGCAAAGCAGCGAGGTCGGCTAGCATTTTTCTTGAAGGCGGGACCGCTGGCCGCTCCCGTTTGTGCCGTTTTCTCTCAAGGAAATTGGCCGCCACTACGCTGGAGCAGCGAGTGGCATCAGGAAATATGCTCTAGACTCAGGACCATAGACCTATCTCGAAGCACCGCCTACGCGGCTGCGGCAAGGCATTCAAGAGCCACGTGGCAACTCTCGATCTCTACAACACCCTCAGTGGCACGATTCAGCCGCTTACCCCGGTTGGTGCGCCGGAGCTGCGCATGTATTGTTGCGGGCCGACTGTCTACGACTACGGGCATATCGGCAACTTCCGCACGTTTCTGCATGTGGATGTGCTGCGCCGGTTTCTTCGCCAGCAGGGTATTGCGATTCGGCATGTGATGAATATCACGGATGTGGACGACAAGATTATCCGCAATGCCGCGGCGGCGGGCCTCGAGATCGCGGAGTACGCGCGGACCTACGAGACGGCGTTCTTTGAGGATCTGGAGGCGCTAGGCATCGAGCGGCCGGAGATCATCGCGCGCGCGACCGAGTGCATTCCCGAGATGGTGACGCTGGTCGAGCAGCTCGCGGAGAAGAAGTTCGCGTACCAGGCGGAGGATGGCTCGTGGTATTTTCGCGTGGCCGAGGATAAGGACTACGGCAAGCTGGCAAAGAAGGATCTGGATGCTATTGAAGATGGGGCGCGGGTCGAGCTGGGTGAGTTCGACAAGGATGCGGTGCGGGACTTCGCGTTGTGGAAGGCCGTGAAGTCGCTGCCGGACGGATCGAAGGAGGCCTCGTGGCAGACGCCGCTGGGCGATGGCCGACCGGGCTGGCATCTGGAGTGTTCGGCGATGGCGATGAAGTTTCTGGGTGATGACTTCGATCTACACGCGGGTGGCGAAGACCTGATGTTTCCGCACCATGAGAATGAGATCGCCCAGTCCGAGTCGGCGTCTGGCAGGCCGTTCGCGCGGCACTGGATGCACGTACGCTTTTTGCTGGTTGAAGGCAAGAAGATGTCGAAGTCCGAAGGGAACTTCTACACGCTGCGGGATCTGTTGCTGCGCGGCTATCGCGTCTCGGCTATTCGCTTCCTGCTGATCTCGGTGCCTTACCGGCATCAGTTGAACTTCACCTTTGAGGATCTGGCGGCCTCTACGAACGCGGTAGATCGGCTGCGGACGTTCTATCAACGCATGCTGAAGGGCGCGGATCCGAAGAGTGCCACGCAACTGCCGGAGGGCATTGATGCGGGGATCGAACAGGCGACCACGCAGGCAGCGGAGCTCTACACCGCGGCGCTGGCGAACGACCTCAATACGGCCGAGGCACGCGCGGCGATCTTTGATCTGGTTCGTGCGGCGAACACGGCTGCAGATCAGGGTGTGCTGTTGCGCGGCAACGCGGTGCAGATCCTGGCGGTAATGGATCTGTTTGAGGGCGTGTTTGTGGTGCTGAAGGATCGTGACGCGGAGCTGACGCGGGCGGCGCTGGCGTGGGCGGAGCGGGAGAACCGGTTGAACGAAGCGGATCCGGCGCTGCTTGCGACGCTGGCTTTTTCGGACGCTGACATTGATGCGCTGGTCGCGGAACGAACGCTTGCGAAGAAGCAGCGAAGCTTTGCCCGCGCGGATGCGATTCGCAATGAGTTGCTGGA
>CAXSEC010000012.1:0-18088 GCA_964236325.1 uncultured Acidobacteriaceae bacterium | reverse complement strand
CGAAGAAGCAGCGAAGCTTTGCCCGCGCGGATGCGATTCGCAATGAGTTGCTGGAGAAGGGCATCCTGCTCGAAGATGCGAAGGATGGCGTTCGCTGGAAGCGCAAGTAGCGACTCACCGCAGTTGAGAGAGAGGAGCAACATATGCCGCAGCAGTTTGACGCAATCATCATCGGTGCCGGGCAGGCCGGACCGCCGCTCGCGAGCCGCTTAACGAAGGCCGGCATGCGGGTTGCGATGATCGAGCGCAAGCTGTTTGGCGGTACCTGTGTGAACACCGGCTGCATCCCCACGAAGACGCTGGTAGCCAGTGCGCATGCGGCCCATCTCGCGCGGCGCGGCGCGGACTTTGGTGTGCGGACGGGCAGCGTGAGCGTAGACATGAGGGCGGTCAAGGCGCGGAAGGATCGCATCTCCGCCGAATCCCGTGAAGCTGTCGAGACGACGCTGCGGTCGACCGAGGGTTGCACCGTCTTTCACGAGGCCGGGCGCCTGATTTCAGCGAGCGAGGTGCAGGTTGGCGATGAGGTGCTAACCGCCGGCAAGATCTTTCTGAATGTAGGTGCGCGCGCGTCGATTCCAGAGTTGCCGGGGATCCACGATGTGCCCTTCCTGACCAATAGCACTCTCCTTGAGCTCGACACGCTGCCTGAGCATCTGGTGGTGGTGGGAGGCAGCTATATCGGTCTGGAGTTCGCGCAGATGTATGCCCGGTTTGGCAGCAGGGTGACGGTTGTTGAACGCGGAAAGCGGCTGGTCGCCCACGAGGATGAGGATGTCTCACTTGCCGTGAAGCAGATTCTGGAAGCGGAAGGAATCGCTGTCCGTACGAACTCAGAGTGCCTTCACTTCAAGCCCCAACCTGAAGGTGTCCTGGTCGGTACCAGTTGCACAACCGGGGAGCCGGACGTTTTCGGGTCGCAGGTTCTGCTGGCTCTTGGCCGACGGCCGAACACAGACGATCTCGGGCTGGAGCAAGCCGGTGTGCATGTGGACGATCATGGTTACATTCTGGTCGATGAGGAGCTGCGAACGAATGTGCCGGGTATCTGGGCGATGGGCGACTGTAATGGTCGCGGAGCCTTTACGCATACCTCGTACAACGACTTTGAGATTGTTGCCGCCAATCTTCTCGACGAGGAGCCGAGGCGGGTGAGCGACCGCATTCCGGCGCATGCCATGTACATCGATCCCCCGTTGGCGCAGGTCGGTATGACCGAGCGCGAGGTTCGTGACGCAGGCAGGCCGGCGCTCATTGGAACGCGTCCCATGAGCAAGGTTGGACGCGCTCGAGAAAAGGGCGAGACACAAGGCTTCATGAAGATTCTGGTTGATGAAGAAAGCAAGAAGATTCTTGGAGCTACGATCCTCGGCACAGGCGGCGACGAAGCTATTCACTGCATTCTGGACACGATGTATGCAGGCGCGCCATACACGACTTTGACCCATGCGGTGCATATACATCCCACCGTCTCCGAACTCATTCCCACTGTACTCGAGTCGTTGAAGCCGCTAGCATAGGACGACGCAGTTCTGTTATCGACAAACCTGTTCCGCGTTGCACTCGAACGGCTCACTTCTCAATGACGGTAACGCTACTAAGGCCCAGATCGAAGCTGTCGCTGCATGTGTCCTCCTCGCTTGAGGATATGGCGGCATGGCTTGAGCGGCATCATCGACTATGCCTGCTACTGATCGCTCTGCTGTATCTACCGATGGCTCTGGTGGAGGCGCACGCTCACCCGCTGCGACACGATGAGCTGTTTACCTGGGGTATCTCGCGCGCGCCATCCATGCCGCTGATGATGCAGCGGATTCATGCGGTGGATCTGAACCCGCCGTTGTCCTATTTTCTCGAACGGCTGTCGTTGATGCTGCCTGGACCCCGTTGGTTCCTGGCCCGACTGCCTTCGATGACGGCGGGGCTTGTGGTCAGCGAGATGATCTTCGTCGTCTTCGCGCGCCGGCTCAGCAATCTGTTTGGCATCTTTGCGCTTTCGATCTTCTGGGTCAGCGCGTATGTGGAGTACTCCTGGCAGGACCGGCCTTACATGCTTTGGCTGGCGGCTCTTAGTGTGTTGCTGTTCGCCTGGCAGGAGCGAGCCGAAGCTCCGCACCGCAGACGCATGCTGGTGCTGATGCTGGTGGCGGCAACCGCGGCAGCGGCGAGTCATTTTCTTGCCGTGCTGTCGCTGTTCCCCTTTGTGGCTGCCGGATTGTTGGTGGGGCGGCGGCGATCGGTGGACTGGCTGTCCGTAGCCGCGGTGGGTCTTCCGATGACGGTGGCCCTCATCATCGATCTGAATGCGAGTTCCCAAGCGAGTTCGATTCGGCGCGTGCTCTACCCGACAGAGTTTCTTCCGCGCATCGATACGGTCGGCTGGATGTACGTGGAGATGTTTCTCTACTTCGGGATCGCGGTCTTTGCCTGCGTGATGGTGCGGGCCTTCCTTCCTGTTCGCCACGGACCGCAGGTAGGCGACGCCCGTGCTTCCTTTCCCGAGTCGCGCGAGATCGTCCTCTTTGCCGGGCTCGCGCTGCAGGGTTTGCTGGTGGCCATCATCTTCACCAACAGGCAGATTGCCTTTTTTCCTCGCTATGGGATCGCGAGCATTCTCGGCGTCGCGGGTCTTCTGACATGGTTCTTTTACCGGCGGGTGGCGCGTGCGGCAGAGATCGCAACGCTGCTGGCGTTTGCCATCGTTCTGGCCTCGGTTGCGCGAACGGCGGTTGATCTCTTTGTCTTCGATGTCAACGGGAACGCCGGGACCGACATGACCGCGCCTCGACCGCCGCTTGCCAGCTCCACGGGCAGTTTGCCGATTGTGGCCGGAAGCGGCCTCACGTTTGTCGAGATGAACGATCGTGAGTCGCCGGATACAAGAGCGCGAACCTTCTATCTGTCTGACCACGAAGCAGCCACGCGGTTTGCGCATGCAACTCTGTTCGAGAACGAGGCCGCCGTGCAGGAGGCGCTCGGCCTGCATGGCAATGTTGCGCCGTACTATGACTTTCTCAAGCGCAACCCACATTTCTTTGTCCTCGGCACCTACACGTATCCCGAGGACTGGCTGCTGCGGAAGCTGGATGCGGACGGAGCGACGTTGATCTATCGCGGAAAGATTCGCTCGACCTACAAGGACGATGATCTGTATGAGGTCGTGGTGACGCCCGCGCAACATTAGGGTGTCAGCAGGACTTTGGCGAGTCGATGCGTTCGCTCACAAGGGTGAGTGCGAGTTCGCCGGGGGCTCCGTGGTGAGGCCGGACTCGCCCAAAGCGCCGGGTTGTGCGCCATCAGGAGTGTCTGGCGCACGCGTGACGCGCGAGAAGATGACCATTGCGACGGCAGCGATGATGATGGCCATCCCAAGCAGTTCTGACGGGCTCAACCGTTCGCCAAGAAGCGTGGTTCCCAGCAGCACGGCGACAAGTGGGTTGACGAAGCCGTAGGTCGAAACTTTGGTGACGGCGACGTGCTGCAGAAGGTACGTGAGGCAGCTTAGGCCGACGAGCGAGCCGAAGATGGCGAGATACACGATCGCAAGAACACCGCCGCGGGTCCACACCGCGGTGTGCAGCGTGCCGCTCGCGCTGGCAAGGACGACGTTGCACAGGCTGGCCGCGCCGATCTGCCACGTTGTCGCCGCGAACGGATCCAGCTTGAACTGAAACTTGCGGCTGAGCACCGCGCCGATGGCGAAGGCAAGAGCGGCGAGCAGAAGAAGCAGGTACGCCAACGGGTGATGATCGGTGGCGGGCGCGCCGGCCCGGACCGAAGGTCGGAGCGAAGGCCACACCAGGGCGACCATGCCGGCGCTGCCAAGCAGTGTGCCGGCCCAGCCGCGCCGATTGAGGCCCTCGCCACCGGGCAGCGCGGCCTCAATAACGGCGACCATGATGGGCATGGTGGAGACCAGCAGCGAGGCGACGCCCGAGTCGACCATGGTCTCTGCCCAGTTCAGCAGAATGCTGTTGACGGTCATGAAGAGGATGCCGACCAGCGAGAGTCGCCACAGCTCGGCGCGGGTGACTCGCAGGCTCCGGCCGGTGGCCAGGCAAAGCACAACGAGCAGCAACGTCGTAAGCACCGTGCGGCAGGCGGCGACGAGCGAGGGCGCAAGATGCAGGCCGGCCACGTGAATCGCCGTGTAGGTGGAGCCCCAGAAGAAGTACACACAGGCAAAGGCCGCGATGGTGCGGCGAGGCGGTGCGGCAACAGCGGCGGCCGGTAGTGAGGTGGAGGAGTTCACAGCGATGCTTCCATGCTATCGTCCCATCATCGCGCCGACGCGCCATTTCACTGCGGGCCTGGCTGCAGCATTTCTCCTGAAGGTACACAGCAGGATGCGGACGCTTTTGCCACTTCCTGCTGAAATGGCCGATCATGGCAGCCGAACAGCGCCAGGCATCAGGAGAAATGCTCTAGCATGATCGGATGATCCCGACGACGCAAGACAGCGACAAAGGTCAGACCGTGGGCGGCGCGGGCCGGCAGCGCATTGTGATCAAGGTGGGCACGAACGTCATCATGCGCGCGGACGGTCGGGTCGCGCTGGGACTGCTCTGCGGCCTGGTGGAGTCGATTGCCGCGCTGCGTGAGCAGGGGCAGCAGCTTCTGGTGGTCAGCTCGGGATCCATCGGTCTTGGCATGGAACGTCTTGGCATGACATCACGCCCGACAGACCTGGCGGGCATCCAGGCATGCGCCGCCACAGGTCAGTCGCGGTTGATGAGTATTTATGAAGATGCGTTTGACCGGCTCGGCTGCAGGACGGCTCAGGTGTTGCTTACGGAAGATGATTTCCGCTCACCGGTCCGCCATGCCAACCTCAAGCGCACGCTCGAGGCCTTGCTCGCGCTGGGCGTCATCCCCGTGATCAATGAAAATGATACCGTTTCGGTTGCAGAACTGGATCTGCCCTCGGATGGTGGTGCGAGTCTGCGCTTGTTTGGCGACAACGACAAGCTTTCCGCACTCTTGTGCACGCATATTGGCGCGGATTTGCTGGTGCTGCTCTCCGATGTTGATGGACTCTACGACCGCAGCCCGAGTGACCCCAACGCCTCCCTGCTGCGCGAGGTCGCGGTCATCGACGAAGCCATTCTGTCGTATGCGCATGGAGGTAACGGGCGAGGTCGAGGCGGCATGCTCTCGAAGTTGGAGGCGGCGCGGATGGCGCAGCAGGCCGGACAGACGGTTGTGATTGCCAACGGGCGAACGGCGCAGGTGCTCGAACGTGTGGTGGCTGGAGAACGTGTTGGAACACGATTCCCGGGGATGGCGGCAACCCTTGCGGAAACGTCGGCGGCAAGAGTCGAGGTGCTGCGATGAGCCGCATGATTGGCGAATCGACCGAGGTCTCTGTGCGTCCTGAGCAAGGGCCATCTGCGACTCGTGTGCTTGCGGAGCGGTCGCGTGTAGCGGCACGATCACTGGCGCCTTCGTCGATCGCGAAGCGCAACGCCGCGCTCAACGCCATCGCCTCCGCGCTCGAGCTACAGCAGGATCAGGTGCTGGCGGCAAACGCTGAGGATCTTCGACTCGCCGATGCTCTCGTCGCCACGGGAGATCTTTCAGCGGCGAACCGTGCCCGGCTGGGACTCACGCCCGCAAAGTTGACGGAGATGGCCGCGCAGGTGCGTGCGGTCTGCGATCTGCCGGATCCGCTTGGGCGCGTTCTGGACGCAATGGAGCTGGATGCCGGGCTTGATCTTGAAAAGCGGTCCGTTCCGCTCGGGGTGCTGGCCGTCATTTTTGAGGCGCGCCCCGATGCCGTGACACAGATCAGCGCGCTTGCGATCAAGAGCGGCAACGGGGTGATCCTTAAGCCAGGTCGTGAGGTCGAGCAGACAGCAGGCGCATTGGTCGGCTTGATTCGGAACGCCATCGCGTCGGCCGACATGACCGAAGACGCAGTCTCAATGATCCTCGGCCGGGACGCGGTCGCAGAGCTGCTGACGCTGTCATCGCTCGTAGATCTGGTGATCCCGCGCGGCTCCCGAGCGCTGGTCGAGCACATTCAGGCGACCACGCGGATCCCGGTGCTGGGACATGCTGACGGGATCTGTCACATCTATGTCGATCGGGCGATCGATGCCGAGCAGGCACTGGCGATCGTCGATGATGCGAAGACAGACTATCCGGCAGTATGTAATGCCGTCGAGACGGTGCTTGTGCATGAAGCCGTTGCGCCTGCGTTTTTGCCAGCTCTTATTGCCCGCCTATCCGCGAAGGGGGTTAGTCTGCTGGGCGGAGCTGAGGTAAGAGCCCTGCTACCGGCACAGCAGGCAGCCTGCCTCGGAGACGTTGTGGACTGGCATACCGAATATGGAGACCTGACGCTCGCGGTTCGCGTAGTCTCCTCGATTGATGAGGCGATCGCGCACATTCATCGCTTCGGATCTGCGCACACAGAGAGCATCTGCACAACAGATCCCGCAGCGGCTGAACGCTTTTTAAACGAAGTCGATGCGGCGAGCGTGATGGTCAACGCGAGCACGCGATTTGCCGATGGCTTTCGCTACGGGCTGGGCGCGGAGGTCGGTGTGTCTACGTCACGCATTCACGCACGCGGTCCCGTCGGGCTTGAAGGTCTCACGACGACAAAGTACCTGGTGCGTGGTCATGGCCATCTGGTAGGGGACTATCGCGGGCCTGCAGCGCGCAGCTTCACGCATCGTCGTCCCTGACAAAAAGAGGCCGGCGCTGCGTAATGATTCGGCCTGATCCATCACGGTTACAAATCAGAAGCTGTAGCGAAGCTCTGCGTTGATGGCTCGCGGTGTGACGTAGTGCGTTCCCGAAAATGTCGACAGAAAGTTGTACAGCGCGTAGGTGTTGGTGACGTTAATGGCCGTGACCTGAAGCCCAACCTTGTGCCTGTCGCCATGAAAGAGGTTGTCTTCTCCGAGGGCCATGTCGATGAGACTTCGCGGGGCGACTCGCGGTGGATTCTTATCGTCGTCTTCCGTTCCGGGGGCGGGAATCCTGACGAGTTTGGAGGTAAGCCCAGCGGCATCGCAGGAGGTAAACCCTGATGTTGGCGTGGCGCGAACACCGTCGCAGGTCAGACCGGCCTGGAACTGCTCATCCGCGGTCAAGTGGCTGAGATCGATGCCCGGTTGCCCGTCTGGCAGCGTGATGCCGCCGCAGCTGGTATTGCTGCCCGTGACGTTATAGCAGGGCACTGACCCGGCGACGAGACCACTGTCGAAGCGCCAGTTCATGCTGAACCAGGTGCTCTTGTGAAAGGGCAAGGCATATTGCAGGTGCGTGGTCTGGTTGAAGCGTTCGTCGTGATCGATGCGGAAGGGAAGCGTCGATCCGACGACGCCGGGGGTGGTGCCGACACCGCCAATCTGCGGGTTGAAGAAGCGCGCCGCAACCGACGACATGGCAACAAACGCGCTGATGCCGTGCGTCTCCGGTACCGTGGCCTTTAGCACGAAGCCAGGAATCTTTGAGTTGTGCCACTCGATCGGAAAGGTGATGGGCGTTGCGCCCAGGACGCTGAAGTCGTAGGCGTTGTGCGTGTACTTCCAGATGTAGTCGGCGTTGACGACCACGTGCTTGCTGAAGGCCTGCTCAAAGCCGGCGTGGAATTCATTGCGGAGACCAGGATTGAAGGGCGCAGGCTGGCATGGGCCAAGCGTCGAGAAGATGCCGTTGAGCACCGGGTCGACGCAGCCGTTGACGGAGAGCACAAGATTCTCATTGAACGGAGTCTCCAGAGCACGCGCGTAGGAGAGCCGAAGAACTGTCTTTGTCTTCGGCGTGGTGTAGGAGAGACCCAGACGCGGCTGTGCCTCACGAGCGATGGACAGACCGTTGTAGAGGTCGCCACGGATCCCGATATTGAAGAGCCAGCGGCCCGCGGAGATCTGATCCTGCACATACATCGCGGCTTGCTTGACGTCGGTCTGTCCGTGCCACGAGTAGAAGCTGCCGCCGCGGGTTAGATCGTACGGCAGCAGCACCGCATTGAAGGCCGCGTTGGTCTGCAGGTTGAACAAGGCGCATGCTCCGGGAATACTAAAGCGGTCCACCGGAATGCCGTTCGCGTTGAGGCAGGGGGCGTTCAGGGCCGGATCTACGATGGCGATTGCGTCATTCTCACGCAAAAATGTCTGCTCATAGACGGCGCCGACCTTAATGTTGTTTATGCCGTGCGTGTAGGTTATGTCGCCTCGGGCTCCGGCATTGGTGAGCGAGCGAAACTGGCGCACCGACTCCTGCTGGATCGGACCGAGATCGGCGAGTGGGTTGTTGCTTGGTGTGTAGTTGAAGCCGTCGCGACGAACGAAGCCGCCGAAGTTGACGATCGTGTGGTCGTTGAGCGTACTGGTCAGCACAGGCGCAACGTTGAACGTCTCGATCTTCGATCGCTGATCCGCGGCACCGACGGAGTTGCCGTCCTGATCGAGCACGTTCAGTTGATCGTAGTTATTGGGCGTCTGAAACCAGGAGCGGGTGTACTGCAGGTTAGTGTGGATGGCATTTTTATCGTTGACCTGGAGGTCGATGCGATCGAAAGCATTCTCTTCGTTGCCGTGGGCATGAAAGACCTGAAACTCGCCTGGATCGAGAAAGCGTCCGGTGTTCAGACCGCTTAGCGACAGAAAGTTTCCCCAGTTCTGACTGCCGTACGAAAGATCCGCGCCAGCCGTTGTTGAACCGAAGGTGCCATACGAGCCGTAGACGGTTCCGTGGGGCGTGGTCACACCCTGTCCGGAGCGAGTTGTGGCGACGATGACGAGGCTGGTCTTATCTCCGAACTCTGCCGGTGGCGCGCCGTCTATCACCGTAAGCGACTGCACAGCCTCGCTCGGAAGCTGGTTTGAGAAGACCTTGCTCTGCTGATCCGTGATGGGCTGACCATCGACCGAGAAGGAGTTCTCTGCATGATCGCCAAGCCCATGAAACAGCCCGTTCGAGTCGGCCGCAACCCCGGGCGAGGCAAGGGTCACGATCGAACTGAGGGAGCTGGACTGACTCTCGAGCGGGAGCCGCGCAATGGTCGAGCGGTCTATGTCGGCGTGCATGTTTGGATCGTTCTCGACAAGGTCCGCCCCGCCCTCAACGGTCACAGTCGTAGAACTTCCTCCGACGGCAAGCTGTACAGGAGCGACGACCTGGATGGCGGAGCTGAGGTCGACACGCATCGTGACATCGCTAAAGCCGATACTGGAAACAGTGATCTGGTAGGCGTGGAACGGTACGTTATAGAACGCGTATCGGCCGGCACCGTCGCTCATCGTGGATCGGCTATAGCCATTAAGCGGGCTGCTGAGGGTCACGGTTGCGTTAGGCAGAATTGCGCCGGTGGCGTCAGTGACGGTGCCAGACAGATTGCCGGAGGCGCCCTGGGCCGCCGAAACCGCGGCGCATCCCGCAAGAGCGGCGTAGGGAAGAACGGAGAGGAAATGAGGACGGTGCTTCAAGAGAAGACTCCTGTCGGAGGGAACGCCATGGCGTTCGTCTGCTCGTAACGACAGGCCATCCAATCCACCAAGTATGTCATATCGGTGCTGGCTCGGCGCGGAAGGACTCACTCCGGCAGAGTCGACAAGATAGCTCTTGATGGCGTCTAACCAGCATCGTGGAGATCCAACTATGACTTGGACGCACCAGTTCGTAAAGGGTTCTCGAGGCAGCCTGATCGCAGGATGGATTCTGCTCGCGGGGGCAGTCAGCGGACCTTTGCTGCGCGCACAAGATACGGCGCCGCAGCCTCCCCGCCGCGTCCATCTGATCCTCAGGGACGGCTCGTTTCAGCTGGTACTGGACTACCGGGTGAACGGCAGGAACGTGATCTACCACAGTGCCGAACGGGGCGGAGCCGAGGAGATTGTTCCGCTCGCGCTCGTAGATCTTGAAGCGACTCATACCTGGGAGAAACGACATACGATGACAGCCGACGGCCATCCTGTCGCGCCGGAGATTGACCCCGAGCTGCTGAAGGAAGAGGCCGCTCGCGCCGCGTTGACGCCAGAGATCGCGCCGGATCTGCATCTGCCAGAACTGGACTCAGTGCTGGCCCTGGACACCTTTCACTCCGTCCCGGAGCTAGTGCCGCTGGCGCAGAGCGAGGGTCAACTGAACCACAATACAGCCCACAATATGCTGCTGGGCACGGTCAACCCGCTCTCCAGTCCGCATCCACTGGTCACCCTGCGAGGTACACAATCCGCCGTTCAGGTCCACGTTCCAGATCCGGTGTTCTATGTGCGGATAGGTGATGACGCAGACACTCCGGCCAGCGGCAGTGCTCTGACCGTTGACACCCATGGCGCTACAGGGAACGCGCCAACAGCAGAAGCGGGAGGGTCGGCAGCCAGCCGCTATGTGGTCGTGCGCACCGATGTGCGAACGGACTCTCGTGTGCTTGCCAGCTTTTCTCTGAGCTCCCCGCAGGATGGCCGCCGCCTCCCGGAAGAGGTGACAGAGATGCGAGCCGAGGTGCTCCCGGGCGGACACTGGCAACGCCTGACTCCCATCCGACCGCTTGACTTCGGGGAGTTCTCCCTGGTGGAGATCGTGGACACGAAGCGAATCAATCTCGGCGTGTGGGATTTCGGCGTTCATCCTGCGGCTGCGGAGAACCGTGACGCGATCAAGCCGGAAGCAAAGCGGCGACCCTCTCTCGATCGGCACAGCGACGATAAGTAGCTGTGCGATCGTAGGTAGGTTCAGCATAAAGCCCTATAGGGGACAGATGATAAGCAAAAAAGCGGCCCCTCGCGTGAGGGGCCAATCTGCCTTGGTTCTCTCTGGTTAGGAGAGTGTATTGTCGAGCCTGCTCTAAGGCGTGGTCTCGGCAAACTTGCGGACTGCGACTACTCTCTCGCGCCCTGGGGCCTACTGATTTGCAGGCGGGTTGCTGGTTCCTGTTGTTGCACCGGTGGTGCCCGGAGAACGGTTGGCTGCTGTCGCCCCAGCCCCCATGCTAGCTAGGCTGTTATGAAGCAGGGTTACCCGAACACCGTTGCTGATTGGTTTCGCATCCGGGTCGGTTGCTGCGGCGGCTGTGACGCTCTGCTTTCCAAGACCACTTTTGTAAATACGGAACACTGGAACCTGGTGCTCTGTGACCAGGTAGCGAACCACAGCATCCGCCATATCCTGGGAGGCTTTCACTCCGGACCGGCTGTAGCCCTGGACTTCAATGATGTATCCCTTTTCCGTTGCCAGTCTGGTTGCTACGTCATCCAAGCTGGATTTCCCTGTCTTCCCTAGCGTGATGTGGCCGGGAGCAAATGGCACGGTCACGGCGCTGACCTGTTGATACTGGTCCAGATTCTGCACGATTCCATTGAGCGTTGTAGTTCGATTGCTTGCGTCGGTTGCTACACCATTCGCGGCGCTCGCACGAGTTGCAGCATCCTGTGCATGCTGGTCGGCGAGGGCTGCAGCGGCATTCGCCTTACCGATCCCGGCTGTCGCGCGGCTGTCGACATCCTGAATATCGCTGCGGTTCTTGGACTGCAACTGATCAAGTTCGTTAGTGCGATCACGAATCGGATCGAGTTGCCGCTTGACCCACTTCTTCCGGGCAAGTGGATTCACGTGGCCCCAGAAGCCTTCTTTTGACTGCTGCTCCAAAGGTTTCCCGGTGGCATAGGTGCCGCTGTCAGATGCACTTTGCTGGGGAGCCGTCGAGGTAGAAGGAGATGATGCTGGCACGGCCTGCGTCGCTGTCTGCGCCATTGCAGGAAGAGCAAGGGTGCTGCTAAAGAGCAGCGCCGAAAGCGTGGTGGCACTTCGTAATTTCATCATAGTGGCCCAACTCCTGTGAAGTCTTAGGGAGGTAGGATGCGCGTCCCTACTCTTCACGGTCATAGCGCGCGATGGAGCTCAGATGTGAGAGCTCTCCGCATATCTACAAGAGCATGCGGAGTACCAAAGGGATCACGCGCGCGAAGTTGTTGATGCTGTTGGCGTAAGTGTCCTGGAAGGGCACAGGAAGTGCCTATACTGCTTTGCCGCTGAGTAGTTTTTTCCCGCTAGTCGGCAAGAACTACGCGACGGTAATCTTAGTTCTAGTGACTAACGCGCGGATACATCGATGACGTGTACGTCCGGAAGCTGAGTGTTCCAGTTGCTCGGAATAGCCTCAAAGATCAGCCGGAACTCTCGATCCTCCCCAGGTCGGATAGGGTTTTGTGAGATCGGTTGGGTGTCAATGTAGGGTTCGCGGGTACGAATCAGCGCTATCGGCTCTACCTCGAGATGCGGAGGCATGCCTTCGTCGTTTCGGAAAAAGACCTGAACTGTAATACCAGAGATGGTCTGGGTACCCCGGTTGGTGACATGACCATCCAGGAAGGTGCTTTTGCCGCCAGAGAGGCTGGTCGATTCACTCATCACCAGATGCGAGAGTGCAAGGCTGCTGGCATAGGGTGCGAGAGGCTGTTCCTGGTCAGGACTGGTCGGATGATGCCGCGTGCTGAGGGCTACCAGAACGGCGACGATGATGGCAATCAAGCCGCCAGCGATCCCGACGGCCGTCGCCGGGAAGGCACGATCGGCTGGCTCATTCGGGGAGCGAGAGGTAGGCGTCAGCGGCTCAGGCATGATGGCTAAGATGCTATCCCGGAGGGAAGAACGCTCGGAGTAAACACGAGGTTGGACAGAATTCGTTCCAGTAGAAGCTTCTGAAGATCAGGAAAAACTGGCACGTTTCACGTTGTAGCGAAAATCAGGTCCCACCAGCTCCACAATCTTGCACATCTCCTGCAATCTCGAAAGCATTCTGTCCCCGATGCTGTCCCCCAAAGTGGAACGCTTCGATAGATTTCGCAACTCTCTGGCTCCGCGAAGACCGCTTTCCTCTCCACCTCGAGCCATAACCAGCGCAGGCGCGTTGATCCGGTTGGTCGTGATGAGAGTCGATCGATTCTCGTTATAGCGAGAGTTGAGAATGTAAGCCGTGGTATCAAACACCCATTCACTTGGTGTCGTTTCACCAAGATCATCCAGTATCAGCAAATCGCACGTGATTACTGACCGTAAAAGCTTCTCCTCTGCACCCGCAGTCCGTAAGTCATAGAAAGAACGAAGTCTCTCGAGCAGTTCTTTATGCTCCCAGAAGTAACCGGTTGCGCCTCGCTGCGTAATCGCTTGACGCAGAATGCTGACGGCAAGGTGTGTCTTACCCAGGCCGGGTGCACCTGTGAACAAGAGGCCCTGGCCGCGCGTTTCTACCGGAAAAGCAAGCGCAAAGCGCCTGGCGATGAGTGCGGCTTCAGCCAGGCTGGAGTGCGCCGACGAGTGCGCCGTTTCGTAGTTTTGGAGGGAGCACTCCGTGTACCTGCGGGGGATGCGGGCTTGAGCAATCGTGCGCTCGATGCGAAGTTCAAGGCGGCATCGGCAGTCGTGCGCGAAGCGGTTGCCGTGGGCATCCGTGGTGATGAGCAGGCCGGAGCCGTCGCAGGTTGGGCAGGGGGTTGTCACAGGAGATTGGAGGCGCGGGCTCGGAGAAGGACGCGGCGGGCCAGGGCTCTGAGACCAGTATGGCAGGATCCGAATCCATTTGCGGGGTGTGGGAATCGAACCTATACTGAGGAAAGCGCCGCACGTTTTGTGTGAGCCGCGAAGTGCGACAGGCCTTCGATGTGACCGTGATCCTAGCCGGTTGCAAGCGAACCGCACTTCAGGCAGGTGCAGGAATCGAAAGGACTTAGCGATGCCAAAACAGGGAATTCATCCAAGCTACAACGACATTACCGTGAAGTGCGCATGCGGAACGAACTTTCAGACGCGGTCGACTCACAAGGGCGACATTGTGCTCGAAATCTGTTCGGCGTGCCACCCGTTCTTTACGGGTAAACAGAAGCTGATCGACACGGCTGGCCGGGTTGAGCGCTTCAGACAGAAGTTTGCAAAATCGGACGCGGGCAAGGCTGCCGCCGCCACCAAGTAGTTGCTTTGATTGGAGTTAGCAGGAGGCCTCCACGATGTGGAGGCCTTTCTGTTTGGGGGTTTGAAGGGGTATGAAGAAGCGGTACACGCTCGACCAGAACCGGTGGGACGCGCCGGTGGCGCATGCGATGCCCGAGCGGGTGCGGGTGCCGGCTCGCTTTGTTGTTGGAAAGGTTGAGGTTAAGCCGGCGACGGTGTTGGCGCCTATGGCCGGGGTGACGGACACGGTGTTTCGGCGGTTTATCAAGAATTCGAGCGTATTTTCGTCGAGGTTAAGGGCTGTTCGGCGCGATTTGGATGAGGTTAAGGGCACTTTCGCGGAGGTTGAGCGCGAGACCTCGAATGAGCAGTCGGGATGTGGGCTGATCATGACGGAGTTCACCTCGGCAGACGGGCTGAGCCGGATGCGGGAGTCGAAGCGGAAGCGGTACCTGACGTACTACGAGGACGAGCACCCGATCTCGGCGCAGCTGTTTGGGTCGAACCCGGAGACGCTGGCGGACTCGGCACGGATCTGCGAGGAGGCGGGGTTCGACATTGTCGACCTGAACCTGGGATGTCCGGCGAAGCGGGTGGTGGCGTGCAACGGCGGTTCCGGTTTGCTCAAAGACCTGCCGGCCATCAAGGTGATCTTTGAGCGGGTGCGGGCGGCGGTGGCGATTCCGTTTACGGTGAAGTTCCGGATGGGGTGGAACGACGCGAACATTGTGTGCGTGGAGCTGGCGCGGATGGCGGAGGATTGCGGGCTGAACGCGGTGGCCCTCCACGCGCGCACCAGGGAGGACGGGTACACGGGGCAGGCGCGCTGGGAGTACATCGCGGCGGTGAAGGATGCGGTGGGGATTCCGGTGATCGGGAACGGGGACATCCGGTCGCCGGAGGATGCGGCGGCGATGGTCGAGAAGACGGGGTGCGATGCGGTGATGATCGGGCGGACGGCTCCGGCGAACCCGTGGATCTTCCGGCAGATCGCGCAGTACACAGCGACGGGGAACTACGATACCCCGACCGATGAGGATCGCTACCGGATGATCCGGACGTACTTCGAGATGCTGGTGGCGGAGGTGTCGGCGGAGGAGCGCGGGATGGGGTCGGTGCTGGGCGCGTCGGCGAATAAGGCGATCGAGCGGGACTGTGTGGGGAAGATGAAGCAGTTTGCCAGCTGGTTTACGCACGGGGTGCCGGGTGGGGCGGGGCTGCGGCGGGGTATCTTTGAGGCGAAGACGGGGACGGCGGTGCTGGGGCGGGTGGAGGCGTTCTTTGCGGGTGAGGGGGCAGGGAGTGCGGCTGAGATTGAGGCGGGCGAGGCAGTGGAAGCTGGTTGCTGCGATTAGTGGACAGCTGATCATTTAGGCCGGATGACTGTCCATCAGTAATTTGATCTTCTTCCAGTCGTCTATTTGCAGATCGAGCGTTCGATTCAAGTGCAGCTTCGATCCACAGTGGTACAGGGGGATGGCAAGCGAGCGTTGATTGAGCGAGACAGGACCTAGCTCGAAAGCCTTTTTTATGGTTTGCTGAGTTTGCAAAGCGAACGCCTCCATCAATCCGTTCCAAGCCAACTTGCCAAGAACTAGGACAAACCGAGGCGCGACAAGTTCGACCTGCCCGCGCAGGAATGTTTGAGCGCAAGTAGAAAAGACTGTCTGCGGAGGAACGTTCGTCTCAGTTTTTCTGCCATTTTGTATCTGATTTGTGGCGGCGCCTAGCCGCAGGCAAAGTATTGTATTTGTGAAATAGAACACTCCTCTATCGTTTCTTCCTTGCATTGCACTCGGAGGCGGGAGCGTCACGCCGATCTTCTCTATAAGAGTCACGAGATTACTGTTCGTAGGGTCGCTGTCTCGATCTCGTCCAAACTGGCGTTCGTAGTTGTCGGAGCCGCCCCACTCCTGGCCGATGATCATCGTCTCGGCGTTGAGATTGCCCTGCCAATCGGACCATGGCCCGAGATGTGACCCGTTATCGTGCTCTCCAC
Organism: uncultured Acidobacteriaceae bacterium; assembly: GCA_964236325.1. Lineage (GTDB taxonomy): Bacteria > Acidobacteriota > Terriglobia > Terriglobales > Acidobacteriaceae > Edaphobacter. The sequence goes on along the minus strand of CAXSEC010000012.1, from coordinate 2,187 downwards.
GTGCGCATGCCGACGGATTGATGACGTTAGTGCACTTCCTGCACTGCTTTCTCTCTCGAACTAGGTTTGCATACCGATGCTCCTTGGAAGCTGACATGCTGATCGCGCTTATCAAAGTTGCTCCTTTGGGATGGAAGCAACGGCTTCCAGGCCCGTCCTCTTCTGCTGCATCTAGCTTGTACAGCATATGACTTCCAAAGTGGTCTGACGTGCTACTCCTGTGTTACGAGAGGCTTGCTCCTGAGGCGCTCAGCAAGCACCTCGCTTCTGACGGGAATGCAAGGACATACGTCAAGGACTGAAGCTCATCTGTAGTCTGCGAACTAAGGAGGCCGAGGCTAAAGCCTCAACCTCCTTAGAAGTAAGGCAATACGGCTAGGCAAACACTGTGAAGCGATTGGGGACAGGGGTCATGGGGGCAACGGACTGCGACATCGGCAAGGCTTTCGCATCTTAGTCGATGGCGTTTGCGGTGGCAGACGCTGGATAGTGGCGCTCCAGTAGAGATGCGGAGCTTGGAACGAAATGCGGGGGTCTCTCCGCTACGCTGCGCTTCGGTCGAGATGACGGCGTGGGTGGGGTTGGTGGAGATGACGGAGGGGGTTCGAGTGGTGGAGATGATTGGGTTGGCTTGGTGTTCCTTTTGGCTAAAGACGAGAGTTGTGGAGCCAGCTTTCCGGCAGGGTGGATGTTCGCGGTAGAGAAGCAGGTCCCTACGGGATGACAACAAAGGGATAAGTGGTGGCGGGTGGGCCGGGGGCGAGAGGTTATGCGCGTCGCTTCGCTCCGTTGTAAAAGCGAAATGCGGGGATTCCTCGGCTTCGCCTCGGAATGACAACTAAAAATTGCGGTGTAGTGAGGTGGCGTGGTGGCGGGCCGCGAGAGATGCGGAGCTTGGAACGAAATGCGGGGGTCTCTCCGCTACGCTGCGCTTCGGTCGAGATGACGGCGTGGGTGGGGGTTGGGTCGGATCACTCGAGGCCTGGGCCGATGACGAGGAGGGCGAGGACGACGGCCGCGGCGGCGGCCCAGGCGGTGCTCCAGGTGACGTAGTTTGTGGGTGAGGGAAGGGGTGGTGGGGGCAGGGGGCGGTGCAGGGTGGGGAGGCCGAAGAGGCCGGAGCCGCTGCCGAGGGAGGAGGCGGCGGCGAAGCCGAGGGCGACGTGGGGGCCCATGGTGTGGTTGAAGGCGGCGGTGCAGCAGGCGAAGAGGCCGGCGGCGGCGTAGGGGATGCTGACCAGGCGGAAGAGGCGGCGGAGTGGGGCGGCGGGATTGGGGCTGACATCGTCGAGGCTTCGGCTCCCGGCGTCGGGGCTGGTGGTGGCGGGGCTGAGGCTTCCGGCGTTAAAGCTATCGGGTTTGAGGCTGGCGGCGTCGGAGCTAGCGCCGTCAGAGCTTGCGGAGCGGGAGATTACGGCGGTGGGGACTGCGGCGGCGAGGCTGCTGGCGGCGGGGCTGGCGAAGCGGTGGAGTTCGGTGGCGGCGGCTCGCATGGAGAGGAAGTAGAGGGCGGAGCCGAGCAGGATGAGGGTGGTGCGCCAGGCGAGTGGGGGGTGGAGGTTGGCGATGACGACGGCGGCGTCTCCGATGCCGGTGACGCCGCTGAAGGCGACGTAGCCGGAGGCGATGAAGAGGTTGAAGACCATCAGCAGCCAGACAAAGAAGCGCAGCCGGGTGGCTCGGGCGGGGAGGTGGGGCAGCGCGAGCCAGGCGAGGAGGCCGGCGGTGAACTGCACGGCGGGGCCGGCGGCGGCGATGGGGGGGCCAATCCGGGTGGGGAAGTCGCAGCGTTCTCCCCAGGCGGTGAGCATGGAGTTGTGGCCGCCGACGGCGACGCAGTAGAGGCCGTGGCCGAGGGCTTCGTGGGTCATCATGGAGGCGGCGTAGGCGAGGATGCCGAGGGCGGCCAGCGTGAGGGCGCTGTCTTTGGGTGCGGACGGTTGCGGGGGCAGCGGTTCGGGTGTGGTTTTGGGTGGCGGCGCGTGGTTCATGGGGTGTCCTTGCCGCTTTATGAGACCACAGGTTGAGTGGGCTGCGGACGGGAAAAAGGCGCGGCGCCTGCTCTCGGCCGTCCCGGGGTAAATGCGGGGATTCTTCGCTGCGCTCAGAATGACAACTAAATATTTGCTAAGTGCTAAGTGCTAAGTGCTAAGTGCTAAGTGCTAAGTGCTAAGTGCTAAGTGCTAA
>CAXSEC010000011.1:10034-40843 GCA_964236325.1 uncultured Acidobacteriaceae bacterium | reverse complement strand
CTGATGCGAGGCCTGAGGTGATGAAGAACGCATGCAAAGGGTGTGACTTGGCTTCGTGGAGAACCGTTTGTGTAGCCAGGGGAACTTCTACGGAGTTCGACAACAGGTGTTTCCTGCTCCTCGCGGGAATGGCGGCAAGCAAGCGGTTTGGGTGCGGATCTGCCATACTCTCCTACTTTAGCGAAAAGACCTGCTGCTCGTTCAACGTGCTCGATTGCAGAGGCGCCCCCGTTTGATGTTCTAAATGCGCAAAGGTACCGCGGTGTTTCAGATCACCTGTCCCGCTTATGTCAAATAGTTGACATAATAAGACAACTCGCAGCGGCTGGTGGGCACCTCACATAATGCGCCTACGAAATGCAGGGCATCACCCTTCGGTCAAGCAGTCGCGCGGCGGGCTAAACCATCTTCTCGAGGTTGTCATGTTCACAATGAAGCACCGCTCTCCTGGTTCACTCGCATCGACTGGCGCTCTGATGCTGTGCTTAGGCGCACTTCCTGCTTCCGCACAGACACAGGCCAATGCTGACGATTCCGGTAATAACCGCGTTCAAAACCAAACGCAGACTGCGGACCAAGCTAAGAACGACAAATCCGACCGCATAACCACAGCAAAGATTCGCCGAGCTGTTGTCGCCGACAAATCGCTGTCCATGTACGCACACAACGTCAAGATCATCGTCGTTGGCGGCGCCGTGACGCTCAAGGGACCGGTTCACTCGGAGATCGAAAAGCAGACCATTGCAGACAAAGCCGCACAGATTGCGGGAGCAGACAAGGTCAACAACCAGATCACGGTCAAGCAGTAACCCTAACCGCACCAATCGATTTTCATCCAAGGAGCACTCCCATGGCAGGTAACAACACAGCAGCATTCGGCATTTTCCAGACCCACGGCACGGCAGCAGCGGCCGTTGACCAACTTCATGCAGCCGGCTTTTCTCATGACGACGTTTCAGTGTTGATGGCCGACAAGCAGGGCTCGAAGGACTTTGCTGCGGAAAAGAACACCAAGGCTCCGGAAGGCACCACGACCGGCGTGCTCGGCGGCGGTGCTGTGGGCGGAACCCTCGGCTTGCTGGCCGGCCTCGGTGCGCTTGCGATTCCCGGTGTCGGTCCGCTAATTGCGGCGGGTCCGATTATGGGCGCACTCGCTGGTCTCGGAATTGGAGGCACTGTCGGTGGTCTGGTCGGCGCCCTCGTGGGCATGGGTATTCCTGAGTACGAGGCAAGGCGCTATGAGGGTCATGTCAATGGCGGCAGCATCCTGGTGTCGGTTCACTGCGAAAGCTCCGAAGAGATCGCTCGCGCCAAGGATGTGTTGAAGGCTGCGGGCGGGGAGGACATCGCCTCGTCCGGAGAAAAGGCCGTCAACACGCACACTGCTGGCGACACAATCAGTCGGAATACGGACCTGCACACGTCAACCCGCACGTACTAATCGCGTACCGACGGAACAAGCCTCGAGGACTCTCTCGAGGTGTTGTTACCGCCTCACATTTCGCCCTGCACGGTCGACTCAAGATCAACTCGAACGAGACGCAAGAGTAACGATCCGGTACAAGCCTGACCTGCAGAACCACAGTAACAAGGGAGATGGTTATGTTCATTCTTTGGTGGATTGTTGTAGGTCTTATCGCCGGCTTCATAACGGGCAAGCTGATGAAGGGTGTTGGCTTTGGAACAATTGGGGACATCATTGTCGGCATAGTCGGTGCTATCGTGGGCGGATTCATCATGCGCGCGCTTGGCTTTGCGGGACAGGGTGGAATGGTTTACACCATTCTTGTGGCTGTAGTCGGTGCCGTCCTTCTCACATTGCTTATTCGCCTGGTGAAACGCGCCTAGGTCGCACTCTGGACAAGTCTGGTCAACACAGCACTCAACCTAGCGGGCGATCCTTCGATGTGTCGCCCGTTTGCGTGTGGAAACGTTGTTGCTGACCTTTCGAAGGCCTGCGGGTAGAACAGTGACCACTATGATTTGCCGTGTACCCAAAGCAGGGGCATAGACAGGAGTCGAAGGTCGACAATGAGCAGCACGAAGATGCGGCGCTCTGGCTACAGGCACGCCCAAAAAGGAGAAGATAGGGCAAAGCCCTCACTTCGCATTACGTTACGTTCGCTAAACAGATGGCACATGGAGTACGACCAATGCATGCACCTTTTTCCCAGATCCTAACTTCTCTCCTGGTGGCAGCCACTGCTACCACGCTCCACGCGCAAAACCCTGCTGTTCTTACGGGAGAGTACGACAACAACAGGACAACAACCAACAATAGTGAATTAGTGCTAAGCCCGGCAACTGTGAGTGCGTCCACCTTTGGCAAGATCGGTTCCTGGTCTTTGGATGGACAGGTTGTGGGCCAGCCTTTGTATGTACCTGGCGTCGGCAAGGGTGCAAAAGCCGCAAACGTCCTCTACGTGGCGACGATGAACAATAGCGTTTACGCTTTCGATGCGGATACTCCTGGTTCGACACCACTATGGCAGGTAAACCTGGGTCCTGCTGTCCCGGTTAATTACGCGGGAACGTGTCCCGCTAATTTCGCGACGGGCAAGCAGCTTGGAATCCTCAGCACCCCAGTCATTGATGACAACAGCAAGACCTTATACGTTGTAGCCGCTCACCCGATTCCCGATCGGGCAGCTTACAGCCACACGCTCTACGCGCTTGACATCTCCACAGGCGCGCAAAAGCACGGCGGGTCTGTAATCATCTCTGGCAGTGTATCCGGGAGTGGTACCGCTTCCGTAAACGGAAAGCTCAGCATCGGACCGACGACAACGAACCTCATCCAGCGCCCCGCTCTTCTTCTGAGCAACGGTACCGTATATGCGGGCTTCAGTGGCTGCGGTCCCGATCCTTCTCCCTATCACGGTTGGGTGGCTGGTTATAGCGCAGCCAACTTGCAGCAGCAGACGCTCTTTAATACAACGCCGGACGGCGACGAGGGCGGGATCTGGCAAGGAGGGCGCGGTCTCGTTGCAGACAGCCAAGGATCAATCTACTTCGAAAGCGGAAATGGAACCTACGACGGGCAGCCTGACTTCGGCGAAAGCTTTGTCAAGCTCTCCTCGACGGGGCGCTTCAGAGCTGGTTTACACCCACGAATACACAAGAGCTGAGTAATCTGGACCTGGATTTATCGACAACATCGCCTGTACTAACCCCTGATACAAATCTGCTCCTCGGTGGCGGTAAACAAGGCCTCCTTTATGTTCTCAACGCAGCGGCGCTCGGCGGTCTTAGCGATCCAGTCCAGGGCTTGCTGACTGGTCCATCGTGCGGCAACCTGGCGAGCAATGCCGGTTGCCAGGTGCACTCGCTGGCCTACTGGGTAAATCAAGGTCCCTCACAGCTCTACGTGTGGAGTACTGGTCAATCCTTGCAGCAGTACACCTACGAGGGCGGCCAGTTTTCGACAACGCCTACCTCCCATAGCGCGGAGAACAGTGTGCCCTACCCCGGAGGTATTCTTACTGTCACATCGGCAGGGGGAGTACCAGCAACCGGAATCGTGTGGGCGCTTACCCCAGGCGTTCTCCACGCTTTCTCCGCAACCAATCTCGGCGATGAACTTTGGAACTCAGCCGGAAACCCTGGGCGGGACGCACTTGCAGGCAACTTCCACTTCGAGCAGTACACGGTGACGGGCGGAAAGGTCTATATCCCGGATGCCCAGAACCATGTCGTCGTGTTTGGATTGCTGCCGCGGTAGCGGTAAAAGCAGCGACGCTACTCACCGCCTTCCTACGCTCTCGGATCGTGGGAAGGCAGTGCAAGGAACACTATGTAGAAGTCCTTTCTTGCTCAACTGAGGTCTTCTTATTCATTCGTCGCATCTCCAGAGTTGTAATGCCTTCTACCTGAGGAGCTTTGCGATCGGCAACCGCTTCGTCCTCCTTGAAGACGGCTCGCGGGTCTTTATCTTCTCGAAGTGCGACGAAGCTTGCGTGACGGAGATGGTCGTTGGATGTCCATTCCAGAAACCGGAACTGCGCGATGACCTCCGGATGAAGCCAGATGCAGTTCCGCATCTTTGCGGCCGTCATCCCCTGTCCCCATCTCCCTCCGCTGGCTTCCGGCAGATTGACAAAGGGACAAGCTTCGGCCTCCAGAGATGCGAGCTGCGCATGAACGGCGCGACGACTGGCCGGGACGAACCCGGCGCGAACGCTGGCGCAGAAGTACAGCCGGTCGTCTCGGTAGAGACCGACCAGCACGGCATCGAAGCCGTGAGTTCCTGGCGTGTAGCCGCCGATGACAAGTTCTTGGGAAAGCTCGACGCGCATCTTGGTCCAGGCGCCGGTTCGTTTTCCCTGCTCGTAGGTGCTGGAGAGGCGTTTGGCTACAACACCCTCCACACCATGGCTCCGAACCAGTTCAAGCATCTGCTTGGCAGCGATGGTTGAAGTTCTCTGAGAGTTGGACTGTGTCGGTGGAACGAAAAGCCGTTTGCAGGAGAGCGCGGCGTTCCGACAATGGCCTCTGGGTGAGGTTTGCTCCCTCAAGCCTCAGGAGATCGAAGGCAAAGAAGACGAAGTGGTAGCTCCGCTCGTGGCGACATTTTAAATCAGGCTGAAACTTGGCCTACCTGATGGATCGAGAGCAACCAACTCCCCGTTCAGTATCGAGCCATCTGAAACGGCCTTTGCGAGTTCTGTCAGAAGTGAGGTTAGCATCCAGACTGTCTCAGTAGATGCTGCTTCTGCATAGCCGGTTTCAGAGTGGTCTTCCGTCATAACGCCTATTCGAAAGATCACCGAGGCAAGCATTTGCCGGTGCCACTTCTGGTGCCACTTCGCTTTGTGCTTTCATGCGACCCTGTGCAGGTCCCCGCAGAAAAGAAAAGGAGTTAAGTGCGATAGCTACAGCACTTAAGTGAAATGTTGCAAGGGTCTGCAATCCGGCGCAAGGCCGCTAAATCGCTCTTAAAATCCGCAGACCCTAACCGGTCGTGGGGGTTCAAGTTCCCCTCCGGGCACCATAGAAGTAAGTGACTGACTAGATACTTGCATCATCGGGTTTCTCTTCAGAATGGTTTGCTGGCTGTTCGGCATCATCGCACGATCCTGTGCGGCGAGAGGCAAACTACCTCAAGGTGCTTATGTGGCTTTTGCAGGCAGAACGCGTCGCTTCGCTCCGTAGTCAAGTCGAATGCGGGGTTTTCTCGGCTTCGCCTCGGAATGACGATCAAAAATTACACCGAAGCAGGAAGCCCGGACTCACTCGCTGGAGCAATTACCAGGTTTTGGCGTAGGTGTATTCCGGCTTGCCGGTGAGCAGGCGATCGATGACTTCGACGCCTTGCATGAAGGCGTGATCCTGGTTCGAGACCTCGTAGCGCCAGCCGCCGAAGCGGCCACGGCTGTAGATGCCGAGGGCTTCGAGCGAGTGCTGGACGTCGGCGAGAAGGGCGTCGCGACCGGTGAAGGGAACCGGATAGCCGTGATGGAAACTGCGTTCCGAGCGCGAGATGATGTCGGCGCCAGCGGGAAGAAAGCCTTCGGAGCGGAGCGAGCGCTCGATGTCGGCTGCGGTGTAGGAGGTCGTGACCTTGGGCGGGAGACTGCACTCGCACAGCAGGGACCAGGTTCCTGGGGGCGCGTTGCCGGGGGCGAAGTTCGAGGGGATGTTGAGGCGCCAGAAGGGGATGTCGGGCGAGGGGACGCTGACGGCGTGATGCTGCGCCAGTGCAGCCAGCATAGGGCCGCGCACACCGAAGCCGAAGATCTGGACGCGAGCGGCGCGGAACTGTGCGGCCTTGCGGGTGAGCTCGGGCTGATCGATGAGGAGTCCAAGCAGCGTGTCGAGCGGGACCGAGGTGATGAGGTGTTCGTAGCGGAGGATGGAGCCGTCGCTGAGGTGAACCTGCTGCTGCCTGGTGTCTACGGCGGTGACGTGCACACCGAAGCGTTTGCTGGCGGACGGGATCTCCGAGGCGACCGCCTTCCAGATGGCTCCCGAGCCACCGTATGCGGGGTAGCGGACGCGGGTATCGGCTGTCCAGCTGGGAAGATCGCGGCGCGTGATCCAGTTTCGCAGCACCTGGCGGATGCGGAGATCGGCCACGTTGCGCTCTCTGGTGCCGCTGCGATGGCCGGTCCACGAGGTTCCCATGTGCCGCGGATCGGTGGCCCACATTTTACGGTTGAGGGGAGACATGATGGAGGTTGCAAGCGCGGGGCCGAACTGGGTTTGCAGGTAGCTGTGCAGGGTGTCGGTCTGGCTTTTGGAAGGGCCGTCGGCGAAGCGGGTTGAGACGGCGGTGACGGTGGAGTTAGCGGCGCGAGCGACACGGCGACGAGCGCGGTGCAGGCTCCAGAGACAGCGTGCCATGTGGCGTGAGGGAAGACGATGGATGTTGCGCTGAACGGGCGTGGGGATGCTGGTGCCATTGATCCAGATGCCGCGAACGGGGACGGAGGCATGCCACTCCGGGATGAGGCGGTCGAGCAGATTGAGGAAGACGTCGTACTCGGCGTGCGGGAAGAGGACGTGGCCGCCGTAGTCGAAGGTGAAGCCCTCAGGGGTTGTCCAGGAGCCGGCGGTACCACCGGCTTCAAGGGTCTCGTTGACCAGCAGGAAGGGCGGGGCGGCGCCGGGTTGCTGGGAGGCGAGCCTCCAGGCGGCGCCAAGGCCGGTAGGGCCGGCGCCGATGATGACTATGGGAACATTCGTGATGGTTGAGGATGGATTGCTCATGGCGGTGGTCATCAGGCGCAGGCGTGGCGCTGCGAGTCGAACTGCTGCGAGTTGAGTTGAGTTGAAGCAAGCTGCGCTTGGAGGACATCGGCGTTCAGGGTAAGCGGCGAGCGATTGATGATGCCGGTGTGGGGCATCGCCTCACGAAGGGTTGGATCGGCGAGGAGCATGAGCGAACAGGAGCCTTGCGGGAGAACGATGCTGGCTCCATACGGCGGTGCGTAGACGCCGTGATCCGGCTGCAGGCTTTCGATCCAGGCGCGATTGGTTGCGATGCCCGCGACACAGGTGGACGGGGGGAGCGAGCGAGGGTTGAGGTGGTCCCATCCATGGTTTCCCAGGCTGACGCCCGAGCGCACGGCATGCTCCACATTGTGGCGCGAAGCGGTGCCGAGCGACGCCAGAGCGAGGCTGGCCGGGAGGTTGAGCTGAAAGGCAAGATCTTCGATCAGGCGGAGGATCTGCTGAGGAGCCGTGAAGCTCATGTAGATGAGTTTGAGGAACCGCCGGAAGGCTTTGCGATCGGAAAGGGTATGCAGCGGCCAAAGGCGGCCTTCAAACAGGCACTCGGGAGCGCTGGTTTCATCCACCATGCAGCTCAGCAGGAAGGGAAAGTAGGTGAGGTTTTCCTCGACGTTCTGGCCGTTCACGAACCAGGTAACCGCGTGGCCGAAGCTGCGGGCGAGGAGGACCTGATCGAGGGCGGCCAGGGTCGCGTCGTCGACGGTGAGGGCGTCGCCCAGACCGAGGAGAGCCTGCGCGATGGGGACGTATTTGGCGGAACGCTGCTGCAAATGGCTGATGAAGGCCCAGCGCGAGAGCATGAGGGCGTGGCTGATGCGGCGGGGATTGAGATTATCGACGACGCCGTGCGTCACAAAGATCATGGGCGTTCCTCGTCCACGGCCGGGTAATACGGCGCGGGCGGCTAAGAATCGTTGGTTACTGTGAATCGGTGACTTAGGGTGTCGGAGAATCTTCTCGCGAAGTTCCCTTCGGCGCAATCTGAAGCTGTTTGCGACTAAGCAAGAGCTTGCACTTGGGGCTGCAGGGGATCGGTGCGGGACCGTTGCGCGTTCATCCGGCGTGACGGAGATGCGCGACGGCTTGGGTCAGGCGGATCGCTGACGGAAGCGGCGGTACCGATCGAGCAGAGAGGCTGGGCCGCGAGCGCGAAGGAAGACCAGATTTCCTTCGAAGCGCTTCTCGTCGATGATGGCTCCGCCTTCGAGTGCGGCGAGAATGGAGCCTTCGGACTGGGGAAGGCGGAAGCTGGACTCAACCAGCGGGTCGATGACGAGGGCGGCATCGATCGCGAGCAGCAGCTGATGGAGGCCGGTTCGTTCAAGGGAAGAGACGGCAATCGCGCCGCGATCAGAGGGAAGCTGAGCCGCCTGCTGGGAGGGAACGAGATCGATCTTGTTCAAGACCTGGAGGACAGGCTTGCTCGAAACTTCAAGCTCGGCGAGAACCTTCTCCACCTGAGCTTTCTGCTCTTCGCGGGTGGGGCTGGAGGCGTCCTGCACGTGGAGCAGGATCTCTGCGCGACCAACTTCTTCGAGGGTCGCGCGGAAGCTGGTCACGAGAGTGTGAGGCAGGTTGCGGATGAAGCCGACGGTATCGGAGAGAAGGATCTTGCGGCGGGAGGGGAGCTGCAGCTGCCGGAGCTTGGGGTCGAGGGTGGCGAACATGCGTGGTGACTCAAGCACGCCGGCCTCAGTGAGGGCGTTAAAGAGCGTGCTTTTGCCAGCGTTGGTGTAGCCGACGAGGGCGACGACGGGGACAGGAACGGCCTCGCGGCGCTGCCTCTGCTGATGACGGATGCGGCGAACGGAGTCGAGCTGCGACTTGATGTGGTCGATGCGCAGATTGATCTTGCGGCGATCGGTTTCGAGCTGGGTTTCACCGGGGCCACGCGTGCCGATGCCGCCGCCGAGCTGGGACATGGCACGGCCGCGGCCGGCGAGGCGAGGCAGCTGGTATTCAAGCTGAGCGAGCTCTACCTGAAGCTGACCTTCGCGGGTTTTGGCGTGACGAGCGAAGATGTCGAGGATGAGCTGTGATCGATCGATGACGTGGCAGGGAAGCCGGGCCTCGATGTTGCGGAGCTGCGACGGGGAGAGGTCGTGGTCGAAGAGGACGAGCGAGGCGTTGGTGGAGGTGACGACCTCAACGATCTCATCGAGTTTTCCCTGGCCGACGAGGCTGGCGGGATCCGGCCGCTGCCGGCGTTGTACCAGGGTTGCAGCGATGGTCGCGCCGGCGGACCGGGCGAGCTCCTGAAACTCTTCGCGACCGGCGTCGAAGTCGAGGGTGGAGGCGGACAGCTCGGTCGGGTCGTCTGCTCCTGCGATGACGGCGGCGGCGGTGCGCGCGAGGCGGGAGGCGGCGGTGAGCTGCCTGCGTTTACGAAGATCTCCGGTGAACTCGACCGACACGACGACGGCGAGCTCCTGCTGGGTCTGCGAGGTGCGCAGTTCACGCGCGAGAAGAGCCGCATCCTGGGCCTCACTGGCTTCAACGAGGCTGCGGCGCGTGGTCTTGACGCGATTGCGGCGGGCTGGCGCCGGAGCCGGGATGGGATCGGTGGGGGGAGTCTCGCTGGATTGCTTGCTAGCTGTCTTGCTGGGCAAAGTTGTCTCAGTTCACGGCGCGCCGAAGGTTTCGAACTTCCGACCGATGCTTCCATGATACGCATGGTGCCGCTGCACAAGGGCGGAGCTTCGCGGCCTCAGGAGGGATCTGGCGGCGCATCCTTGGTGAGTGGACGAAGCTCCTTGTAGAGCCAGAGGCGGGCGACGGACCAGTCGCGTTTGACGGAACGCGGAGCAACGCCGAGCAGCGGCGCTATCTCTTCGATGGAGAGGCCACCGAAGAAGCGAAGTTCGACGACACGGGCCTGGCGTGGATTGACGTGCGCGAGGCGGTCAAGCGCTTCATCAATGGTGATGACTTCGTCGATGCGGTCGACGGCGATTGCGAGACCATCCTCGAGTTCGACACGCTTCAGGTTGCCGCCCCGGCGTTCTGCCTTGTGGGCACGTGCGTAGTCCACGAGGACGCGACGCATGACGTGGGCGGCCACGCCGATGAAGTGATGGCGACTTGCCCAGTCGACGTCTTCGTGGGCAAGCCGGAGGTAGGCCTCGTGGATGAGGGCAGTGGCCTGCAGGGTGTGGTCGCGCCGCTCGCGCCGCATGTAGGAGCTGGCGAGGCGATGCAGCTCCTGATAGATGAGGGGCAGCAGGGTTTCGGCCGCGTGGGGATCTCCGGCTCGCATGGCACGCAGCAGGTGCGTGACCTGCCCGTCGTCAGGCATCATGGCGGCTCCTGGAACAGTCAATGAACGGTCGAGCGAAATCTGCTTGATACCTTACTCCCTGTCGAAGGCGATCGCAGAGGACGATGTGTGCTGCACAGGAGGCAGAGCGGGCACTCATGGCGGCGAAGAGCGAGTAGGAAGCAGGCGCATGCCTGACGAAAGCTGTTGCCAGGAGTGTTGCCGCTCGTGCTATTCTGTCGCCGTCACAAGGAACGGGCGGCGCAGGGCCAGTGCGACACGCCAAGGCAGCTAGAGAATCGGCGTGTCCTCCTTTTGATGTTCCCGCGATCCCGGGCCCCCTTCTTACAGTTTGACCTGTGCGCTCTTGTGGCGCTCAACCCCTGCTTTCTCGTTTCGCAACGCGTCGCTGGACGGTCATGGTGAATCAGCAACACTCCGTTGAAGAGATCTTCTGTGCCGCGCTGGATCTGCCGATCGAAGAAAGATTGGTGTATCTGGATGCGACGTGCGAAGGTGCGCCGGAGCGGCGCGTTCTGGTGGACGAACTGCTGGCGGAGGATGCGCGTGCCGGAAGCTTTCTGGAGTTGCCCCTGATTGGCCGAACACCTGGGCCGAACGGACTTCTGCCAGGGGCGAGTGCAGCTGCGGAAGGAGATAGCGCGCTCGGTAGAAGCGAGATGGGCGTGACCTCACGCTTCGCTCCAGGCGACGTGATCGCCGATCGCTTTCTGGTGATTCGTTTTCTGGCGCGCGGCGGCATGGGCGAGGTGTATGAGGTCGAGGATCGCCTGCTGCATGGCGAACGGGTGGCGTTGAAGATCATCCGCCCGGAGATTGCTGAGGAGGCGGGGAGCACGCGGCGGTTTGAGCAGGAGGTGCTGCTGGCGCGCAAGGTGCACCATCCGAACCTGTGCCCGATCTACGAGATCTTCCATTGTGAACAGCCGGAGCCGGCGTTTTTGTTTCTCACGATGAAGTTGCTGCGTGGAGAGACGCTCGACGCACGGCTGCGGCGAGGCCGAATCACAGAGCGGCAGGAGGCGGTGAGCATCTGCAGCAAGCTGATCGCGGCGGTGGCGGCGATGCATGCGGCGGGTGTGGTGCATCGCGACATCAAGCCGAAGAACGTGATGCTGGAGCGCACGGGATCGCGGATCCAGGTGTTTCTGCTCGACTTTGGCCTGGCGAGGCTGCACCACTCGGACGCGACGGTGTTGAAGACCGGCATGGTGGCGGGGACGCCGGGCTATCTGGCGCCGGAGCTGCTGCGTGGGCAGCGGCCGACGAAGGCAAGTGACGTGTTTGCGCTGGGAGTGGTGCTGCACCAGGTGTTGACGGGGGAGAGGCCGCTTGATGCGGGCGATGGCGTCTCGATGGCGGCGGCGCCTTCGCTGGTGAGCGGCGATGCGCCGGCGTATCTGCTGGACGCGGTGCGGGAGTTTCTCGCGGACGATCCGGAGCAGCGCTGCCGGGCGTTCAAACGGGTGCGTGGCGGGCAGCGCGCGGCGGCATCGGCGGGGACCGGGCCTGTAGGAATGGGGCCGATGGCGATCGGGCCTGTGGCGAAGCCGCAGACATTTACGCGGCGGCGCTTTGTGGCGGCCGGGGCGGTGGCTGCGTGCGGCATGGCCGGGGGTGCGGTGTGGCAGCGGGACTGGATCCGTAATGCGCTGGAGGACCTGCTGCATCCGCTGCCGCGGCGGCGGTTTGTGGCGGTGCTGGACTGGCCACCGGCGGCCGAGGTGAGCGTGCGGCCGATGATTTCGGGGCTGATCGACACGATGGCGGGCGAGCTGGCGCGGGCGGAGGCATACGATCATGACTTCTATGTGGCGGCGCAGACGGTGACGAGCGAGCTGACGATGCGGTCGCAGCTGGACCAGGCGCGGGAGTCAGTGGGAGCAAACCTGTTGCTGGCGGCCTCGGGCAGGGCGGAGGCGGATGCGGTGCACGTTCTGCTGCAGGTGGTGGATACGGTGACGGGGCGGACGCTGCGCTCGCGGGAGGTGCGCAGCTCACCGGGAGAGCCGGCGAGCCTAAAGGAGCGCACGGTACGCGCGGCGGCCGAGCTGCTGAACCTGAAGCACTATGAGCCGGATGAAGACCGCATGCGCGGCGGGACGAAGCATGCGGCGGCGCTGGCGGCGTTTCAGGCAGCTGAGGCGCTGATGAAGCAGGACAACGATGCTGGGCTGGACGCGGCGATCTTGAAGTATCGGGAGGCGACGGAGGCTGACCCGAAGTACGCAATGGCGTTTGCGAAGCTGGCGATCGCGTATGGCCGGGTATATGGGTTGCGTTTTGATTCCGGAGCACTACACCTGGCGATGGCGAACTGCGAACACGCGCTTGCGCTTGATGCACGGCTTGTCGGGGCGCACGCCTCACGCGCATATGTCCTCGAGCAAATGGGCGAGAAGAAGGCAGCGCTTGACGAGATAGACAAGGCACTCGCACTGGATCCGACAGATACGATGGCCCTCTTGTGGCAGGGACGGATGCTTACGAATTTAGATCGATGGAGGGACGCAGAGCGGGCATTTCATCGTGCCTTGGAGGAGCGGCCCAACCGATGGGTGATCTATACCGATCTTGGATTGGCGTTCCATGCGCAGGGCAGGTGGAGGGAAGCAATCGAAAGCTTTCGCACAGCAACCATGGCGGCTCCTAACAGCGCGTTAGCGGCAAGCAACTTAGGCGTAGAGTACTTACAAGTTGGAGATCTTGCCGCCGCTACAACCTCACTGCGAAGGGGGCTGGCGATAGCGCCAAACTACGATGTCGCTGCGTCGAACCTATCCTTGGCGCTTCGATATCAAGGTAAGGCCCAAGACGCTCTGCCGTTTGCATTAAGGGCGACAGAACTGAACCCCGGTGAGGATGCGAACTGGCTTGAGCTTGCTGATTGCTACTCCATGCTGGCACACCGGGAAAGCGAAGCAAAGGATGCGTACCTTAGAGCCGCGAAAGAAGGAGCGGAGCATCTCCGTTCCGAGAGGACAAATGGTCCAGCGTGGATGCTGCTTGCGCTTTATCAAGCAGAGGTCGGCGAACTGAAGAAGGCGTCAGAGTCTCTTAGCAGGGCCGACTCACTGTTTTCTGATGACATGGATTCGCAGATCTATAAGATCAGGGTTCTTGAACTGCTTGGGCGGCGCGATCAGGCGCTTGAGGTTTTGAGGCGGTCGTTCCAAAGAGGTGCCACGGCCCTCCAGTTGGTGCCATGTCCGGATTTGAAGGCCTTGCAGAACGATCCTCGCTATAAGAAGATCGCGAGCGAGAACCTTATAGCGGAAGTAGGATGGCAGACGACAAACTGTGATTTGTCGACGTAGAGGCGACCTAAAACGGGGAGAAAGGGAGCGAGCTTATGGAAGTGGAGCAAGAGTACCTACGGCCGTCGGGAGTGGTGATGACGTTGCCGGATCCGAGAAGTAGGAAATATGCTACAGATGGACAGCAGGGTGGCACCTTTGAGTGGCGAACAGAGACCCATGACCATCCAACTTTCGAGATCCGCTTTGACGGTCCTAACCCCGTGGATGAAATTCCCGATCGGAGCTTTAAGGGAAGCGATCTTTCACCGGTTGTACTCCGCTTGAATAACACCGGCGAATTTCGCTATCAGGTCTGGCAGATGGATGCCACGGATGGTGTCGTAAAGACCGGACCGTTTCCCTTTAACGTGCGGCCGTGTCGCGGATGTCCGCCATAGGTTTGCTCGGGACAGGGTGCAGGTTTAGTAAGCAGGGGAAGCTTGCTCAAGCCACCTTCTCTGAGTCGCCCAGTCTACCGGCGTTCCTCTCGCAGCCCCAGCGCTGGTGGAGGCTCAGCCTGATCGAAGGTCTATGTAGTTGGTGGTGCCGGCACCGACGAGCGTCACTACCTTGCTGCGCAAGCGAAGCGATGACACTGGCCTGCTCAAACGTTGCGGAGGCGGTTTCTGGCGGGGCACGGCGGTAGCGATACCTAGAACGAGCTGGCGCAGCTCTAAGGGCACGGTCTGACCGCGTCTGCTCTGAGGAGTGCAGTGGTGCGCAGAGCGTTGCGCGTCCGCCCAGGAGTATAGTTGGAGCTGTCACACGCCAGTAAGCGGCCCTCAGCCCGGACTTTGCTCCGGACGGGCCGAGTCATGTCCTGCTAAGAGGCTTACCTCCTGCGGCGGTTCTCTACTGTGCCAACAGAAACGCTAAGAATTGTTCTTCCACGCAAACAAGCGAGGATGAACTGACTTCGCGAATGTCCTTGGTTCTGGCTAAGGATCTTGCCCGGCATGTGAAGGCGGCTGCTGCATCCTATGTCTTACGGATCGCGTTCGCTTCAGCATTACGTTCCTATAGGCGTGTAAGTAGCTGCTTTCCGCTTCCGCTTTGTAGTGCGCTTCGCTTCTGTTTCTTTATAGATCTTTCTTCGGGGGATTCCTAAGTGGCTTTCAGCAACCCATCTACCGTGCGCACCTTGGATTTATTCTGCTTCAGCCATTTGCGTTGGAACTTTGTGACACAGAGGCCACAGCACTTACTGAGGCAGGCGGTGCGGCACGCAAGGGTGTTTTATTGGGAAGAGCCGATCCACTTCGAAGGAGCGATCGCGGAAGGGAAGATTGAAGGCGGCGCCTACCTTGCTACGGTCGAGGACGTGAGCGGTGTCTGGATCCTCACGCCTCACCTGCCGACAGGGAGTGACTGGGTCGAAGGACAAGAGAAGTTGCTCGACGAGTTTTTGAAGCAGGAAGTGATTACGAACTACGTGAGCTGGTACTACACGCCGATGGCGTATGTATTTTCCAAGCACCTTTTGCCTGAGGTCCTGGTGTACGACTGCATGGACCAGCTAAGTAACTTCAAAGACGCTCCGAAGGAGCTAGTGGCTCGTGAGCAGGAACTGCTGAAGCGGGCGGATGTGGTGTTTACCGGGGGTCTAAGCCTTTACGAGGAAAAGCGGGGGCAGCACGCCAACGTACACCTTTTTCCAAGCTCGGTCGATGTGGCTCACTTTGCTACGGCGAAGCAGGCGCATCGGAGTGAGCCTCAGGATCAAGCCGGCATTGCAGAACCCCGTATTGGCTTTTACGGTGTGATTGATGAACGGTTCGACCTGGAGTTGCTAGGGAGCATGGCGGCGCTCAGGCCGGAGTTCCAATTCGTGATTCTCGGGCCGATGGCAAAGATCGACCCAGCGACCCTTCCGCAGGCAAAGAATATTCATTATCTTGGGGGCAAGAGTTACGGCAGTCTTCCTGGATACCTTGCTGGATGGCGGGTTGCGATGCTGCCGTTTGCGATGAATGAGTCAACTCGCTTTATCTCGCCGACGAAGACACCGGAGTATCTCGCGGCCGGTCGACAGGTGGTATCCACACCTATCCTCGATGTCGTCCGGGAGTATGGCAGCCGCGGTCTGGTGCAAATTGCAGACAAAGCCACGGCGTTTGCAGTCGCGCTCGACAAGGCGATGGAAACGCCTTCCGAGCAGTGGGGTCGTGCGGTTGAGACGAAGCTGGCGGAGAGCTCCTGGGCTTCGACCTGGACGGCGATGCAGAAGCTGGTCGAAGGCGCTCGCACGAAGGGTGCCGTAACCTCTCCGGCGATGCAGGCAGGATCAGCGACGATCTACCCGAAGACGCAAGTGCTGCTCACCACGTCTGTGCTTGCCAGCGAGACGGCACTTACAACTGTCCCGGCTATGGAGCGGGGCTACCGACGCGAGCGGACCGAGCATTTCGACTACCTGATCGCGGGGGCGGGGTTTGCCGGAAGCGTCCTTGCGGAACGGCTTGCGTCGCAGATGGGCAAGAAGGTCCTGATCATTGACAAGCGCAGTCATATCGCGGGGAATGCCTATGACACGTATAACGCTGAGGGGATTCTCATCCATCAGTACGGACCACATATCTTTCACACAAATAGCGACGAGGTCGTGGCATACCTCTCGAACTTCACCAGCTGGCGAAACTACGAACATCGCGTTCTATCAAGTGTTGATGGCCAACTGCTGCCGGTACCAATCAATCTGGATACAATCAATCGACTTTATGATCTGAACCTGAACGAAGAAGGCATGAAGACGTTTCTGGCAGGGCGCACGGTGCAACGCGCGGTGATCAAGACGTCTGAAGATATCGTGATCAGTCGTGTGGGACAGGAGTTATACGAGAAGTTTTTCCGGAACTATACCCGCAAGCAGTGGGGACTGGATCCCTCGCAGCTTGACGCTGCGGTTGCGGGCAGGATTCCTGTGCGGTTTGACCATGACGACCGATACTTCACAGACACATTCCAGGCCATGCCGCTCCACGGCTATACAAGGATGTTCGAGCGGATGCTAGACCACTCTTCGATCACTACCCGCCTGGGTGTTGATTTTGCCGAGATTGCAGCGCTCTACCCAGAGGCCAAGGTGGTCTACACCGGGCCCATTGATGAGTACTTCGGCTTCAAGTTTGGTCCGCTGCCGTATCGCTCTCTCGAGTTTGCCCACAAGACGTTAGATCAGGAGATCTTCCAGGCTGCGCCGGTTGTCAACTATCCAAACGATCACGAGTTCACTCGCGTCACTGAGTTCAAGTATCTGACGGGACAGAGACACGCCAAGACAAGCGTCGTCTACGAGTATCCAAGAGCGACCGGAGATCCGTATTATCCGATTCCCCGACCGGAGAATGCCGCACTCTTTGCACGCTATCGGGAGCTTGCGGATCGTGTTCCTGACGTCACCTTCTGTGGCCGATTAGCAAACTATCGCTACTTCAACATGGATCAGGTGGTAGCGCAGGCGCTGAAGACCTTCCGGCGGATAGAGGCGGAGGCGCGATCCAAGGTCCTGGCGATTCCTGCCATGAGTAAGATCTCAGTGGAGCAGGGAAGAGCCTAGTTGGCGACAGGAAACACAGAAGCTGCTTTCATGCGCAGACGCCGGCGTCGCGGATGCGTTGTATAAGATGACCTAAAGCAAACTTTTCTGCAGAGGTCGTCCAGGATGTGGTGCCGCCGTGCCGCTGTTTTGCTCTCGCTCTGTCTCGCCTTTTCAGCTGTTGGAGTGTCGAATACCTCCGCGCAGACCGCGCCAGACTTGCACTGGCGGATGATTGGGCCGTTCCGTGGAGGGCGCACGCGCGCTGCCACGGGCGTCGCCGGGGAGCCGAACGTCTTCTACGTCGGGCAGGTGGATGGCGGCGTGTGGAAGTCGACCGACTATGGACGCACCTGGGAACCCATCTTTGACGGGCAGCCCACGCAATCGGTGGGTGCGATCGCGGTGGCTCCGTCAAACTCCAGCGTTATCTACGTCGCAAGTGGCGAGGGGCTGCATCGCCCCGATCTTTCCGTGGGCAACGGCATCTATCGATCGGCGGATGCGGGCAAGACCTGGCAGCATCTGGGCCTGAATGACGGACAGCAGATTCCGGCGCTTGCCGTCGATCCGCGCGATCCAAATCGCGTGTATGCCGCCGTTCTCGGCCATCCGTATGGCCCCAATGAGGAGCGCGGTATCTTCCGATCGACCGACGGCGGCGCGACCTGGAAGAAGATTCTGAGTAAAGACGCCAACACCGGCGGCGACGACGTGGTGCTCGATCCGGTCAATCCGAACATCCTGTATGCATCGCTGTGGGAGTCGCGTCTTGGGCCATGGGAGGACGGGAATCAGTACGAAGGGACACATGGGGGATTGTTCAAATCGACTGATGGCGGCGACACCTGGAAGCCGCTGACGAAGGGTCTTCCGGACAACCTGGTGCAGGTACACCTTGCCGTTGCGCCGAGTGACGAGCGCCGGTTGTACGCGACGACGGCCACGGCAAAGCAAGGTGGCTATGCTTCGGCTGCTGGACTCGGCTTCTATCGATCCGACGATGCGGGCGAGAGCTGGTACAAGGTGACCGACGATGCACGACCAGCGATGAAGATTGGCGGCGGCGATCTTCCCGAGCCGGCCGTCGATCCGAAGAATGCGGATGTGGTTTATAGCGCCAGCATCGTGACCGAACGATCGATCGACGGAGGCCACACATGGATGAGCCTGCGTGGAGCGCCGGGCGGCGACGACTATCAGAACCTGTGGATCAACCCGCTTCACCCCGAGATCATCCTGCTGGTGAGCGACCAGGGGGCGCTGGTGAGCGTGAACCGCGGCGAGAGCTGGAGCTCGTGGTACAACCAGCCGACGGCGCAGCTGTATCACGTGGCGGTGACCAATACCTTCCCCTACCAGGTGTGCGCCGGCCAGCAGGAGAGCGGCTCGGTATGCACGTCGAGCCGCAGCAACGATGGCTCGATTACCTTCCGTGACTGGCATCCGGCTGCCGTCATCGAGTACGGCTATGTTGCGCCGGATCCGCTCCACCCGGAGATCATCTACGGCGCCGGGCGCACCGAGGTTTCGAAGTACAACATGCTTACCGGACAGGTGCAGAACGTCACGCCCCTGCCCACGCACAATCCGGATATCCGGGCTGACCGCACGGAGCCGATCATGTTCTCGCCCGTCGATCCGCACCTGCTGTTTACTGCGACGAGCGTTCTGTTTCAGACCAGCGACTACGGCAACACCTGGCAGAAGATCAGCCCGGACCTGAGCCGAGAACATTCGGGCCAGCCGGCATCGCTGGCAGCGTTGCCGGAGAAGGACCAGGCGAAACGCAGAGGCGTCATCTATGCGCTCGCGCCGTCGTTCAAGTCTGTCGATGGTCTATGGGCGGGGACCGACGATGGCCTGGTGTGGGCGACGCACGACCACGGCGCACACTGGAAGGACGTCACGCCGGCTGCCTTGACACCGTGGAGCAAGGTGACGCAAATTTCGGCGTCGCACTTCGACGATGCGACGGCTTACGTGTCGGTGAGCAAGCTGCGCGTCGACGATCTTCACCCCTACCTCTACCGCACGCATGATGGTGGTGCGACGTGGCAGTCGATCTCGGCTGGCCTGCCGGATGGCTCGCCGGTCAACACGGTGCGCGAAGATCCAGTGCGCAAAGGCCTTCTATTCGCCGGGACGGAGACCGCGGTGTGGTACTCGATCGACGACGGCAACCACTGGCAGCCGCTGCAGCTGAATCTGCCGCATACGTCGATGCGCGATCTATGGATCACGAGCAATGACCAGGGGAGTGACCTGATCGTCGCAACCCATGGGCGATCGTTCTGGATCCTCGACGACATCTCGCCCTTGCGGCAGCTTGCGAGCTTAGCCCCGGATGCGGTCACGTTGTTTAAACCGAGTGCCGCCTACCGCGTTCGGCGCAGCACCTACTCGGACACGCCGCTGCCGATCGATGAGCCGCAGGGCGAGAACCCGCCGGATGGCGCCGTCATCGACTACTCACTGCCAGCGTCGTTCCGGGGATCGGTCACCCTTGAGATCCTGGATGGCAGCGGGAAGCTGGTGCGCAGATATGCGAGCACCGACGCGCCGTACGCGACGCCTGATGAGTTGGCGAAACAGCTCATTCCGCTGTATTGGCTGAAGATGCCGCAGACGCTGCCTGCCTCAGCGGGCATGCATCGCTGGGTGTGGGATCTGCGTGCAACCACGCCAACTGCGACGCGGTACGAGTACCCGATCTCGGCGGTCCCGCACCGGACTCCGCGCACACCGCAAGGGCCGCTGGCGCTGGCTGGGACGTACACGGTTCGGCTGACTGCCGGGGGCAAGGTGCTGACAACGCCGCTGACACTCAAGATGGATCCGCGCGTGAAGGCCTCGCCCGCGGACCTGATAGCGCTACATACGGCCGAGTCCAAGCTCGCCGCACTGACCTCGTCAAGCGCCGAGGCCGCGCTTGAGGCACACTCCCTGCGCGAGCAGATTGCCAAGCTCGCAAAGGACGCAGCCGCTGCGCCGAAGGCTTCGCTTGAAGACTCCGACAAGCAGCTTGCGGCGCTGCTCGATGGCAAAGAGAGGTCGGCGACGAGCGAAGAGGTAGCGGGCCTCGACGAAGTCTCGCTTGAGGATGCTGGACTTTACGTGCAGGTAGGGCAGGTGGATGCAGCACCTACAGCGGCGCAGCAGAAGGCGGCGGCCCATGCCACGGAGGAGACTGCGGAGACGCTCCGTAGCTGGAACAGGTGGAAAGATGTCTCGCTTCCGAAGCTGAACAGCCAACTGACGGCAGCGCACCTCGCGCAGCTCAACCTGCAGCAGAGGCCCGAGACGATGCCTGAAGGCGGCGACGAAGACTGAGTGCCTTTGCGGTCCATCAACGAAATAGAACCAGTCGCGGAGAAGACCATGGCACGCTCGAACGCAAGATCCTTGAAGCTGCTGCAGGCGTTGCTGATCGGGTCCTTACTCTGGGCTTCGACCGCCGCTACGCTGCCGGCGCGCGGGCAGACTGTCTCGCCGCGGATGTACAGCGACATGGACTGGCGGCTGATCGGCCCGTTCCGCGGCGGTCGCGCAGTTGCGGTTGCCGGCGTGCCTGGCGACGGGACGACCTTCTACTTTGGGGCTGTCGATGGCGGCATCTGGAAGACCACGAACGCCGGAACGACGTGGAAGCCGATCTTTGACGGCCAGCCCGTCGCTTCGATCGGAGCGCTAGCCGTTGCGCCCTCAAACCCGAGGGTGATCTACGCCGGCACTGGCGAGACGGACATCCGCTCCGACCTGGCTTCCGGAACGGGCGTCTACAAGTCGAGCGATGGCGGCGAGACATGGAAGTTCGTCGGCCTCAAAGAGACGCGGCAGATCGCGAAGATCGTCGTCGACCCAGGCAATCCCGACATCGTGTATGTGGGCGCGCTTGGCCATGCGTATGGCCCTAACCCGGAGCGCGGCGTCTACAAGTCAAGCGACGGCGGCGCATCGTGGCAGCACGTGCTCGATAAGGGTCCGGAGCTTGGTGTGGCGGATCTTGCGATCGCTGCCGGGAAGCCGACCGTGCTCTTTGCGTCGCTGTGGAGCGCGCGTCGACCGCCGTGGAGCACATACGCGCCGCTGGTCGGGGACGGCAGCGGCTTGTATCGATCGACCGACGGTGGAGCGAGCTGGCAGAGCTGTGCCGGCAGCGGTTTGCCCGAAGGGAAGTGGGGTCGGGTCGGTGTCGCGATCAGCTCCGATGCGCGGCGGGTGTATGCCCTGATTGAAGCCGCGAAGTCCGGGCTCTATGTGAGCTCTGATGGCGGAGCGACGTGGTCGCTGGCCAGCGCAGATGAACGCCTCACCAGCCGCGCGTGGTACTTCAACCGCATCACCGTGGACCCGAGCGACGCAAACACAATCTACGTTCCGAACATTGCGCTGATGAGCTCGACCAACGGCGGCAAGACGATCACGGTGGTGCGCGGAGCCCCTGGTGGCGACGACTACCATGAGCTCTGGGTAGATCCGAAGAATGGCTCGCGGCTGCTGCTGGCGACGGACCAGGGAACGTCGATCAGTCTCGACCGAGGCAGGAGCTGGTCGACGTGGTACAACCAGCCGACCGCGCAGCTGTACCACGTTACAACCGACGATAGATTCCCCTACACGGTGTACGGCGCGCAACAGGATAGCGGCGGCGCTAGCGTGCTGAGCCGCACCGATCACGGGCAGATTACGCCGCGCGACTGGTCTCCCGCGAGCAGCAGTGAGAGCGGATACTTTGCCGTCGATCCCATGGACTCGGACATTGTTTTCGCGAGCGGCAGTTATGGCACGGTGCAGCGCTGGGACAAACGCGTAGCGCTCTCGCAGGATGTGTCGCCATGGCCGGTGCAGGTGTTCGGGACAGAGATCAATCAGCGCAGGTACCGCGATCCATGGTCGCCGCCGCTGGTGTTTTCGCCGGTGGACAAGACAAGCCTGTATCTCGGGACGCAGTTTCTGATGCGAACCAACGATGGCGGCCTGCACTGGAAGGAGATCAGTCCCGACCTCACCGGTGGAACGACCACAGTGCATGCATCGGCGATCGCCGCCGCAGGCAATCCTTCGGCCGGCAACTCGGTGGGTAAGGCGCCTGAGGCGCCAACGCTGCAGAATGCCATCGCGCTCGGCTATGGCACCCTCGCGACCGTTGCGCCGTCGTACCTTGACAAGGATGTGATCTGGACGGGCAGCGATACCGGCGTCGTATCGCTGACGCGGGATGGTGGAGCATCCTGGAAGGATGTAACGCCGGCGGCAACCAAGGCCTCCGCGATGCTGTGGACGCGTATCTCGTTGATCGAGCCATCGCACTTCGACCCTGCGGTGGCCTACGCCGCGGTGAACCGCTACCGCATCGATGACCGCACTCCGTATCTCTTCAAAACCACCGATTACGGCAAGACCTGGCAGCCGATCACCACCGGCCTGGCCGACCCTGCGTTTGTCAACGCGGTGCGCGAAGATCCGAAGCAGAAAGGTCTGCTCTACGCCGGCACCGAGTTCGGCATTGATGTCTCCTTCGACGACGGCGGACACTGGATGCCGCTGCAGATGAACCTGCCAGTCACCTCGATCCGCGACATGGTGATACATGGGGATGATCTCGTCGTCGCAACGCACGGACGCTCGTTCTGGATTCTCGACGACGTCACGCCACTGCGCCAGGCCGCGGCTCATGCGGCAAGCACGTCGGCCTTTCTGTACAAACCGCAGGTGACGGTGCGTGTCGACAACGATGCCTTCCCCGGCAGCCCGCTTCCGCCCGAAGAGCCCACGGCCGAGAACCCACCGGCCGGTGCGATCCTCGACTACTACCTTCCGGCCGAGGCGAAGTCGCTCGACCTGGACATCTACGATAAGCAGCACACGCTGGTGCGCCACGTCTCCTCGGCGATGCCCGCGCAGCCCTCGCACATGAAGGTCCCGATCGCCGATCGCTGGTTCCCTCAGCCGCAACGTCTGGAGACCGCAGCCGGACATCATCGCTTCCTGTGGAATCTGGCGTGGGGTACTTCAGGCGTTCAAGAAAGCGACGAGCCTGACGACGGCGAGGGCGGCATGCCACGCGGCCCGAAGGTCGCGCCGGGCACCTACTCGCTGCAGCTGAGCGTGGATCACGAGCCGCTACCGGCAGAAGAGCTTACGGTAACCATGGATCCTCGCATTAAGGCGACGACGGCGGAGCTTCAGCAAAACTTTCGCACCACGTACACGATCTTTGCTGCATCGCTCGAAGCGCGTCGCGCGCTTGCCGAGATTGGCTCGGTGAAGAATCAGCTGACCAAGAACTCACCAAGTAATCCGCGGATCGCTGAACAGCAGAAGGCGTTGCTCGCCTCAATCGATGCCATTACCTCCGGCACGGGTGCGAGCCCTGGCCTGGATCAAGCGAACTCTGAGATCACCTCCGCGCTCAACGTGGCCGAGAGCTCGGACCGTGCGATCCCGTCGCAAGCCATGCAGGTGTATGCCGAAGCGAACGCTGCCTCCGCGCCTCGCATACAGCAATGGGCTGCCCTCAAGCAGGGGCCGCTTGCGCAGTTCAATCAGCAGCTCACGCGGGCGCAGCTTTCGCCCATCGCGATCTCCGCAATCGAACACGAAGTTTACGTCTTGATGACGCAGTAGACCCTCTTCGGAGCTTCATGCGAACACGCTTCATCCTCGCCGCCCTCTTGTTGAGTGCTCCAGTCTGTGTGCGTTCGCAGACCGTCACGGGCGCCATCCGCGGAGTCATCGAAGATGCAACGCACGCTCGCATCGCAAAGGCCAGCGTCGATCTGGAGCGTTCCGGCTCCGCGTTGACGCGGCATGTCACCGCCGATGCGCATGGCGAGTTCCGCGTCGAAGGTCTGCCGCCCGGGGCGTGGCACCTGAGCATCAGCGCGGCCGGATTTGCAACAGCATCAACCGACGTCACCATCCTCGTCAGCAGCACGCAGGATGTTGCCGTCACGCTGCGCATTCCACGCGCGCAGCAGACGGCTGGCGTGAACGCGACCGCTTCCTCGGTGACCACGCAGGCGATCGATGCCGATAGCGATGTGCACCAGACGATTGTTGCCAGCGCCGATCTTGAAGCGCTGCCACTGCCCGCGCGCAGCTTCGCCAACATCGCTTACCTCGCTCCCGGCACCGAGCCGGTTGAGCCATCAGACCCGACCAAAGCTCGTATCACGGCGGTTTCGACGGGCGGCAGCTCTGGCCTCAACAACGAGCTCTCGGTTGACGGCGCCGACGACTCCGACGACTACATCGGCGGCTTCCTGCAGAACATCTCACCCGACGCCATCGCGCAGTTCGCGATCCGCACCGCGCAGGAAGATGCCGATACGGGCAACACCACGGCCGGCTCCGTCGTCATCACGACCAGGAGCGGCAGCAACCAGTTTCACGGCGGAGCCTCCTTCTACGAGCGCGCCGCAGATCTGAACGCGCGCTATCCCATCGAGAATCCCGCGCCGGACCCAAAGCAGCCGTTCTCGCGGCAGAACTACGTCGGAACGCTGGGCGGTCCCATTGTCAGAGACAAGCTATGGTTCTTCTCCGCCTTCGAGCATGTTCACGAGAACAGCAGCATCGCGTACAGTCCTGCCAGCACGACGCAGTTTCGCGCACTCGCCACGCTCGCCGCCGACGGTCTGGTTCCGGGTGTTCCCTTGATCGCGGTGCCCTCGAGCGTGCCGGTTCCGTTCCGTGACTACTTCGGCTCCAGCCGCTTCGACTTCACTCAGTCCTCGCGTTCCAGCTGGTATCTCCGTGGCACGATCGATAACTACACAACGCACAATAATCTGGTGCAGCAGGGAACGCTGCCCAGCACCGGCCTGCTCTCGCACAACAACTATCTCAGCCTGGTTCTGGGCAATCAATTCGTCTTCTCTCCAAAACTGCTTGGCAACCTGGTCCTCGCTGGCGTTGGCCTGCACCTGACGCAGGTGCGTAATTCGAATCTTGGCTTCGCCCTCGCCTTTCCATTTAGCTCCACGTCACAGACCATCTCCGGCTTCGAGACCTACGGCGACAACCAGTTCGCCACGCCCATCACCTACTTTCCGTCGATTCGCAATCAGGAGAAGTATCAGTTCCGCTACGACACGAGCTACGCCCGAGCGCGCCACGCGATCAAGGTTGGCATCAACCTCATCCACGAGCCGGTGCTCGGCGGCGCCTTCCCCAACACGCCAGAGACGCTCTACACCTTCCCGCAGAACCCCACCTACTATCTCGCGCATCCTGGCCAGATCGCGGTGGATGCTGCTGCCGGAGCCTCCACCTCCGGCGTGCATGGCGGCGCCTTCTCGCAGAATGTACAGCGCCTCGCCGTGTACGCGCAGGACTCCTGGCACATCCGCAACATAGCTTTCAACTACGGGCTGCACTATTCGACGACCTTCGGCCTCTTCAACTCATCAGGCCGCGCGCAGATCCTGAATCCAGGCTACCTGACGCTGCAGGCACTCGGCATTCCGCTGGTCACGGGCGCGCCGCACGACGACCACGCGCAGATAGCGCCTCGCCTCGGCTTTACCTATGCCCCACGCGGGAGTCAATCCACGATCCTGCGCGGCGGCTTTGGCCTTTACTTCGATGACCTCGCACAGAGCGGTTGGGCCACGGCCCTTCAGGCAGTCAATGCGCCTGCCGCGCCATGCGTCAGCCCCATTCAGAGTTCCGGCTCACTGACTACGGGTGGGTGCGTTGGTGGGGACGCCTCTGGAGGCGCCGCTAACTTGATCGATCCCGGCTACCGAACCCCTTATGCCATTCACGTCTCCGCCGGCGCGCAGCACAACTTCAACGCCAACTGGTCAATGACCGGGGACTTCATCCACGAGCAGGGAGACCACGGCTACCGTGCTTATAGCTATACCGGCGGCAGCAATCTGTTCACGCCGCAGCTGGCGCTCGACGATCCGAATCAGGCGACCTATGTGCCGGATGTGAACGTCTTCCACTCCGACAATCGCTCCAGCTACAACGGGCTTCTGCTGCATCTGCAAGGATCGGTCATCCACCGCGCCAGCTTCATCGCCAACTACACTTTTTCCAAAGCGCAGACCTGGGGCTGCGTTCTCGGCGAGCTGTTTGACTATGTGAACGGCGTCTGCAACCCGCTGCACGCCTTCGCCCCCGGGGATTATGGTCCATCCGGCGAGGACGTCCGGCATCGCTTCGTGCTTGCCGGCACGCTCAAGGCCGGCGCCGGGTTTGAGGTCAGCGGCCTGACCCAGACGGAGAGTGCGCGGCCCTTTACCATCACTACGCCGGACGGCACCCAGCGCGTGACCGTCAACACCCGGACCACCAGCCTGGACGAGTTCCGCGCAACTCCCTACATCCAGACCGATCTTCGCGTCAGCCGCCCCATCCCGCTCAACCGGAACAGACCTGAGGGCGCTAACCTGACGCCGTTTCTCGAGATGTTCAACCTGTTCAACCGCAACAATCCCGGCGCGAACTACGTTACGAATGCGGCGTCCATCCCGGCGTGCACCGTGGCTGCGCCAAACTCCGCTAACTGCAGCGCCACGAACCTAAAGCAGCTAGGCATCCCCGCCGGCGGGCTGGGCGACTTCTTCGGCCCCGGCACAACGGTCGGCATCCCCTTCGCCGCGCAGCTCGGTCTGCGGTTGTCCTTCTAGCAGCAGTTGCAGTTTTCGAGGGCAAATCTCTTGCCGATGGATCTGTATCTTTGGTGCCGGGAGGGGGAATCGAACCCCCATGAGGTTGCCCTCGGCGGATTTTGAGTCCGCTGCGTCTGCCAGTTCCGCCATCCCGGCCTGCGCTGCACGTCCACCAGAACTAGAACGCGCGGCGACCACGTAAGTATCGCATGGATGGCTGACCCAGATAGCCCGCTTCGGAGGCGGTATCGGAGCGATTTACGCCAAATTCGCAGGTGCATGGACGCCCCTTTGATACTCTTAAGATCTATGGCATCCAAACAAGAGATCCTTCAGCGCACCATCGAGCACATCGACATCAAGCAGCATAACGTGGTGGCTTTGGTTGACGCCATGGCGACGATGGCCTTCAGTTCGCGCGACCTGAACCGCGCCGCCTCCATCTACGAACGCATGCTTCGAGACAAGGACTGCGCGGTCATTCTGTGTCTAGCCGGATCGCTTATCAGCTCAGGCCTGAAGCAGGTGTTTGTCGATCTGATCCGCAACAATATGGTGGATGCGATCGTTTCGACGGGCGCGAATATTGTGGATCAGGACTTCTTCGAGTCGCTCGGCTTCCGCCATTACCTGGCGGACGAGGTCTACAAGGCGGGCACCGAGGATAGCGCGCTGCGTGAGTTGATGATCGATCGCATCTACGACACCTTGATCGACGAGGCAGAGCTTCGTATCTGCGACGACACGTTGAAGGAGATTGTCGATTCTCTCGAGCCGCGACCGTACAGCTCGCGCGAGGTGATCGTGGAGATGGGAGCGTATCTCGAGAAACATGGCAAGATTCCGGCGAAGGGTGGTGTCGACGGCATCGTCTGGGCCGCGTATGAGAAGGATGTGCCGATCTTTTGCCCCGCGTTCTCTGACTGCTCTGCAGGGTTCGGGTTTGTGGCGCACCAGCATGAGCGGCAGAACGGACCGAAGGTGTCGATCGACTCAGCAAAGGACTTCTACGAGCTAACGAAGCTGAAGATCGAGAACCCAACCACAGGTCTGCTGATGATCGGCGGCGGGGTGCCGAAGAACTTTGCGCAGGACATCGTGGTTGCCGCCGATGTTCTGGGTGTCGACGCCTCCATGCACAAGTACGCGATCCAGGTGACGGTGGCCGACGTGCGAGATGGCGCGCTGAGCTCGAGCACGCTGAAGGAAGCGAGTTCGTGGGGCAAGGTGGATACGGTCTGGGAGCAGATGGTGTTCTCGGAGGCAACGATGGCCGTTCCCTTGATCGCCGGCTACGCCTACCACAAGCAGGCGGCAGCAGAGCGCAAGGGCCTGCGTCTGGCGCGGGTGCTGGATCCAGTCAACGCCTGAGTCGAAGATCCATGTGGCAAGCAGGAAGCAGATGGCGCGGGGACTATTCTCCGCGCCATCGTCGTTAGCGGTTCGAGCTTCTTCTTGCGGCCGCTGAACTCCTGATCGATGAGGAGTGTGAGACGATTGCAGGGTTTGAGGATGGTTTTCAAAACCCTCAGCAAAGGTCGGAGACGTATGGCAAGTTATGCTGCACCCGGGCGCGTCAACCTGATCGGTGAGCACACCGACTACACCGGCGGCTTTGTCATGCCGATGGCGATTGAGTTTCGGACGACAGCGACGATCGATCTTACCGGCGATCGCGTCTTGCAGCTGAGTTCGCGCAACTTCAATGAAAGCGTGAGCTACGATCTCGACGACTTCCCGAAGAAGGGTCGGCATCACTGGAGCGACTATCCTGCCGGCGTGATCAAGCTGCTGCGGGAACGGGGCGTTTCGGTACCAGGGCTTCGGCTGGAGCTAGCCGGAGACGTTCCGCCAAATGCGGGTCTCAGCTCGTCGGCTTCGGTTGAAGTGGCGACGGCGATCGCCGTATTGCAGGCGACGAAAGTAAGCTTGCCGCCCGCCGAGATCGCCACGCTCTGCCAGTCCGCAGAGAATGACTTCGTCGGCGGCGCATGCGGCATCATGGATCAGTTCATCAGCGTCAATGGCCACAAAGGGCATGCGCTGCTGCTTGACTGCCGCTCGCTCGAGTACGAGCTGCTGCTCCTTCCCGAGTCGGTCAGCGTGGTCATCTGCAACTCCATGGTGAAGCACGAGGTGGCGCATGGTGAATACGGCGACCGGCGCGGCGAGGTGGAAGCAGGGCAGGCAGCGCTGGCCGCGGTGGTGCCTCACGCGAAGCAGTTGCGCGACGCAACGCTTGCGGATCTGGAGTCGGCGAAGGACAAGATGTCGCCAGCATCCTTTGCCCGATGCCGCCACATCATCTCTGAAAATGCACGGGTGCTGGCGGCGAAAGATGCCCTGCTGGCCGGAGACATCCGCCGCTTCGGTGAGTTGATGTACGCCGCCCACGTCAGCTTTCGCGACGACTTTGCCGCCAGTTGTGACGAAGTGGACATTCTGGTCAATCTGGCACAGGGCCTGCCTGGTTGCCAGGGCGCCCGCATCACCGGCGGAGGCTTCGGCGGATGCACCATCAACCTGGTCGATGTGGCGGAGGTAGCAAGCTTCAAGCAAGCCCTGCTCGCCGGATACGAGCAGAAGACAGGCATACACGCCGAGTGCTACGTTACACAGGCGTCGGACGGCGCGATTGCGAGGCTGGGATGACGCTGACGACACAGCCGCATCGGCGCTGGAACCCTCTGTTGCAGGACTGGGTGCTGGTCTCTCCGCATCGCACGGATCGCCCCTGGCAAGGTCAGACCGAGACGCCGTCGACGCCCGCGGCCCTGCAGTATGACCCTGCCTGCTATCTGTGTCCGGGAAACGTGCGTGCCGGTGGACACCAGACGCCGTCATACCCCGAGACCTACGTGTTTGAGAACGACTTCGCCGCGCTCAAGCTGGACATCACGCCCGAGGCCCGCGACGAGCAAGGCTTGCTGGTTGCGGAAAGCGAACCTGGTCTGTGCCGCGTGCTCTGCTTCTCGCCGCGTCATGACCTGACGCTGGCCAAGATGGACGTGCCCGCGATCCGCACAGTGGTCGACGCGTGGGCTGCGCAGGTCGACGAGCTCGAGAGTCGCCCTGAGATCCACTACGTGCAGATCTTTGAGAACCGCGGGCCGATGATGGGAGCCTCCAACCCGCATCCGCACGGGCAGATCTGGGCGACACACTCTCTGCCCAACGAGATCACAGCGGAGCTTGCCGGACAGCGCGCGTATCTTGAGCGCTATGGACGATCCCTGCTGCCCGCCTACCTTGATCTTGAAGTGAAGGCGCAGGAGCGGATCGTCGTGGCCAACGACCACTTCGTCGCGCTGGTGCCGTACTGGGCGGTGTGGCCCTTTGAAACCATGATCCTGCCGCGCCAGCCTCTTGCCAGGCTGCCAGAGCTTGATGCCGCGGGCCGCGATGGTCTGGCCGACCTCCTGAAGCAGCTAACGGCCGGTTATGACGCCGTCTTTGACGTCTCGTTTCCTTACTCGATGGGCATCCACGGCGCGCCGGCGGATGGCGACGCGCACCCGGAGTGGCAGATGCACTTCCACTTCTATCCACCGCTCCTGCGATCAGCGACTGTGCGGAAGTTCATGGTTGGCTTTGAACTGCTGGCGTCGCCGCAGCGGGACATCACGCCGGAGTCAGCGGCTGACACGTTGCGGAAGGCAGTCGCGAAGAGTCAGGGCCGCTAACCGTTCGCTCTCACGCCTGCTCACACCTCGCTACTTCGCGAAGAGCTGTCCGGGATCGGCAAAGGCCTTGAACTCAAGCGCGTTGCCCGCCGGATCATAAAAGAACATCGTTGCCTGCTCGCCGACTTCGCCCTTGAAGCGAATGTAGGGTGCGATGACGAACTTCGTTTCTGCACGGGTAAGTCTCTCAGCCAGCATCTGCCAGGTGTTCATCGCAAGAACGACGCCGAAGTGTGGGACCGGCACGTCATGGCCGTCCACCACGTTGTGGTGGGTCCGATCGCCGGCCCCTGCTTTCAGGTGCGCAACGATCTGGTGGCCGAACAGGTTAAAGTCGATCCACTCACTTGAGCTACGACCTTCGTCACAGCCCAGCACGTCGCCGTAGAAAGCTCGTGCTGCCGCAAGATCATTGACCGGAAAGGCGATGTGAAACGGAGTAAGCGACACAAGAAATCTCCTTGACGCTAAGCATATCCTCGCGCCGCCCATACCGGCATCCGCATCGGCTTAATGTTGGAAGTTGCGATCGTAGCCGTGCAGATAGGCTGCGCGGAAGGCATCGCGGTACGGCGGGTACGGCCCAAGCCGCGGATCATAGCCGGGAGTGTCATGGAAGCCGCGATCGTCGCGCGGATGGTAGCCGCTCTGGTA